>JAIRQC010000090.1 GCA_031256675.1 Rikenellaceae bacterium
AGGAGCGGATGAAAAATGCGGGCAAGGGCTATACGGGCGAAGAGGAGACCTGCTATTTTCTTGCGGTGGCTTTTCCCGATAACCAGTTGAGGATCATCGACTACAACCGCCTGGTGAAAGACCTGAACAACCTTACGGCCGAGCAGCTGGTCGACGCTTTGAGGCTCGACTTCGAGGTGCGCGATATGGGGACGGAGATCTACTCGCCGCAGAGGCTGCACAACTTTTCGATGTATCTCGACGGCCGCTGGTACAGCCTCACCGCCAAGCCCGGATGCTACGACGACAGCGACCCGATAGGGGTGCTGGACGTTACGGTGCTCTCCGATTTGGTGCTGGGCAAAATTTTAGGCGTCAAGGATCTGCGCCGCGACAAACGGATTGATTTCGTGGGTGGCATCCGCGGCCTCGGCGAGCTCAAACGGCGCGTGGACAGCGGCGAGATGAAGGCGGCATTCGCACTCTATCCCGTCTCGATGCGCCAGCTGACCGACATCGCCGACACGGGCAACATCATGCCGCCCAAGACGACGTGGTTCGAACCGAAACTCCGCTCGGGGGTGGTTATCCATACATTTGAATGATATGAAACTTTTTGTAGTGATCTGGAAAGCGCTCAGGGTCTTCCTGTTGCTGCTGCTCGGCTGGATGCTGTGGGGGTTTCTCGTGGCCCCCGTCTACCGCTTTGCCGGGCCGAAACCCTTCGCAGGGGAGAATATCTACGACCCGTACAGCGGGCTCGACACCGCTACGCAGTGGCGCAAGGCCAATTTTCACGCCCACTCCAAACTCAACGGCGGCCTGACCAACGGGGCCAAACTGCCGAAGGACGTGGTGTGGGACTACCGCAGCTACGATTACGACATCATCGGCATCTCAAACTACAACCACATCACGCAGTGGGAGCCCGTCGCGCGCACCGAGTATCACATTCCGGTCTACGAACACGGCATTAACCTGTTCAAGTACCACCAGCTGATCTTCGGGGCCGGGAGTCTGAACAGCGTCGACATAATGCTGCCCGTCACGCGCTGGCAAAAACAGTACCTGCTCAATCGTCTGGGCCGCCGCGCCGACCTGCTGTGCGTCAACCATCCCAACTTTACGCTCTGTTTCAGCCCCAACGAGATGCGCTACCTGACCGGCTACCGCTGCATGGAGGCCGAGAGCGGCATGGCGCGATCGTCCGTTTACTGGGATAACGCCCTCTCGAGCGGCATACCGTCGTTCGACCTGGCCGGCGACGACTCGCACAACACCGACCGCCCCCACGACATCGCCACCGACTGCAACTTCCTCGCCACGCCGTCGCTGAAATATGCCGACGTCCTCGAAACGCTCCGCGCGGGACGCTATTACGCTATGAAGATACCCAACTTCGGCGACGGCGACACCACCGTCAAGCGCGCGGCGATCCGCAATCTGCCTCGCGTGGAGAGCGTTGCGCTGTCAGGCGATTCCGTAAGCGTGCGCTTCTCGCGCGAGGCTGCGATCAGGTTTATCGGTCAGAACGGCGCGGTTAAACGCGAGGTGCGCTCGGCGCAGGCGGGCTATCGCTTCACGGCGTCGGACACATATATCAGAGTGTCGGTCGAGTTCGACGACGGGGTGCATATTTTTCTCCAGCCGTGGTTCCGTTATGCGGGCACTGATCCGTTCGCTGTGACGGCCCCGACGGTCAACGTGACGCTCACGGTGCTGAAAGACATTGTGCTGGCGGCAATAATGCTGTGGATGCTGGTTGTGGCCGTCAAAATAATAGTATGCAAGAAGAAACGTTATGGCAAAGGTCAGAGGTACGCTGGTTATAGATAAAGAGCGTTGCAAGGGGTGCGGGGTGTGCCTCGGCGCCTGCCCGTTCAAGGTGATAGAGCTCAACAGGGAGGTCAACGGCAAGGGCTACAACTATTTGTACGCCGCCCATCCCGACCTCTGCACGGGCTGCGCGGGCTGCGCGCTGGTCTGCCCCGACAGTTGCATAACGGTTTACAGAGAAAGGACCGAGCAATAGAATGGAACAGGAGATAAAACTGCTGAAAGGCAACGAAGCGGTGGCGGAGGCGGCCGTCAGATGCGGCTGCGACGGTTACTTCGGCTATCCGATAACCCCGCAGTCCGAGATACTCGAAACGCTGATGGAGCTGCGGCCGTGGGAGACCACAGGCATGGTGGTGTTGCAGGCCGAGAGCGAGGTGGCGGCGATCAACATGATATACGGCGGGGCGTCGACCGGCAAGAGGGTGCTGACCTCCTCGTCGAGCCCCGGCATAAGCCTTATGGGCGAGGGGTTAAGCTACATGGCCGGGGCCGAGCTGCCCTGCGTGGTGGTCAACGTCTCGCGCGGAGGGCCCGGCCTCGGTACGATACAGCCCGGCCAGAGCGACTACTTCCTCGCGACAAGGGCGGGCGGCCACGGCGACTTCAACATGATTGTACTGGCCCCGAACTCGGTGCAGGAGATGTACGATTTCATCTTCACGGCCTTCGATCTGGCGTTCAGGTATCGCAATCCGGTGATGATACTTTCGGACGGCGTGATCGGGCAGATGATGGAGAAGGTGACGCTCTCCCCCGCCCTGCCCCGCCGCACGCAGCAGGAGATAGCCCGCGACCTCCGCAGTTGGGCCCTGACCGGCAAGCCCGCCGGAGAGAGACGCAATATCGTCACCTCGGTGCAGCTCGACCCGCATGTGCAGGAGGGGGTCAACCACCGACTGCAAGCAAAATACAAAGCCATGCGCGAAAACGAGGTGCGCTGCGAGAGCTTTCTGTGCGAGGATGCCGATTATGTGATAGTGGCTTACGGCTGTTCGGCCCGCATATCGCGCAAGGCGGTTGAGCTGGCCCGCGAGGCGGGGCTGCGCGTCGGCCTGTTCCGTCCGATAACCCTCTTCCCGTTCCCCTATGCGGAGCTTTCGGCGTTGAACGCCAGGGGGTTTCTCTCGGTGGAGCTCAGCGCGGGGCAGATGGTCGAGGATGTGCGCCTGTCGGTGGGTTGTCGCGCCCGCGTGGAGCATTTCGGTCGCATGGGCGGGGTGATACACTCGCCGAACGAGGTGTTCGAGGCGTTGACCTCTAAATTTACAGACAAATGAGAGAGCTCGTATATAAAAAGCCGCGACTGATGCTCGACGTGCTGATGCACTTCTGTCCGGGGTGCAGCCACGGCACGATACACAAGCTCATCGCCGAGGTGATCGACGAAATGGGCATGGAGAGCAACGCCATAGGCATAACGCCCGTCGGATGCGCGGTGCTGGCGTACAACTACATAGACATCGACTGGGTGCAGGCGGCCCACGGGCGGGCCTGCGCGGTGGCGACGGCCGTCAAGCGGCTCAACCCCGAAAAAATGGTCTTCACATATCAGGGCGACGGCGATCTGGCCGCTATCGGGGCCGGCGAGACCATTCACGCGGCCAACCGCGGCGACAATATCGTGGTGATCTACGTCAACAACGCCGTCTACGGCATGACCGGCGGCCAGATGGCCCCCACTACCCTGCTCGGCATGAAGACCGCCACCACGCCGCAGGGTCGCGACGCCAAACTGCACGGCTTCCCGTTCAAGGCGGGCGAACTTATCAGCCAGCTCGACGGGGTGTGCTACTTCACCCGTCAGAGCGTCCACACGCCGGCGGCCGTTCGCCGCGCCAAAAAGGCCTTGCGGCGGGCATTCGACAACTCGATGGAAGGCAAGGGATTGTCGTTTGTGGAGTTCGTGGCCACGTGCAGCAGCGGCTGGAAACTCTCGCCCGTTGAGGCCAACCGCTGGATGGACGAGAACATGATGCCGTTTTACCCGCTGTCGAAAGAGTAATGGCGTCCATCGTCCCGCAGACGGCGGAGGATGCGACGCAAGCCGCAGGGCGATGAGTCGGCCCTTCGCATCCGGCGGCTGCGGGCTGCCGACATTGCCTTGCAAGGCCGAAAGCCTTTTTTGAATGGAGCAGGCTCATTCCGGGCCGACTGCAAAAAATATATTTGGTATGAGCGCAAAGGTTAACGAAGAGATGATAATCGCCGGGTTCGGGGGACAGGGAGTTCTTTCGATGGGCAAGATCTTGGCCTATTCGGGCATGATGCAGGGTTACGAGGTGAGCTGGATGCCGGCTTACGGCCCGGAGATGCGCGGCGGCACGGCCAACGTGACGGTGGTGGTGAGCAGCGATCCGGTCAGCTCGCCCATTGTGCAGGAGTTCGACACGGCCATCATTCTCAACCAGCAGAGCATGGACAAGTTCGAGTCGATGGTCAAGCCGGGCGGCGCGCTGATCTACGACGCCAACGGCATCACCCGCCACCCGACGCGCGCCGACGTCGACATTTATATCATCGACGCCACGGCCGAAGCCGCATCGCGCGGACTGTTGAGGATGTTCAACATGATGATCCTCGGCAGTTACCTCACCGTACGCCCCGTTGTGACGCTCGAAAACGCCGTCCGCGGCCTGAGCAAGTCGCTCCCCGAACGCCTCCACCACACCCTGCCCGACAACGAACGAGCGTTGAGGCTCGGAGGAGAACTGATAAGGAAGGTTGTATTGTAAGAATAATATTCTGAGAGAGATGTGCGAAGAAAGCAAGCGACAACATTTTGAGTTCATTCAAAACGTAATTACACGGATGAACACAAATTCCTTTCAGATAAAGGGAATGGCTGTAACTATTGTATCAGCATTGTTGGCAATATATGCGACAACATCCAATATCATGTTTGTGTTTTTAGCTATCGCCCCTACAATACTGTTTTGGTTTTTGGATTCGTATTATTTACAACAAGAACGAAAATTTAGAGGAGTGTATAATAATGTTACTGGACTAAAAAATGATGTTGAAATAAAACCTTATTAAATGCCAATACAAAAGTTTAAGGGTGGACAATATTGTTTTTGTAATGTATTTTTCTCCAAAACGATGGCGAGTCTTTATGGTACAATCGTCTTTTTTCTTTTTCTTGGCGGATTAATTTTACAACATACAGATTGTATAACTATAAATTGCTTGTAGCCATGGGTAAAAAGATTTTTGTTTCGTATAAGTATGCAGATAAATTTGTCAGACAATTGCCGAATAACTACTCGCCAACAGTGAGAGACTATGTTGATATTTTACAGAATAAGTTAGATAAAAGCGACCATATTTATAAAGGAGAAGATGATGGAGAAGATATGGGTAGTCTTGCTGATTCAACAATAGGCTCAAAACTTGGTGATAAAATATTTGATAGTTCTGTTACTATTGTGTTTATTTCAAAAGGAATGAAAGAAGAAAATAAACCGGAAAAAGATCAATGGATACCTTGGGAAATCTCATATTCCCTAAAAGAACAGTCGCGACAAGGACAAAATAGTAAAACAAATGCCGTATTGGGAGTTGTGCTGCCTGATGAGAAGGGAACATACGATTACTATTATCAGAGCCAATAGTATCACACATCTTACAGAGCAATTATTTACGATACTAAAAAAGAATATGTTCAATACAAAACATCCTATTATGGGAACTTGCGATTGCGGACAATCCACATATAAAGGAGAGTGTTTTTATATTAAGACCGTTAAATGGGATGATTTTATAAGTAATATTAACGGTTATATAGAAAAGGCCGTTGAAATATGGAAACATAGAGATGATTTCAATATAATAAGCTCGGTATAAATTGTGCTAAGTTCATGTCAAAAGTCTGGTTCACCAATCTGCGCACCTCGCCGTCGGCGGGGCTGACGGACAAGATGGAGCGCGTGTGCCGCCGCGCGGGCATCGAGAAGATAGATTTTCGTAACCAGTTCGTCGCCATCAAGACACACTTCGGCGAGCCGGGCAATCTGGCATTCATACGGCCCAATTACGCCGCGCGGATGGTCGAGTTGATCCGCTCGCTCGGCGGACGGCCGTTCCTCTCCGACAGCAACACGCTCTATTCGGGCCGCCGTTCGAACGCCGTCGACCATCTGCAAAGCGCGATGGAGAACGGTTTCAACCCGATCAGCGCCAAGTGCAACGTCATCATCGCCGACGGACTGAAAGGGACGGAGGTGCGCGAGGTGGCCATCGACGGCGAGTTCTGCAAGGCCCCTAAGATCGGCTCGGCCATTGTCGACGCCGACATTGTGGTGAGTATGAACCACTTCAAGGGGCACGAGCAGAGCGGTTTCGGAGGCGCGCTGAAAAACCTGGGCATGGGCAGCGCCAGTCGCGCCGGTAAACTCGAGCTGCACTCCGGCTCGCAGCCAAAGGTTGTGCGCGACAACTGCATCGGGTGCAACATCTGCGTCCGTCACTGCGCTCACGGGGCCATCGCGCTCGACGCCGGCCGTAAAGCGGTGATAGACTATGCGTTGTGTGTGGGTTGCGGGCAATGCGTGGCGCTGTGCCAGTGGGACGCGGCGGTGCTCGACAAGTGGGACACGTCGGAGAACTTGAACTGCAAGATTGCGGAATACACTAAGGCTGTGCTGCTTGGCAAGCCTCACTTCCATGTTAGCTTTATCATGAATGTCTCGCCTGAGTGCGACTGCTGGAACCACAACGACGCCGCCATCGTCCCTGACCTGGGCATCGCTGCGTCGTTCGATCCCGTTGCCCTCGATCAGGCCTGCGCCGACCTCGTGACCGCCGCTCCCGTGCTGGGCGGCAGCAAGTTAGCCGAAAAATACGAAGAGTGTGCCAGTTGTTGCGCTCACGATTCCGGCCACCACTGGTCTCGCGAGTTTCACGGGCTTCACGTGCACGGGCCTCGCGGCGAAGGTGTGGACAAATTTCGCCTTATCCATCCCGACACCGACTGGCAGTCCGGCCTCGCCCACGCCGAAAAGATCGGCCTCGGAGAACGGGAGTATGAATTGGAGAAGGTGTAAAAGAACGTCAGAGATGTTTAGCTGGGTTTAGTTGACGCAGGGTTCTTTTGATCCTGCGTCTTTTTATAACTATTATCGTCGAATAATAATAGCGTTGAATCATCGTTAGCGTCTATAGTTTTATCTTTTCGTTTTTTCTTTAATACTTTATTGTAATTGTTGTCGTCACCGTATCCGATTATAGTGAGTACATTGTATTTGGGTTTAATGCTGTTTTCAGTAGTTTCGATGGTAGTGATTTCAAGTTCACAGTCTATATATGAGCCGTTGCGGAATAAAATATAGCCAGCATCAACTTGGTTTTTGAAGTTTTTATCTTGAATTTTGAAATCTATCGGAATATTGTCATAAATTCCTTTCCAAGAGTCTTTTCGTCCTCGATCTAATATGGGAGCAATTATATATATTCTAACTGCTTCCGTATTTGTTGAAACTTCTTTAGCGTCGTACAATATGCAAGACTGAAAATCTCCTGCTTTGATTAGTGTTTGATATTTCATATGAGGAGATGATACCTCAATCTGTTCAACTTGCTTTGCTTCTGAAATCTTCTTGAAAAAGCGAGATTTAACTTTCATTAAATATGGATTGTCTCCATAAAATGCATCAAAACTCTCTTCATCCATATTCCCATCCTTAATTTGTTGTTTTATTGCATTTATAGTTTCGACTTTAATTTTTATTTCTTCGGCGTTATTCTTTGCTTCCTCTGATTTGTGAATGTTTGCCTGAAAAAATATTTGATAAATGCATTGATTCCTTGAATTAATGCTCCTGTCGTCGCCGCCGCTGCAATTATTAATTCATAATTATCTTGTAAGCCACCTTCTTTTTTAGCTTGTACTTTTACTGTAATTTTATTATCAAATAAAAGTTGGAGGCTTTGAATAGCTTTAAGCAGCTGTTTCTCTAACTCATTATGGATAATGGCATCCATTGTATGAGTGTCATTATCAAGAAAATAATGAATAGTAAATTGATAATCTGGTTGCATGATACTTATTATTGCTTCACAAAAATAAACAATAATGTAGTACGATCAGCAAATTAGGTTCATTATTTATCATTCCATTCGATATTCTGACGCCTTGAACCCTCGCAGTAACTCCTCTGCTGTGAGGATTTTTTTGCCGGCGAGTTGTAGCCTTTTGAGCGTGACCCACCCGTCGGCGCAAACCACACGTATATAGCTCTTCCCGTCCGAGACTATCGAGCCCGCAGCCAGTTCCCTTGCCCCAACGATCGAACCGGCAGACCACTCCCCTACCTTGACTGTCAACCCTGCGGGCAACTTCCATGCCCTGACTGTTGACCCCGCTGGCAATTCTGTCCCCGGAGTAAAGAGGGCCTCGAAGATCTTGACCGTAATTTCTTGACCGTCGGGCCCTGCGAGCACACTCCACGCCGCCGGATATGGCGACAGGCCGCGCACCAGATTTACAATGCGCCCGCCCGACCAACCCCAGTCTATCCGACAGTCGTCGCGGAATATCTTGGGGGCGGGGCGCAGGTCGTCCGTTTCGAGCTGCGGGATGGCTGCTGCGCCGCCGGAGGCCAGCAGCTCGACGGTTTCCTCGACCAGGTCGCATCCGACGGCCATCAACTTGTCGTGCAGCGTCCCGGCGGTCTCTTCAGGGGCGATGGCCACCTCTGTCCGTGCCAGAATGTCGCCCTTGTCTATCTCGCTGTTTAACAGAAATGTAGTGACGCCGGTCAGTGTTTCGCCGTTGATTATGGGCCAGTTGATTGGCGCCGCGCCGCGATATTGCGGCAGCAGCGAGGCGTGGAGGTTGAAGGTGCCGAGGCGCGGTATCGACCACACCACCTCGGGCAACATCCTGAAAGCTATAACGATACCCAGATCGGGCCGCAACCCGTGCACCGCTTCGACAAACGCAGGGTCGCGCAACTTTTCGGGTTGCAAAACAGGCAATCCGGCCGACATGGCGTACTCCTTCACCGCGCTGGGCTGCAAATGCAGTCCCCGTCCGGCAGGTTTGTCGGGTACAGTCACCACAGCCACAACGTTATAGCCCGCCTCGACCAGCCTGCGCAACGATGCGACGGCAAACTCCGGAGTGCCCATATATATGATTCTCAGCTCGCGCCCGACCGTCATAAATTAAATATTTGAATAGATTAAATATATGAACTCATCGTTGCCGATCGTCAATGTCCGAACAGCCCCAGCGTGTGGCCCATGAGCTGCTCTTTGGTCTCAAGATAGCGGAGATTGTGCTTGTTCGGGGGGATGATTATGGGCACTATCTCGCTGATCGACAGGCCATAACCCTCCAGTCCGGCACGTTTCAACGGGTTGTTGGTCATCAGCCGCATACGTTTGACGCCCACGGCGCGCAGGATGCTTGCCCCCACCCCGTAGTCGCGCTCGTCGACGCCGAAACCCAACTGCTCGTTGGCTTCGGCGGTGTTGTAGCCGTCTTCCTGCAACTTGTAGGCTTTCAGCTTGTTGAGTAACCCTATGCCGCGCCCCTCCTGATTGAGGTAGACCACTGCGCCCTTGCCCGCCCGCTCGATCATCTCCATCGAGGCGTGCAGCTGGGGCCCGCAGTCGCAACGGCACGACCCGAAAATGTCGCCCGTGGCGCACGACGAGTGGACGCGTACAAGCACCGGCTCGTCCTCCTCCCACTGCCCCTTGACCAGCGCCAGATGCTCCAAACCGCTCTCCGTCTGGGTGAAATGCACGAGGCGAAAGTGGCCCCACTCGGTGGGCATGTCCACCGCTACGCCCTGCTCAATTATTGATTCGCGACGCAGGCGGTAGGCGATCAGGTCGGCTATGGTCATTATTTTCAGCCCGAACCGCTGCGCCAGCTCGATCAGTTGCGGCATCCGCGCCATCGTGCCGTCCTCGTTCATAATCTCGATGAGCGCCCCGGCGGGCTGCAGTCCGCAGAGCCGCGCCATGTCCACCACCGCCTCCGTATGGCCCGGACGACGCAAAACGCCCTTCTCTTTGGCCCTCAGGGGGAATATATGCCCCGGACGGCCCAAGTCCGACGGGCGCGTCGACGGGTCGGCCAGCGCGCGAATGGTCGCCGCGCGGTCGGTGGCGGCCACGCCGGTTGTGCAGCCGTGGCCCAGCAGGTCGACCGATACCGTGAACGGCGTGCCGAGTATCGAGGTGTTGCTCGCCACCATCATGTCGAGTTCCAGCGCGTGGCAACGCGCCTCGTCCAGCGGCGCGCACATCACCCCGCGTCCGTGGTGGAGCATGAAATTCACCGCTTCGGGGGTGATCAGTTCGGCGGCCACGACGAAATCGCCCTCGTTCTCGCGCTGTTCGTCGTCGACGACTATCAATATCTTGCCTGCGGCGAACTCCGCCAAAGCCTCGTCGACAGCGCAAACGCAGGCTGGTTTGTTTTCGGTCATTTGCATTTGAAAAGTTGTTTTATCTTGTTAATCCTGTCTATCATCACCTCGATGTTGAACAGGTTCGAGTCGTTCGTGGCCTTGTAGGTGAGGAATACGGCTATCGGGAATAGTATCCCCGTGGCAAGCCACATGCCGCTGAAACTGTCCCACGTCCCCTCGCGGGCCATCTTTTCGCCCGTGATGCTGACGATGTAGTAGATGATGAAGAACAACACCGACACCACGATCGGCATCCCCAGCCCACCCTTGCGGATGATGGCCCCGAGCGGCGCGCCGATCAGGAAGAATATCAGCACCGAGATCGGCAGCAACATCTTGCGGTGCCACTCCACTCGGTATTTGTAGAGGCTCGTAAGGTTATCTTTGGCGGTCTGCTCGTCGAAGGTGAAGAATCCGCGCGACGAGTTGGCTAGGTTGCGCGCCTCGTTGTATAGGTCGCGACGCTTGTATACGTCCATATTTTTCAGGGAATCGGGCAGATAGGCCCCTGGGTGCGCGGAACGGTACTTGCCGGTGGCGTTGCTTGCCAGATTGTGGTCGCGGGTGAAGAAGTAGCCCGTCAGCAGCGGCTCATAGGATTGTTTGGTCGCCTTCCCCACCTCTATGCTGAGCGAGTCTATCTCATGTTCGAGTTCCGTAATGTTTTTGGTCTGGCTGTTGTTGAACATCTCGGGATTGCTGCGTTCGAAGTCGAACCCGGAGAGGGGGATCGTGGCGTCCTGCTTGTCGAAGCGGTTCTGTTTGAAGGTGTTCTTGTCGTACCACTGATATTTGTTGCGCGTCTGCTC
Source organism: Rikenellaceae bacterium (assembly GCA_031256675.1). Classification (GTDB taxonomy): domain Bacteria; phylum Bacteroidota; class Bacteroidia; order Bacteroidales; family Rikenellaceae; genus JAIRQC01. The sequence goes on from JAIRQC010000090.1 coordinate 11,051, forward strand.
GTACATTGCCCCGTTGTAGAGCGTAACCAGCAGATAGCGCTTGTCGTCCGACAGCCGGATGTAGCCCGAATCGGCCAGCGTGGTCGACATGTTGCCGCTCATGTTGCGCGTGTCGTAGATCAGCACGTCGCGCAGGAGCTTCGTCCGCAGATCCTGATGCCCGACGCGGATGCTCATGTTCTCGATTCCGTTGAAGAAGATGCCGTCCTTGAACTCGATGGCCTGTTTCTGATGAGAGATGTCGTAGAGCAGCGAGAAGATTTTTCTGTTGGAGTACGGCACTAGGTTGTTGGCTACGAAAAAGCTCCCCACGGCCACCAGCGACGCCACCACGATGAGCGGGGCCATGATCTGCGGCAGCGACATCCCTGCCGATTTCATAGCCAGCAACTCGTAATTCTCGCCCAGGTTGCCCATCGTCATGATCGCCGCGAGCATCGTCGCCAGCGGCAGCCCCATCGGGATGAGCCCCGCCAGGGCGTACAGCATCAGCTCGGAAATGGTGCCAACGCTGATGCCCTTGCCTACCAGTTCGTCGATGTAACGCCACAAGAACTGCATCAGCAGCACGAACATCACGATGAAGAAGGTCAGCACCATCGGGCCGAGGTAGGACTTGAGTACGAACTTGTGTACGGTTTTCATTGGTCGGCTTTGCTGGTTTCCATGTTGCCAGGGCGGTTGCGGCCGTGGCGGTTGTAGCCGCTCAGGCGGACAAGGCGGCCCAGGCCCTGCAAAGTTAACAGTTTTGCCGCGATAAGCATGGCGACGAGCACAAATATTATCGTTACGCTCACCGGCAGGTCGGTAGAGTAGCTGATCCACAGCCCGATTATGTTGGCCAGGACTGCCGCCGCCGTCGCCCGGAGGGTGATGCGTCCGTAGGAGCGGGTTGTCATGCCGGCTATCACCGCAGGAAATGTCAGTAACGCGATCAGCAGAATGATACCGACCGTCCTGATAGACAGAACGATGGTCATCGCCGTCAACATCGCCATGACGTGCGAAACGATCGCCGTCGGCATCCGCTGGCTGCGCGAGTAGTCGCGGTCGAAGGCCACGAAGAGTACCGTCCGGTAGGCCAGCGCCATCACCAGCAGCAACACCACGGTCAGCGCGCCCAACGCCACGATCACGTTTGGCGTGACGGTCAGTATGTTGCCGAAAAGATAGCTCATCATGTCTTTGGCGTAGCCCGGCGTGAGCGACATGAACGCCACGCCGATAGCCATCCCCACCGACCAGAGTATGCCGATGGAGGAGTCTTCGCGTATCCGTCCGTGTGCGGAGTGCGCGGAGATGGTCTCGATGGTCGAGGCGGTGGCCAGCGAGAATATCATCGCGCCTGCTATCGGGTTGACGCCCAGATAGCAGGCTATGCCGATGCCGCCAAGCGAGGCGTGGGTGACGCCGCCGCTCATGAACACCAGTTGCCGGCTGACGACATACGTGCCGATTATGCCGCACGCCACCCCCGACAGCACGGAGGCCAGCAGCGCATAACCCAGAAAATGATATTGTACTATGTCCGCGAAAAAATCCATAGTTTCTGCTGCGGCTGTAAAAATGTTATATCAGGCGAAGCGAATGTCGTGTGGGCAAAACGAGAAAGTCCAATCTCCGTCATTGCAAACCATTGCGGGCAGAGCGAGCAATCCGCGGAAACCGGCACAAGATTGCTTCGCTCCGCCCGCCACGCCTCCCGCCACGACACTTCCCGTAATGCTTCCCGTAATGCTTCCCGCTTCGCTTCCTTCTTCGCGACGCCTGCAACGCTTCTCGCTTCGCGACGCATGCGGTCGCAATGACGAGAGAACTTTTCGACTGCGTTTCGGGCCACAGATTATGCGTGCGGCCCTCGACTGCATGACGGCGCGGCCCCGCAACTATTTATTCATCGTCACGAGCAGCTCTTCGTTGCTGCGGGTGTTCTCCATGTGTTTTTTGATCTCCTCCATCGCCTCGACCGAGTTCATCTCGGACAGATAGCGGCGCATGATCCAGATCTTTTGCAGCACCTCCTTGCTAAGCAGCAGATCTTCGCGACGGGTTCCGGAGGCCATGATGTCCACCGAGGGATAGACGCGCTTGTTCGAGAGTTTGCGGTCGAGCTGCAACTCCATGTTGCCCGTACCCTTGAACTCCTCAAAGATCACCTCGTCCATCTTCGAGCCGGTCTCGATGAGGGCCGTGGCGATGATGGTCAGCGAACCGCGCTCCTCGGTGTTGCGCGCCGCGCCGAGGAAACGCTTGGGCTTGTGCAGCGCGTTGGCGTCGACGCCGCCCGAAAGCACCTTGCCCGAGGCGGGCTGCACGGTGTTGTAGGCGCGGGCCAGACGGGTTATCGAGTCGAGCAGTATCACCACGTCGTGACCGCATTCGACCATGCGCTTGGCCTTGTCTATCACCATCTCGGCCACCTTGACATGGCGCGAGGCCTGCTCGTCGAAGGTCGAGGCTATCACCTCGGCGCGGACGTTGCGGGCCATCTCCGTAACCTCCTCCGGCCGCTCGTCGATGAGCAGCACGATCATGTAAACCTCGGGGTGATTGTCCGATATGGCGTTGGCGATTGATTGCAGCAGCATCGTCTTGCCGGTCTTGGGCGGGGCGACGATAAGCGCGCGCTGCCCCTTGCCGATGGGCGAAAAGAGGTCGACCACGCGGTTGGACAGCGTGTTGTGCCCCTTGCCGGTGAGGCTGAACTTTTCATTGGGGAACAGCGGGGTCATGTACTCGAACTGCACGCGGTCGCGGATGTTGTCCGGGTGCAAGCCGTTGATATAGTCGACTTTGACCAGCGGGAAATATTTCTCGCCCTCGCGCGGAGGACGGATAACGCCTTCGACCGTATCGCCCGGTTTGAGGCCGAAACCCTTGATCTGGGCGGGCGAGACGTAGATGTCGTCCGGCGAGTTGAGGTAGTTGTAGTCCGGCGAGCGCAGAAACCCGTAGCCGTCGGGCATGATCTCCAGCACCCCTTCGCCCGTCACCGCCCCGATGAAATCTTCCGCCTTGGGCTCGCTGCCGTCGCGATACTTCTTCTTGCGCCCCTGCCCCTCTCTTTGGGCGTCGTTGCGCGGCGCGTCGATATGGGGCTGAGGTTGGGGCTGTGGTTGAGGCGCGTCGGGAACCTCTGCGTCTCCTGTGCTTTCCGTATTTTCGGGCCATGTGTCCCTGTGTTTGTAACGCTGACGGAACGGCTTCTGCCTCTCCTGCTGTGGCTGCGGGGCCTGTTCCGCCTGCACTGTCAGGGGCAGTTCCTGCGCCGTTGCCGCCTGTTGCGCGGGCGCCGGCGACGCGCTTGGCGCGCCGGGCCCGACCTTTACGAAATTGATCTTGGGCCGCCTGCCTTGCCGCGCCAGTTGCGCAGGGTTCAGGGCCTGCGCTTTCTGTGCCTCCTGCGTTACCGGAGCTGTCTGTGCCTGAGTGGGGGCGAGAACTTCGTTCGCAGCCGCCAAATCGCGGGCTTCCGCTTTGACTTTGGATGCGGCGCGACCGCGCAACGCTTTGTAAGGCTGTCCGCTGTCCGATACTGTGACGATTTTTTCGATAAGATCAGATTTTTTCATCTGAGCCTTGATTCCGAGGGCGCGGCCGATCTCTTTCAATTCGACAAGGGATTTGCCCTCCAATGAGGTGCGGTCCTGCATATTGTATTTTAATTCAGATTGTTTTTCCCCTGGGTTGGGGCGGTAGGGATGCTAATTGACGCGACAAATATACTACTAATTTTGATTAGTCGTTGACCTGACGAAAAATTATTTTCAGATGTTCCTCTATGGCGGTCGGATCTCTCGGGTCGAACCACGCTATGGCCTTGTCGCGGCCGAACCAGGTCATCTGACGCTTGGCGTAACGGCGGCTGTTGCGTTTGACGAGCTCCACGGCGCTCTCCAAAGAGCGCCGCCCGTCGAAATGGTCGAAAAGTTCGCGATAGCCCACCGTCTGCAACGCATTAAGCTGACGGTAAGGGTATAACGCCCGCGCTTCGGCATCGAGGCCCGCCTCCATCATGGCCTCGACGCGGCGGTCGATGCGTGCGTACAGCTCCTCGCGCGGCAGCAGCATACCTATTTTTATTATGTCGAAATCGCGTTTTGTCGCGGTTCCCTTGCGCAGCGACGAGTATGTCCGTCCGGTTTGCAGGCAGACCTCCAACGCACGGACTATCCGCTGCGGATTTTGGCGGTCGATCCGTTCGTAATACTCCGGATCGAGCCTTTTGAGCTCCTCAGCGAGAGACCACAGCCCATTTTCCGTCAGGCGGCGCATTAACTCGCGGCGCAACTCAGGGTCGCCCTCCGGCAGGCTGTCCATCCCGTTGCACAACGCGTCGATATAGAGCCCCGAACCCCCGACCGCAACCACAACGTCGCGCACTGCAAACAGTCTGTCCAGCAGCGCGATAGCCTCCGTCTCGTAGCGACCGCAGGTGAAAGCGTCGTCGATCTCGTGTGAGGCGATAAAATGGTGAGGCACAGCTCTCTGCTGTTCCGTCGACGGTTGGGCCGTACCGATGGCCATGCCGCGGTAGATCTGCCGCGAGTCGACAGAGACTATCTCTGTGTCAAGTTTTTGCGCCAGCCTTACGGCAAGATCGCTCTTGCCCGACCCGGTGGGGCCTAAAATTATTACGAGGGTCTTGTCAGGGTGTGCTAACATCAATCGGGATATTGCTTGTTGCGGTTTTCTGTCGAAGAGTTGCCGGTCGGTATTTCGAACGAGAGAGGCCGTTGGGAGGCAGGCGTGTCGAGCTTGTTAACCGTTAACGCTACTCGTCGTCATAGCTCTCGTCGCCGTCGAACGAACCGAAATCCTCCATCGCCTCGTCGAAGATCGAACCCGCGCCGCGTGTGGCCCCGTCCGGCGAAGGGGCCTCGCCCTCAGAGCGCAATACGCGCGCCGGAGCCTCCGTGCCGTCGAGCGCGACGACCTCCATATACAGCGCCCGCTCCTCCAGCATGTCGAACACGTATATCAGTCGCTGCCGCACATCGTTCGCCACATCAGACAGTTGCACGCCCTCCATCGACGCGCTCCCCTCGCCCATATCCATCAGCGTATACTCCGTCAGCGGCGTCCAGTTCCTGTCCGAGGCATGGAACGAGACCATAACATCCTCGCCGAAACACATGTCGGAGCAGATAAAACGGTGAAAATCAAGCAACGTCATACTGCACGGAACTTCGTACTCCCGAATGAAATAGTCGTCCTCGTCGCTCAATACCCTGAATGTTATCATAATTTTTGCATTTTTGTTTTTTTGCGCGCTTTTCCCGAAAAGCCGCGCAATAGCAAATCCACCACGAAGTTACAACTTTTCGAGAAAAGAAACAACATCCACCCCGTCGGGAAAATCGGTTAGCGTCGGACGCTGGGCCTCGCCGAACGGGACGGCAAGTTTATGCGTAAACCTGTCGGCGACAATGCATTGCAGGCGCGTCTCGTCGCGCGCAAGCAGCATTTCGAGGTGCGTCGCGTCGCGATAGTGCGTGCAGGCTATCTCGCTGAGTTGCAACGGAAAACCGTCGCCCTCGGTGAGCAGGAAAAATCCGCCGTCGACAAACCGCGCCCCCTGCATCGTGAGTATAGCCCTGTGGCGTAGATAGTTGTGGCGGTAACGCGGGTTGACGGCCCCGGAATAGCATTGCAGTGCGTCGGCAAGGTGTTGCAGCGGGTAGTTTTCGGGGACAAAAACGCGGCTCACGTTGCGGCAGCCCAAACCGGAATAGCTGAAAATATCGCGTGCAAGTCCCTCTAACTGCCTGACTGTCTCGTTGCTGTGCAGAATGGCCACCGAGGAGCGACTGCCGCGAATGATCGACGGAATAGCGCGCCACCGACTGCGAAAATATCGGCCGCTGTTGTCGCTGCCCGTGGCGACGACGGCCTCCATTTCAACCGCGCCGTCCATATAATATAATGGCGCGGTGGGGGCTATATCTTTGATTTGCTGCACCGTATACTCCATCAGCGGTCTGTCTTTCGACGACGGTTTTACAAGGCACGCATGGCCGCTGACGAGCACGCACATCATATCGTAAAAGCCCGCCAACGGTATATTTCCGGCCATCACCACCCCTACCCTTTTGGGCGCGGCAACAGGTAAATTATAACGTGATATAAATTCCGTTAATTTTTGTCCATCAAGCATTTGACTGCACAATGCCGATATCGCCTCGATTACCTCGTCCGGCATGAACCAGCCGTTGGCCCGGCAGGCGCGCTCTACGACTTGCCGCGACGCCGCATCCGTGCCGAAGGCGGTCAACCGCCGCCCCAACTCTGTGAAAACGTTAACCATAGCACAAATATAGGCAAAATGTTGGCAATTTGGGAAAAATCCCGCATATTTGTTGCGCCATTACAACTTGTTATGAGATTCATAGCCATTATTCCGGCCCGTTACGCCTCCACCCGTTTCCCCGGCAAGCCGCTGGCCGACATCGGTGGACAGACGATGATAGAGAGGGTCTACCGTCGCGTGAACGCCGTATTCGAAAATCTCTGCGTGGCTACGGACGACGAACGTATCGAGCAGGTAGTCAAGGCATTCGGCGGCACGGTGGCGATGACCTCCGAGGCGCATCGCAGCGGCACCGACAGGGTGGGCGAAGCGCTTGACACGATAGAACGCACGACGGGCGAGCGGTTCGACGTGGCGGTAAATGTTCAGGGCGACGAACCGTTTGTGGCAGAGGAACATCTGGTCAAGATCCGCGCACTGTTCGACGATCCGGCCATCGAGATCGCCACGCTGGTCAAGCCTTTCGCCGACGGTGAGGATATTTTTAACCCCAACTCGCCCAAAGTCGTGCTCGACGGCTACGGCAATGCGTTGATGTTCAGCCGCTCGGCAATCCCTCACCTGCGCGGCGTGCCGCCGGAAGAGTGGAGCTCGAAACATACATACCTGAAACACATAGGGTTATATGCCTATCGCGCCGATACGTTGCGCGCCATAACGCAACTGCCTCAGGGTGAGCTCGAACGGGCCGAATCGCTGGAACAGTTGCGCTGGCTGGAGAACGGCTACCGCATCCGCACGGCGCTCACTGCGAGCGAAACCGTCGCCGTCGACACCCCCGAAGATTTGCAGCGCGTGCTGGCGATGCTGGACGAAAAAATAAAAAAGGCCTGATTTTCAGACCTTTCATGTTTTTCCGCCGAAATTATCCGTGAGCGATTTTTGTTTATGTTAGCTTGGCAGACGAGGCGCATAGAGCCCCCACTCTGTAACGAGGCCGACAAACAGAGAGCACCAAATGGCTGGGACAGAAAGAATTAGACAAACTCTGCCCGGAGCGGAAAACGGGATTCGAACCCGCGACCCTTAGCTTGGGAAGCTAATGCTCTACCGACTGAGCTATTTCCGCAAAATGAGAGTGCAAATATAATCATTCCTCGATAATATCGGCAATATTTTCGGAAAAATTCTGCTTTGCCCGTAAAATTTCTCCCGTCATTGCCCCCGACGCCGCCACCGAGGCCAGCCTGATGTCGATCAGCTTGCCTGCCAGCGCGTGGTCGTATGGTAATTCCACCCGCAGGTAATTGCGCGTGAAGCCGCTCATCAGCCCGCCTCGATCGGCGCTTTCGACCAGCATTTCTGCGTTCGTCCCCACGAAACGACTGTAAAACAGATGATTAAACCGCCCGTTCAGCAGGGCTAATTCCGCTGCACGTCGCTCGGATACTGCCGCCGACGTCTGCCCGTCGAACTTTGCGGCAGGCGTCCCCTCTCGACGCGAATAGGGAAAAATATGGATGTACGACGGTTGCAATTGCTCTAAGAATGTGCACGTTACCTCATGATCGCCCTCGGTCTCGCCCGGAAAGGCGGTGATCAGATCGATGCCGATAAATGCGTCGGGCATCGCCTTGCGCACGGCAGACACCCGCTCGGCGAACCGTTCCGTGGTGTAACGCCGCCGCATCAGCTCTAAAATACGGTCGCAGCCGCTCTGCAACGGGATGTGAAAATGGGGCATAAACAGCTCTGAATGAGCCGTAAAAGCTATGATCTCGTCGCTCAGCAGGTTGGGTTCGATGGAGGAGATGCGATAGCGGTCGATTCCCGCGACGTTTTCCAGAGCAAGGAGCAGGTCTAAAAATTTTTCGCCGGTCGTGCGGCCGAAATCGCCTGTGTTGATGCCTGTTAGCACTATTTCTCGCTGACCTCCGGCGGCGATACGTTCGGCCTCGGCGACGACTTGGGCGATCGGAATGTTGCGGCTCGGCCCGCGCGCGTCGGGGATGGCGCAGTAGGCGCAACGGTAATCGCATCCGTCCTGCACTTTGAGGAAGGCCCGCGTGCGGTCGCCGCTCGAAAAGGCCGCGAAAAACCCGCCGCAAGCGGTCTCAGGGAGGGTTTGCCTGCCTGAGACGAGGGCCTCTACCCTGTCGAACAACTCGCCTTTTCGGTCGTTGCCGAGCGCGATGGCGACCCCTTCGAGCGCGGCGGCCCCGTCGTGATGCAACTGTACGTAACATCCTGTGACAGCGATGATTGCGGCGGGATTGTCGCGGTGGATGCGGCGAACGAGATAGCGGGTCTTGCGGTCGGCCTGTGCAGTGACGGTGCAACTGTTTATGACACAGACGTCTGCATCCTTGTGGCTCTCCACGCGACTGTACCCTCCCTCGACGAAGCGACGGGCAAGTGTCGAACTCTCCGCGAAATTGAGTTTGCAGCCGAGGGTATGAAAACTAACCTTGCGCATTTGTTTATTTGGCTGCCTTTTGTAGCCTTAATATGAATGTGTTGGCAGGCATGGAACTGTCTAATTTGTCGAGCAGCTCGCAAGCATAAACTCGCGGATGAGGGGCGGCGAAAATGGTGTCGGAGAGCTTTGTCCACGCGAGGTAGGCCGACATGACGCTCGACGGGTTACGGTCGATGAACTCGTCGCGCAGCCCGTTGCAGAGCCCGACGAGGCTGTCGCGCCTGGCCGTCAGGGTGGCGTACTGCGAACTGTCGGGCGTGATTGCGCTGAGCCCCAGATTGATGGCGCGTATTGCCATCTCGTGTTCGCGGGTCGAACTGCGGTAGCGTTCCATGTCGTTGCACGCCTGTGTGCCGCCGACGACGAAGCGGTCGGGTTCGTCGGACTTGCCCGTTATGAGCACGTCGCCGCCGGTGATGACCGGCACGAAAAAGCCCGCAAAATTGTCGAATTGCACGAACATCATCCGCGGTAACACCCGAGGCAGTTCGAACTCGAAACGCCCTCTAACAGATAGAGTTGTGTCGACAGTACGCATATCGGGGTCGAGCGCCCGCAGCCGCACCACCTGATCGGGCAGCCCGACAATCTCGCCCCTTATGTGGTCATGCTCAGGCCCTTTGCCCGTGCAGGCCGCAAGGAGCATGGCCGTTGCCATTAGCATGTTGCGTAACGGTCTCATAGCTATCGTTTTCTGTCGTTCAGGAACGCCTTGAAATCGGCGAAGTCGGACGAAATCTCGATCGACTGTTTCCCGCCCTCCATAAATTTCTGTAACTTGTCTGGTATCATCACCTTAGACCCGATTATCGGCTCAACCCTGTCGAGGAATTTGGCAGGATGCGCCGTTTCGAGAAATATACCGGTTTCATTTTTTCTCAGTCCGTTTTCCAGCCCCATGTATCCGCAAGCCCCATGAGGTTCAAGTAGATAGCCTGTTGCCTTATATACGCGGGCTATACACTCGGCAATCTGGGCGTCGTCGTACGCAAAGGCTTCAATGTCTGCACGTATGCGGGCTATATCGTTGTCGTACAGGGCCAACACGCGGGCGAAATTGCTCGGATCTCCCACGTCCATCGCGTTGGCCATCGTAGCCACCGACGGCCGCGGGGCGTAAACCCCCGTGCGGATGTATTGCAGAAAGATGTCGTTGCGGTTGTTTGCGGCGATGAACCGCTTGATTGGCAGCCCCATACGCTTGCCGAAGAGCCCCGCCGTGATGTTGCCGAAGTTGCCGCTCGGCACGCTCACCACCACGTCGCCCTCCACTCCCGACCGGCGCAACTGGGCGTAAGCATGGAAATAGTAGAACGCCTGTGGCAGGAAACGCGCTACATTTATGGAGTTTGCAGATGTTAACTTGAACTTTTTATTTAATTCAACATCCATAAATGCGCTTTTTACAAGATGTTGACAGTCGTCAAACGTGCCGTCGACTTCGAGCGCGGCGATGTTCCGGCCCAGTGTCGTGAACTGTTTCTCCTGAATTTCAGAGACTTTGCCTTTCGGGTAGAGCACAATCACATCAACGCCGTCGATGCCTAAAAAGCCGTTGGCCACAGCGCTACCCGTGTCACCTGAGGTGGCTACCAGCACCGTTACGTGCTCCTTGTCGCCGCTTTGGTGAATGGACCACGCCAGCATCCGGGCCATGAAGCGCGCCCCGAAGTCCTTGAATGCCAGCGTCGGCCCGTGAAAAAGCTCCAGCGAATAGATGTTTTCGGCGACCTTGATCAGCGGCGCGTCGAAATTCAGCGTGTCAATGGTGATGCGGTCGAGTTCATTTTGGGGAATATCCTCGCCGAAAAATGCCCCCGCAACGCGGCAGGCGATCTCCTGAAAACTGAGTTTGTCGATGTCGGCAAAAAATCTCTCCGGCAGAACATTGATCTTTTCCGGCATATAAAGTCCTTTGTCAGGTGCAAGGCCTTTAATAATTGCATCAGAGAGCGTTGCGTTAGCTGAATTATGATTGGTGCTGTAATATTTCATCGTCTTGTTTTTAATATTGCTAGTCTATTTTAAAAAGAGTGAATTTGCCGCATTGCCCGTTTTCGAATGTTTTCAAGCTGTTTTCAAACTTGACTGTTTTCAAATATAATATGTCGTTTTTCAAAACACTGCATTGTAGCGGACGTTCGTTTTCGAACATCTTTTGCCGTTTCTCGAAAATAGCTTTTTTGAAAGAATTAGGCTATTTTCAAAGAAAAAATCTGTAAAAAGGCTAAAATTATTTGTTTTTGAGTATCAATTCCTCCATAAACTGTTCACTGCTAAACAGTTCGTCATATCCGCCATCACGTGCCGCCTCTTCGTCGTAACGCTCCACAGCGTCAGGAACGATGTTCGGCCCACAGATCACAAACGGAACAGGATTGGCTACGTGGGTTTTAAGTCTGCACGGTGTCCAGTGATCGGGCAGCAGCGCGATGGTCACCGGCTCGCTCCACGTGGCAGTCGCCTCCATGACCGGCCCCACCACCCGACTGTCGAGATACTCTATCGTCCTGACTTTCAGCTCTGCATCCCCTTCGTGCCCTGCTTCGTCGCTTGCCTCGATGTGCAGAAAAACGAAGTCGGTCTTGCGCAGGGCTTCGAGCGCGGCGGCGGTTTTGCCCTCGTAATTCGTGTTGTAAAGCCCCGTCGCACCCTCGACGTCTATCGACTGCAAACCGGCGTAAATGCCTGTGCCTTTGATCAGATCGACTGCCGAAATCACCGCTCCATTCCGTAATCCATATTTTTCGAGCAGCGTCGGCATGTCGGGCCTGCCGCCGGGCGACCACGGCCAGATAGAGTTGGCCGGATCCTTTCCCGCCGCCACGCGCCTGACATTAACCGGATGTTCAGGTAATATGTTTTGTGAGCGAAGTATCAGGTCGTTAAGTATGTCTGCTGTGTTCTGCGCCGAGGATTGCAAGGCTTTGATCATCACCTTGCGGAACGGCATGCCGATCTCGTCGTGCGGCGCAGTGCAGTCGAGATGCTTGTCGCCGCCGCGAAGTTTCAGCAGATGACGGTAGGATACTCCGGCGAAAAAGTTCAGATCGTAGTTGCCTAACGTTTTCTGTAAGAATGTAATAAGTTCTCGCGCCTCCTCGGTCGAAATATGGCCCGCCGAGTGATTTTTGATCCGCCCCTCCTCGATGCAGATCAGGTTGCAACGCATGGCGACCTCGTCCGCGCCGATTTCGATCCCCATGCTGGCCGCCTCCAACGAACCTCTACCCTCGAAAACGGCCGCCACGTCATAGCCTAAGATGGCAAGGTTGGCGATCTCGCTTCCCGGCTTAAATCCCTCAGGTATAGAGTGTAACAAGCCGCTCCGCCCCATTTTTGCGAGGCGGTCGATGGCCGGTTTGCGGGCCCGTTGCAGCGGGCTCATACCGCCAAGCGACGCGATCGGCTCGTCGGCCATTCCGTCGCCAAGTATCACTATGTACTTCATTTACCGTATGTTGGCGATGCTGATGATGTCGGCGAAAACGCCCGCCGCAGTGACGCTCGCCCCTGCGCCGTAACCCTTTATTTGCATCGGGTATTCTTTGTAACGCTCTGTGGTTATGGATATTACGTTGTTGCTTCCGGCCAGGTTGTAGAACGGACTCTGGCTGTCGACCTCCTGCAACGACACCGAGGCGCGGCCGTTGTCGAGCGAGGCAATGAAGCGCCATCTCAATCCTTTGTTTTCCAATTCTTTACGTCGAGCCTCGAACTCCGCGTCCAGCTCCGGTATCATGCGCCAGAAATCGTCGACCGACCCATTGAAATATTTGTCAGGAATGAACAGATTTCTCTGTACATCGCTCTGTTCGAGGCGATAACCCGATTCACGCGCCAGGATCACCAGCTTGCGCACTACGTCCATTCCGCTCAGGTCGATGCGCGGGTCGGGCTCGGCATAACCGGCCTCTTTGGCCATGCGGATGGCTTTGCTCATCGGCACGCTCGCGCTCATCTCGTTGAAAATGAAGTTCAAAGTCCCCGAAACGACAGCCTCTATCCGCAGAATTTTGTCGCCGCTGTTTATCAGGCTGCTGATGGTGTTGATTATCGGCAGCCCCGCCCCGACGTTGGTTTCGAAGAGATATTTGATTCCGCGGCGACGGGCGGTGGTTTTGAGCAGTTCGTAGATACCGTAGTCGGACGATGCGGCTATCTTGTTGGCTGTCACCACAGAAACGTTCGCTTCGAGCAGGCTTTCGTAGATTGACGCCACCTCGGCGCTGGCCGTACAGTCGACGAAAACTGAGTTGAAAAGGTTGAGCCGCTCGATTTCGTCGCGGAAACGCTGCGGCGAAGCGGCGTGCGGCGAAAGTTCCAGATCCTCCCTGTATGTGGCAAGATCGACGCCCTGCGGATTTATTAAATATTTACGTGAATTGGTTACACCTATTACCTTTATTTGCA
>JAIRQC010000073.1 GCA_031256675.1 Rikenellaceae bacterium
AAAAAGCCGGAGGGACCAAACAAATCAATAAGTCTGTCTTATGTCGAAACATGGTTCCCCCTCCGGCCGGGTTGATGGTTACGGTAACAACTCCACACGAATCTCGTCGACCTTGTTCTTGATAACGTCCAGCATTGAGTAGACGGGGCTAAACTGGCCTAAAATTTGCGAAACCCTCATTTCGACACCCATAATCCTGTCTCGCACGTTGGAAAGCTGATTGACGATGGTAGAGAACCTCTCGCTTATCATCGGGCCGAGGTTGCCCGAGGAGGCCGCCTGGATTATCGGGTTTTGGACAAGGTATACCGGCGTGGAGTTGATACCCCCGACCATTGCAGGGGTATCAATCACGACGGTATCGAGCCAAAACCAGTTTTTAGAGAACGAGCCGTAGAGCATATCCGCGTCGTCGTCACGGCCGACCGCAAGCCCCTGGCGGAGTAGCTCTCGATACCAACCGGCCTGCTGATCAGGCCGCCTTTGCCTGTCTCGACAACACTCTCGTAAAGCCCGAACCTGTTGTCGACGGGGGAGAGGTCGGCGGCCTTTACCCAATACGCAACGCCGTCGGGGCAGTCCGGCGTTCCGAAAGCCACAAGGATAAAAAAGGAATCACCGGAACCGCCTTCGTAACGGTGGCGCAAAACACGGTAAGGCCGGCCCAACTTTACCCTCGACGTTCGGGACAGCACGGAACCGACAAGCGCCTGCCACATGTCTCCGCCATACGGGGCCTGTCAAACGTCAGGTAATCTTATAAGGCTGCGTAAAGTACGCCAGAGGGAAAAAATCACACAACCATTTCCCCGCGAAAACAAACTCGAAACATCTGTTTCCCCTCGCAAACAACCTCGCAGCATCCACCTGCATGCAAATGAAAATACTGTCGAAAATCACCTCTTTTCTCCATTTTCCTACCATATTAGAATGACGGGGCGAAGATAAGGTGTCGGTAGCGACCATCTCTTCAGTTTCGGAGTAGAGGAGGGATAGCCGTAGATCTGATGCGGAATAATCTCGACTTCATGTTGCTAATGATGCACGAGGGTACGATCAGAATCGGCACTTTTGACGAGGCGTACATCTATACCGCAATGAAAATATAGTTTTCGAACTTTGTATGAGGAGCAGACCTCGATTTTTATCTTCCACGCTCGGGAATAGCATAATTTTAATTTCAGCGCTTGGAAACAGCATAATTTTAAGCTAATTTTGCAAACGAAATCCGAAAAACAATGGCAGACAACGCTATACTTACCCGCCTCGACGGGTTGAAACTCAAATACGAGGAGATCGCCCAGCAGATGACCGACCCCGAGGTGATCGGCGACGTGAAACGTTTTATCTCCCTGAATAAGGAGTACAAGGAGTTGCAACCTATCGTCGAGACCAGCGAACGTTACCGCAAGGCGGTCGGCGATCTGGCCGGGGCGAAGGATATTCTCGCCACCGAAAAGGACGAGGAGATGCGCGAGATGGCCCGCACGGAGATCGCAGGGCTCGAACCGCTGATAACCACCCTCGAAGAGCAGATCAAACTGCTGCTCATCCCCAAAGATCCGCAGGACGCAAAAAATGCCATCCTCGAAATTCGCGGCGGCACGGGGGGCGATGAGGCGGCAATCTTCGCCGGCGATCTGCTCCGGATGTACACCAAATATATTGAGACCAGAGGGTGGCGTTACGAGATCAACTCGATGAGCGAGGGGGCTGCCGGAGGGTTCAAGGAGGTAGTGCTGAAAGTTACGGGCGACGGTGTTTACGGCGTGCTGAAATACGAGTCCGGCGTCCATCGCGTGCAGCGCGTGCCGCAGACCGAGACGCAGGGTCGCGTTCACACTTCGGCGGCGTCGGTGGCGGTGCTGCCGGAAGCGGAAGAGTTTGACATCGACCTGAACATGAACGACATCCGCAAGGATACTTTCTGTTCATCGGGCCCTGGCGGGCAGTCGGTCAACACCACCTATTCGGCCATACGGTTGACCCACATGCCGACCGGCATAGTGGTGCAGTGTCAGGATCAGAAGTCGCAGCTCAAGAATTTCGACAAGGCCCTCGAAGAGTTACGCACGCGCATCTTCAACCTCGAATATCAGAAATACATCGACGAGATCGCCTCCAAGCGCAAGACGATGGTCTCCACCGGCGACCGCAGCGCCAAGATCCGCACCTACAACTATCCGCAGGGGCGCATCACCGACCACCGCATCAACTACACCATCTACAACCTGGGCGCTTTCATGGACGGCGACATTCAGGACTGCATCGACCACCTGATCGTAGCCGAGAACGCCGAGAGGCTGAAAGAGAGCGAACTGGGATAGAAACTGATTTTTCTACGTTGCGTGCGAGGCTTTTTTATAAATATGGTTTCTGTGTTTTTGTCGGCTTGGGATGTTGAGATGCGATGCGTGGTCTTTCGTTTGTACATACGCGAGGCAGTTGCATGATAGGTGCACTACCGAACCGTGCCGTTAAGAAAGAGTACGTGAATGATAAGCATTCCGATGTGGCACGGCAGCAAGCTGCACGCCACCACAGCCATAGCAGTCGCGGCAGAGGCTGCTGATCGCGGCAGGCATCGCCGGAAAATTACTGACGACAGCCGACCGAATCCGGCACGACGTAACTGC
>JAIRQC010000008.1 GCA_031256675.1 Rikenellaceae bacterium
GACGTTCGGTGGTCGGGCAGGGCAGGATAAAAATAGCCGTCAGCGACAAGCAGGCCCTCGCAACAGCCACCGGCGACAAACACTACTTAAACAAATGATATTAAAACTGATATTGCAACATTTTTAATCGGGCTGACAGCCTCTTAAATATCCATTTAATCATGAGAAAATTATTTTTAATTCCGGCATTTCTGTTCGCCTCGGGCGTTACTTTTGGAAGTTCACAGAAGCAACCGACCTATCCTGTTGCGGGGGCGGATGAGCGGACGCCGTCGCGGGCGCAGTATTTTTCGTGGATCAACAACACGAACGAAGGGTCGACCGAGGCCCATACGATGGTCAATCTCGACTTTTTCGAGTGGCTGCACCGCGAGTACGGTATGCAACTTGACATATACGCTTTCGACGTGGGATTTACCGACGGCAATAACTTTTACGGCTCGACCCGCTCGGAGCGCTTCAAGACCAAATACCCCAACGGTCTGGACGCCATTTACCGCAAGGCCAAAGCTATGGGCACGCGCCTCGGCAGCTGGAGCGGGCCCGACGGCTTCGGCGATACGCCCGAGCAGGCCGCTGAACGAAAGGATATGATGGTCTCGCTGTGCCGCGACTATGAGTGGGCGCTGTACAAGTTCGACGGCGTGTGCGGCCAGCTGCGCAGGGATAAGGCTGCCGATTTCGTCGACATGATGGCCCGCTCGCGCAGTTACAGCCCCGACCTGATCCTGCTCAACCACCGTCTGGAACTCTACGAGGGGATGCCCTACGCAACGACATTCCTCTGGGAGGGGGCGGAGACCTACGTCGATTCATACGGCATCAGCAACAACCAGACTGCGCCGCACAATCGTGCAGGCGTGCTTGCGCGCGGCCTGACGCCCGACCTGAAACGGCTTACGGAGGATCACGGCGTGTGCCTCTCGTCGTGCCTCGACTACTGGGACGACGACCTGATATTGCAGGCCTTCAACCGCTCGCTGATCCTCGCGCCGGAGATCTACGGCAACCCATGGCTGCTGCGCGACGACGAATTTCCCAAGCTGGCAAGGATATACAACCTCCACCGCCGCTTCCGCGACATACTGGTCGACGGCATGGTGTTGCCCGAACAGTATGGCCTCTATCCCATATCGCGCGGCGACGCTCAGACCCGCCTCATAACGCTGCGCAATCTCGAATGGACGGACAGGGTGCAGACGGTTGTCCTCAATGGCGAGATCGGCCTCACGAAGGGCAAGAACGTGAAGGTGCGGCTGTTCCATCCGATAGAGAAGATCGTCGGAACGTATAAATACGGCGACAGGATAGAGATTACCGTCCCCGCGTTCCGCTCGCTACTGCTCTTTGTCTCGACAAGCGACAAATACGACGACGAACCGGGCGTAGAGGGTGTGGACTACGAGGTGGTGCGCAACGTTGCGGGGCGTCCGGTAGAGATACGCCTGCTGGGATTGTCGGGCACGGAGGCCGAGATCCGGCTGCCCAAAAAGTTGCAGGGGAGAAGCGTAACCGTCGACGGACAGAAGGCGCCCGCCCTGACAGCGGGCAAGACCATGAACATCCGCTTCGAGGGCGAGAGGCTGAAACGGCATTACCACCGCAAAATGGCCGACCTGTCCCGCATTGACGTGACCAAAGACGCTTCGGCCCTGTACGAGGCGACGGTCTTTGCCGCCGACAACAACCCGTTGGAGGCGCGCTCGCTCAAACGTTCGGGCGAAACGGCCATCCCTCAGGTGAAGGCGGCGCGCGATGCGTTCTTCAACCAGGAGATGTTCGTCAACCGCGGCATATGGGACAGGTATCTGTTTGACGGCGACATGAACACCGGCTTCTGGCCATACTGTTCCGGCTATGGCGATCAGCGTGTCAGGGGCGGCTGCTTCCGCCTCGATCTGGGCGGCGAGATGCGCGTGGACAGCGTCATTATCAAGGTTAAGGATGTTTTCCGGCTCAACCCGCTGCAGCCCCAGACAGCCCGCTTCGCCGACATTTCTACCGATCTCGAACGGTGGCGTTCGGTGGCGTTCATATGCGACACGCACATCAATATTCCTGTGGCGGGGCCGATGCGCTATATGAAACTGATCGCGTACCCCACTGCGATCCAGGAGCTGGAGGTCTATTCGGGCGGCAAAAAGCTGGATCCTTCCGCTTTCCGCGCCAGCAACCTCTTCGCCCGCGCCATGACCTGCGAGGCGATGTGGGGCGCCACTTTCACGTTCGACGAGATTGCCGAACAGAGCTACCTGTCGGTGGCCGTCAACGGCAGGCACGGCGTTGAGGGGGCATACGCGGCCATGAAGGTCGACGGGAAGCTGGTCGGCGCGCCCTCCCGCGCGCGTTCGTATCCAACCAACGCATGGGAGTATCCGGTGCGCGGCTACGACTCCAACACCACCTACTACTTCCCTGTGGACGGGAGCATGAAGGGCAAAAAAATCGAGGTCTTCGTGATGGGCTACGACAAGGACAACCTCAACGTCAAACCCGAAGCGTGGTTCTCGGCATATCCCGTGCCGTACAGGGAGAAAAAGATGGTCATCATGTAACGTTATGGATGTAAAAACGAGAAGGCGCCTGATCATCGGTGCATGTTCCCTCCTGTTCGTTCTGCCGGCAGGGTCGCATTCCGTGGAGAATGATTTTATCGACGTGTTCGACACGCCGTTCAGCCGCTACGGGGCGTATGTAGCGTTGTCGGCAGACAGGAACAGGAAAGAGATAACCATCCACAATATCCGCAGGGTGTTCGACGCTGCGCGGGCCTTTACGCTCGTCCTCGAAAAGGGCGGCGAGCGCATAACGGACTTTACCATATCGGCCAGTCCCGCCCGTGCAGTTATCAACACGGCGGCGGGGCATGTGGAGGCCTATGTCAGGGACGACGAAACGATTGTGTTCGAAAGTTTCGGGCCCGACTTTGTCTTCAACCACGCGCCGAACGGCTACGGCATAGCCGAAGGGGCGGACGGAAAGGGAGCGTTCAGGATAATCGGCGGCAGGTCATATTCGCTGTTCACCGTCGAGCGCGGGCAGGGGGTTCTAAGCGGCCCCCTGTCGAAACCGCGCGATAACGCCAAACCTCTGGACAGGCGCAACATCTTGTCGGTCAAGCAGGAAGACGGGAAGATACTGATGGCTTTGACGATTGCGGAAAAGGAGGTAAAAGGGACGCTAACGCCCATAGACACAAAGGCGGATATTGCCGCAATCAGGCGCGAATGGGAGGCGTTTTACAAAAAAACGCCGTGCAGGGACGGCGACGGGTTTGTCGCGCTGAGCTGGTTCAACCTGTGGTCGTGCTATGTGCGCGCCGAGGGGCATTACGGGCACGACGCCATGCTGATGTCGAAAAAGTACATGAGTTCCGTCTGGGCGTGGGATCACTGCTTTAACGCGCTGGCCATTGCGCAGACGGGCAGGCAGGCGGCGTATGAACAGTTCGAATTGCCGTTCCTGCGCCAGGCCGAAACGGGCGCGCTGCCCGACATGATCAACCCCAACGAAGCCCTGGCGTGGGGCATAACCAAACCGCCAGTGCATGGATGGTGCTTCGGCAAACTGATGGACAGGTTCGACTTTCCGGCGGCGACCCTGAAAAAGACAGCCCTCTATCTGGAAAAGCAGCTTCGCTGGTGGACGGACTACCGTGACAGCGACGGCGACGGCATACCCGATTACCCGCAGGGATGCGACAGCGGCTGGGACAAT
Source organism: Rikenellaceae bacterium (assembly GCA_031256675.1). Classification (GTDB taxonomy): domain Bacteria; phylum Bacteroidota; class Bacteroidia; order Bacteroidales; family Rikenellaceae; genus JAIRQC01. Next base: position 3,718 of record JAIRQC010000008.1, read on the forward strand.
TCCACCTCTTTCGACGCATCGTTCTTCATGGAAACGCCCGACCTGCCCGCCTATCTGGTGTTGCAGGCCCTGACGATAGGGCGCATATACGAAAAGACGGGCGACAAGGGCAAGGCGAAATTCTGGCGCGACCATGCCGAAAAACTGCTGAAAAGCCTGTATGAACACAGCTGGAACGGGGAACGGTTCGTGGCAAAAGCGAGCCGCACACATGAACACGAAAGCAGTCCGACATCGCTCATAACGCTTATGCCAATCGTACTGGGCGACGTGCTGGACAGGGACAAAATGGACAGACTCGTGGCCATTCTGCGCGAGAACTTCTTAACGGAATTTGGCATTGCGACCGAAGAGCCCAAAAGCCCACGATATATAAGCGACGGCTACTGGCGGGGCCCGATCTGGGCGCCGCCGACCTATCTGATCATCGACGGGCTGCGCCGCGCGGGACATGACGGGCTGGCCCGCGAGATAGCAGTGCGGTTTATAAATATGGTAAGCCGCACGGCCAAAGGCAATTACGAGAATTTCGACGCGCTGACGGGCAGGGGCTTGCGCGCCCCGGGCTACACATGGACTACAAGCGTGTTCCTGCTGCTGCTCGAAGAGTACGGAAACGCTTAATCAGGAAGTTTCGCCCGCCGCCCTCCATGCAGGGGCGGCGGGGAGCGAAACGCAACACAGGGAGCATAAGATTTTCGATGAATAAATTTCCGACTGTTAAATCATCGGCTATGAAAAAATTTTCACTGTTGGTACTCTCGCTGGCGTGCGCGTTTGCCGCCGAAGCATCCGACCTCGAACTCTGTTACCGGCAACCTGCAAAGGTGTGGACGGAGGCCCTGCCTTTGGGCAATTCGAGGCTGGGGGCGATGGTTTTCGGCGATCCGGCAAAGGAATGCATCCAGCTCAACGAGGAGACGTTCTGGGGCGGAAGTCCGCACGACAATAATGTCGAGGCGTTTGGCGACGCGCTGCCCGTTGCGCGAAAGCTCGTGCTCGAGGGAAAGGAGAAGGAGGCGGCGGAGGTACTGAACAAAATAAACATACCTCACAACGGAATGCCGTACCTGACCGTCGGAAACCTGATACTCGATTTCCCTGGCCATGAGAACTACACCGGCTACAAACGCCTGCTGGACATTGAGAGGGCCGTGCAGACGACGGAATACAGTTCGAAGGGCGTTGCATACAGGCGCGAAACGTTCGCATCCTTCACACGGAACGTCATCATCATGCGCATTACCGCCGACAGGGAGAAGAGCATAACCTTTACCGCCGGCTATAATACCCCGCTGCCGAAACATTCGGTCGCCGCCAAAGGGAACAGGCTGATACTCAAAGGAACGGGGACGGATCACGAAGGGGTCGCGGGACTTGTCCGGTTCGAAAACCGGACGCAGATAGATGCGACAGGGGGCAAAGTCAAGGCCGAAAAGGAGAGGATCGTCGTTACCGGCGCAACCTCCGTCACCATACTGATCTCGATCGCCACGAATTTCATCGATTACGACGATATAAGCGCCGACGAGGGCAGGCGTGCCGAATCGTGGCTCAAATCCGCTTCGGGCATTGCCTACGGGCAGATGCTTGCCGAACATGTCGAGTATTACCGCAAACAGTTCGGCAGGGTAAGCCTGAATGTCGGACGGGCTAAGGGGCAGGAAGAGGATACGCATGTGAGGATACGGAACTTCAAGGATGGCAACGACCCGGGCCTGGTCGCCCTTATGTTCCAGTTCGGTCGCTACCTGCTGATCAGCTCCTCGCAGCCCGGAGGCCAGCCGGCCAACCTGCAAGGCATATGGAACGACCAGCTCTCGCCGCCCTGGGACAGTAAATACACCATCAACATCAATGCCCAGATGAATTACTGGCCCGCCGAGGCGACGAACCTCGGCGAAACGCACGAACCATTGTTCCGGATAATCAGGGATCTGTCCGTTACCGGACAGAAGACGGCAAAAATTATGTACGGCAGCCGCGGATGGTGTGCACACCACAACACCGACCTCTGGCGTATAGCGGGGCCGGTGGACAAACCGAACACCGGCATGTGGCCCACAGGCGGGGCGTGGCTGGGGCAGCACATCTGGCAACATTATCTCTACACGGGCGACAAGGCCTTCCTGAGGGAGTATTATCCGGCGCTGAAAGGCGCGGCGGACTTTCTGCTGGGCGCTCTGGCGGAGCATCCCCGATATGGGTGGCTGACGCTCGCGCCGTCGGTATCGCCCGAACAGGGCCCTCAGGGAAGCAAAACGAACATCGTCGCGGGGGCCACGATGGACAATCAGATAGCGTTCGACGCCCTGAGCAGCGCGCTTTACGCGACGAAAATACTCGATGCGGACGACGGCAGTTATGCCGGCGAACTGGAGAGAACTGTCGCGCGCCTCGCCCCGATGCAGATAGGCCGGCACAACCAGTTGCAGGAGTGGCTGGCCGATGTGGACGACCCGCAAAACCACCACCGCCACATATCGCACCTGTATGGCCTCTATCCGGGCAACCAGATTTCACCGTACACCAGCCCAACGCTGTTCCAGGCGGCAAAGAACTCGCTGCTCTACCGTGGCGACATGGCTACGGGATGGTCTATCGGCTGGAAAATCAATCTGTGGGCACGCCTGCTCGACGGCAACCATGCCTACAAGATCATCGCCAACATGCTCACCCTGGTAGAGCCTGGCAATAATGACGGGCGCACCTATCACAACATGTTCGACGCGCATCCCCCGTTCCAGATCGACGGCAATTTCGGCTTTACGGCAGGCGTGGCCGAGATGCTGCTGCAAAGCCACGACGGGGCAGTCCATCTGTTGCCGGCCATTCCCGATGTATGGAAAAAGGGCGAAGTGAGGGGGCTGATGGCCCGCGGGGGCTTCGAGGTATCCATGACATGGGACGGCAACGAGCTGTCGGAGGTCTCCGTCGTCTCAAGGCTGGGGGGCAACCTGCGGCTGCGCTCCTATGTGCCCCTGTCGGGCCAGGGCCTGACAGGGGCGAAGGGCAGAAACCCGAACCCACTGTATGTGACGGCGGATATAGGGGAACCGCTGACATCGAAGGAGATCGACCCCCAATATCCCCTGCTGCTCAGGACGTATGAATACGACGTGGACACGCAACCCGGACGGAGGTATACGTTCAGCAGGGGCAGGTAGAAGCCGCACAGCATAAATCATTAACACACAACTGATATGTCATACAGGGCCATACTATGCCTCGCATGTCTCACGTACCTTACAGGGACGCAGGCGCAGGAGAAAAAATGGGTTGATCTCAATCAAAACGGTATACGGGATTTGTACGAAAATCCCGATGCGGATATTGATCTGCGGGTAGACGACCTGCTGTCAAGGATGACAGCCGAAGAAAAGACGAAAGTACTCCTCAACTATGCGCCCGCAATACCGCGTCTGGGGATCGACAAGTATTACACCGGCAACGAAGCCCTGCACGGCATTGTCCGTCCGGGCAAGTTCACCGTTTTCCCGCAGGCCATTGCATTGGCCTCTACATGGAACCCCTCCCTGATCAGGGAGGTGGCCGCCGCCGCTTCGGACGAGGCAAGGGGGAGGTGGAACGAGCTGGAACGCGGCAAAAGGCAGCATACGCGCTCGGCAGACCTGCTGACTTTCTGGTCGCCGACCGTCAACATGGCGCGCGACCCGCGCTGGGGACGCACTCCCGAAACGTATGGGGAAGATCCGTACCTGGCCTCCCAAATCGGCATAGCCTTCGTACAGGGGCTGCAAGGCGACGACCCGCATTATCTGAAAACGGTCTCCACGCCCAAGCATTTCATCGCCAACAACGAAGAGCATAACCGCGCAAGCTGCAAGGTGGAGGCCTCCGAGCAGATCATCCGCAATTACTATCTTCCGGCATTCCGCGCACTGGTTGTCAAGGGCCGCGCCCAGTCGATCATGACCGCCTATCCAGCCATAAACGGCGTTCCGTGTACGGCCAATAAATGGCTCGTAAGCGACATACTGCGCAGGGAATGGGGCTTTACCGGATATGTGGTGTCGGACTGCGGCGCAGTAAGCAACATGTATGACCGGCATCATTACACAAACTCCTATATGGAGGCGACAGTGGCTGCCATCAGGGCCGGCGTTGACATGGAATGCAACGGCGACTGCAAGGAATGCTGGACATACAGCAACTTCCTTGTCCCTGCGCTCGACAAGGGGCTGATAAGCGAGCGGGAGATAACGGTCGCCGCCGCCCATGTATTGCGCGTTCACTTCAAGCTCGGGATGTTCGACGACCCCGACCTGGTGCGGTACAACAGCATATCCCCCTCCGTCGTCGGCTGTCCCATTCATCGGCAGCTGGCCTTGGACGCGGCACGGCAATCCATGGTGCTATTGAAAAACAACGGAATATTGCCCATAAACGTCAAAAAGGTAAAAACGATAGCCGTACTCGGGATCAACGCCGATAAATGCGAGTTCGGCGATTACAGCGGCGAGCCGCTGAACACGCCCGTATCGCCATTGCAGGGCATTATCGACCGCGCAGGCGACAAAATCAGGATTTCGACCCTGCCGTGGGACGAAAAGTCGCAAGACTATGCTAAAGAGAGCGATCTTGCCGCCAAAAGCGACATGGCCGTCGTCGTGCTTGGCATTAACAGGGCGATAGAGCAGGAAGGAAGGGACAGGAAAAGTATCGGGTTGCCGGAGAATCAGGAGAAGTTCGTAAGGGAGATCTGCAAGGTCAATCCCCGTACCGTCCTCGTCCTTGTTGCCGGCAGCCAGCTGGCTATCTCATGGGAGCAGGCGAATATCCCCGCCATACTCAATGCGTGGTATCCGGGCGAGCAGGGCGGCAAGGCTATCGCCGAGGCGCTGTTCGGAGATTACAATCCGGCAGGACGCCTGCCATTGACCTATTACGGATCGCTGGACTACCTCCCGCCGTTCAACGACTACCGGATCACAAACGGGCGGACATATATGTATTTCGACAAAAAGGCCGTCTATCCTTTCGGCCACGGATTGAGTTACACGCGCTTTGAATATGGCAACATGAGCGTCGACAAGCCTCAGGCGTCAGTCGGAGACACGGTCAGGGTGCACATAGAGGTAAAGAACGTCGGCCAGTACGACGGCGACGAGGTTGTGCAGCTCTACCTTAGAGAGCCGCAAGGCGACAAAGAGCGGCCTGTCCATCAGCTGAAAGGCTTCCGCAGGATACATTTGAAGAGGGGCGAAAAACAGGCCGTAACATTTGAATTAGACCGCGAAGCTCTCTCTTACTGGGACGCGGACAACCATTTTGTCGTTCGTCCCGGCACATACGAGATACGGATCGGGGCCTCCTCGGCAGACATAAGACGCCGGTTGGAGTTTAGGATCGAGGATCGGGAGAGATAGCGGGCGACCGTATGCGTCGGAGAGGTAAAAAAGAGCTGGACATGAAAAGGGCGACACAGACCATAATGAAAAAATCAGCGCTGCTCCCGACAGGACATTGCCTCGCCGGCAATGTCCCGGCGAGGGAGCGGTGGGTTTTCCTTGTCGGCAATGTTGCGGCGAGAGGGCAGTGGGTTTTCCTTAAACGTTGCGGCCTGAACAATTTGCCCGACGTCTCCATGCTGTCGGGCGGGATCGGGACGGGAACAGTCGGTCAGGGTGGGTTATGATGTAGAGCATGACGAATTAGTTACAAAACTTGTTGGCGAGTACAAACAGGTGCCATTAATCCCTGCCTGGGCCATAACAATTCATAAAAGCCAAGGTCTAACATTCAATAAAGCTATTGTGAATTTTGGGGACGGAAAAGCCTTTGCTACAGGGCAAACATACGTGGCACTGAGCCGTTGCAAGAGTTTTGAGGGATTAACTTTATCAAGAAAAATTAGATTAGAAGATATTGCAGTGGATAATTCTGTAAAAACATTTATGTCAACTCTTTAATTTCAAACTGTTCATGAGACCCCTCCTCTCCCTCCTTTTTGCCATGTTCGTTATGGCGACGGTTGCCGTGGCCCACGACGGCAAGACCTATTCGCGCGGCGGCCACCGTGACAACCAGAACAATAGCAGCCTCGGCCCGCGAAAAAAGAGACCAGGCCTCAACCGGCAAAAACCGATGACAGGAAAGTTATCGGTCAATAAGGAGGAAGGGTTCAACCGTCAAACGAAAGATAAAGGAAAAGTGCATCCGTATAGGTGCGCTGGCCGAGGCGATCGGCACGAGCCGGCAGAATTTCTATACCATTGCCATCAAGAACGACAACGTGACCACGGGCACGCTCGAACGGATTGCCGAGGCTATCGGCGAGCCGGCGTCGTATTTCTATAATGAACTGCCGATACTGTCGCTGGAGGACTATGCCGCTGTGCGTCAGACCGAAAAGGAGGTCGAGATGCTGCGCAAGCAGGTTAAATATCTTCAAGGCACCATAAATGAGCTTATTAATAAATATTGACTGCCGACAATAAAATGCAAATTCTCCGCAATGAAAACGCTTTCACATAAATATATGTTGATTAACAATGTGTTACACGCAATTATTTATGCTTTCAAATTCTTGACGGCGGCCGTGGGCCCTGATTCCTTTCTGTATGGCCCAAAATCATATTCCTGCACGGGGTCTATCATCTGATTTGCGGCCAAATCCCAGTCGACCAGCGGCATATAATACTTCCACTTGGGACTTTGAATTAACTCTTTCTGATCATGCGTCAGTATCCCCGCGCTGACCATAGTATCAAGCGTAGAGGTGTTTGCCGCTCTAAGTCCATCCCACAACCTGTCGACCGTTGCGCCATACAGCGTATTGCGCTCAACCTTCGAAAGGCTGTCTATCACCTCCGCACGCGCCTTTGCACGCTGCGCTTCGCCTTTGACGTTAGTGTTGATTTGCCCGAAAGCATCGACGAGTTTATCCCTCAGATCGGCAGGAAGTTTATCGGCAAAACTTTTCCTGCCAAAAAGGAAATTCGAATCCTCTATCAATTTCCTGTGCAGGCCTTTGGCAACCTTGCTTTCGACGCGCGCTATGGACGACACTGCCAAATGGTAGTTCCAGTTCGGATTAACCGGCCCTTTCGACTCAGGGTCTCCAAAGGCAGCCGTGCCGCTGTCATGCCTCTCGACGGCGGACTTGAAAGCGATATAGTCGACTACCTCGCGAGAAGTGAGGCCGGAGAACTTCATAATATCCAGCATCGAACTCATGACAGGAGTGATATAATTACGCTTGAACTCGTTGACACTCGCACTGGCGCGGCTCGTCAACATGTTGAACTTGTTATATGCGTCGTTCACAGGGGAGATAACCACGCCAAAATTCTTTGTCGCGGCATCCATGAATTGCACTATTGGCAAGTGTGAATCCTGTAATTTCCGCACTAACTTCTGCATCCGACTGTTCTCGTTGAAGACAATTCCATTTCTCTTTTTGTCTTCAACAATACGGACTGCACCCTTGTCCTTTTTGAGTGCTTCGGTTTGGGCGCGCTCCATAAACAGCGTTACAAGTTCGTCTTTCCGCTCAGGGGACATGTCGTCGACAAGAGCATCAACGAATTTATTAACAGTAGCGTCCGGCACTACCCTGTCGAGTGGCTGCCGGAAAAAACTTTTTACCGAAGTTACTATTGTCTGTCGTGCGATCCGGTTCACTTCATCCATCTCCCTGTCGGAAAGGCTGGCAAGAGAACGTTTCAGAGGGCTCATGCCGCTATCTGAAAAAAGCCCCGCGAATTTCCTGCTCGCCAACTGTCGGGCCCGCCATTTGACGATGTCCTCGACTCTCCCTGCGGGCATGGCCTCAACGACAAAACCAGCGATATTCTTTATGGACTGACGTGAGATATATTCCCGCAAGTTCTGTTTCAGGAAATCTGTTACGTGGCTCACTATCGAACCCATACGCAAGCCGTCCAGATGCTCGCGATCTTCCTCCGAAAGTTTGGCCACGGCATTGTTGAGCAACTTGCGGTTCATCTCATGGAAGATGTTTGACGTTGTCGATATTCCTTTCGAAGCAAGGAAATCCTTTACCGCGGCCCGCTCGGATTTGACAAGATAACTGATCCCTGAGAACTGTTCCTTATCTTTGGCGGGCAATGATTTGTAGTATCGCTCGGCAACGGCGCGCAGTTGTCCGTCATCCAGGAGTTCCGGCGTAACGCCGTTGTTTCCGATAAAGTCGGCCGTCAGGTCGAGCATGTCGACGTCGGTATTTTTTGCCTCCCGATCAATTAAGAATTTATGCAGGGCGGCCTTTTCTTCCGCTGAGGCAGAATTCCATATGCTGAATACCTCCCGATCTTTACGGCTCAACCCTTTGTAATAATCCCATGCAATCCGGTTGAGTTGCTCCCTGTCGACAAGCGCAGTATCAAGGCCGCGTGTGCGGATGGCGTTCTCGATAGCATCGCGAACGTCAAGCGCGGCAGGGCGAGTGGCGTCGTTGGCGATCTCTACATCCCTTGCCGCCGAGGTTTCCTGCAATTTATCTCCTGCCCGTCGATGCCTGATCCCGTCGGCATACCTCGGATCTGCGCCGTAAATGTCGTCCATTCTGCGCGCCGTGCGGTTGCGATTGGCGATGTAGTCTGCGCGGCCCTTTATTGTTGTGGCTTTGGCAAGGTTATTTCCGGCATGCCACAGCATCCAGATAATGTCTTTGTCCGTGAACCGTACCTCGCGGCCCAACACCTTGCGAAGCCAGTTGCGCACGGCGGCCACGATACGCTGCAACATGCCGGGCGTGATGTTTCCCTCGGCAAGTCGGGCGATATACTCTTCGACGGCCTCCTGTCGGTTCTCGGCGCCGTACTGCCGGTAGAGGGTCTTCTGCGTCTGCTCCGGCAGCGAGTTCCATATTCTGTCCCGCAGCTCGGCGTATGCCTCCTCGCCGAAGACGCGCTCCATACCGTAGTGCCCAATGGCCTCGTGGTAGAATGTGGCCAGCGCATCAGCCGGATCGCGGTGGTTCGGCGCGACGACGACTATCTCGCCCGTGCGACGGTCATAGTAGCCACGCGCCCGCCGCTTGTCGGCCTCGACCTTTTTGTTGGCGTCTACAATTTGGCTTGCGTCGGATACAACGGTAACGGGCACGCCGTACTTCTCCGACAGCCTGCCCACCTCGTCGACTATGGCCCGAATCAGATTTCCTGATCCGAATCGTCGTCCGGAAAATGGCACCACCTTATCCAGCGCCGACCGCTCACTTTCTTTTCCGGTTCGGGCTCCGGCGTCGCCTGCTCGTCCGGATTCGGCGTCTGTTCCTGCGTTTTGCTGCTGTCGCTTTCCATTTTCAAACTCGCTGAGCGTTCGTTCTACAATATTTTTTACGTGCGGAAGGTTGTTTATCAGGCTCTCAGCCAGTTTACGGGCCGTAACCTCTCCGGCCATGAACTGCCGGAATGTGCCACCCTGCCTGTTCGGGTTGGCCAATGAGCCGATGGCATATGCGACAACCTCCCTGCCTTTCTCCACAGCGTCGGCCCCACTGTATTTTGTGAACTGCACCTTGAAGAACGGTATATCCTTTGCCTCTTCGTATGCCCTCGCGAAATCTTCGTCACTCAGTATGCTGTCCGAGTACATGTGGGCGGCCTCGTGGACGAATGCCCTGTCGTATCTCCACGCATCGCGGTAATGGTCGCTTGCCGACATGTCCATGCCGATAATGCGCGCACCGGGAATGTTGAAGCCGCCAGGCCTGTTTCTTCTGTATTCGGCTATCTTCTCTTCTATCTCCTCGAACGTTGCATCCTCCGGCGCGGCCTGCATCATAAGGCCGCTCAGCGTCAGGTCGCGCGGATTCTCGCTGTCGAACGTCACCACATCGACCCCAGCGCCATACGCGCGATTGATCCCGTCAAGGTAGTCGACCACCGCGCCGCGCTTCACATCGCGCCAACGGCTCAAATCCTGCTCAAAGGTAGCGTTATTTTCCCGCCCCGCAATAAGGTCGTCGTACTCTTTTTGAAGCAGCGCAAGATTGCTGCCGAGAGTATTGTCGGCTTCGGCAAGACGTTTCGGGGCGTCACGGAATGCTACGGGAGGAGCCTCTTCAATATCATAGTATGTAACCTTTTGTCCGGCTCTATTCTTTTCTGCTCCCACCCTGTCGCCGGTGATCAGAAGACTGGTACCCTTTATCACCTTGCCATTGTATTCGGATATGTCAGCCCCAATACCAGGCGCAGCTATCTCGTCGAGTGTTTTGTCCGTCGTCCCGTAGTTTCCAACCTCCTTCTTCTTGACCATTCGGGTCGGCACCAGGGGAAAGGGAACGCGTTCGACATTTTTCCCTTTCAGGCCGAGACGATACAGCACCTCGTCCCTGCCGGTGAGATCCCCGTTCAGTTGATCGCCAAATTTAGTAGCGTTGTTCCCGTGTCCTGAAAACCTTACGGTAATACTGCGGCCGTTATTTGTGTTGTTGTATCTGACGTAAGATGATTCGGTCGTGTTGCTGTAACTTACACTTACCGAAATCTGAGGATACTCGGGAAAGTCGAATACTTTGGGTTCATAATGCCAGCTGCCATCGCCGATATAATTGCCGGATCTGTCCGTCAGCGCCATCCGCGCTTCACGAAACCGTATGTCGTCATCCTGAGCCGAGAACTCGCCGATATTGTCCGTGGCCGACTTGATCTGGCTGGGCAGGCCGACGACAAAATGTGTCGACCTGTCCGCTTTCGGCGCAATAATCCCCGCATAACCGACAACATCCCGCAACGCACCGTATACGTCCGTCAGGCTTCCCGATGCATTTACGAGCCCTCCTATAAGTTCTGCATCGTTATCGCTGTTTTCATGTTCGAAGTCTGTCGCATATTTCAGGACACTGTTCAACCCTTCCATGTCAACATCGCCGTAGTTCGACAGGAACATGTGCTCGAGGCCTTCGCCGGATAACTCGTCAATGCGACGGATAATCTCGCCAAGTTCTTTTTTAGTTATTGTCAATTTATTGGAACTCAACGGGCGGCGAAGATTAAGAAAGGTCTCGAACAGCTCGCCGCGCGTTCCGTCTCCCGTGTCAAAGTTGCGGCCCGAGGTAAAGGCCTCGGCATATTCGCGGGCATCAGTGAAATAAAAACCTTGCCCGTCGCTGGTGCCGGACGTACCCATGTATTTACTGTTGAACTCCGTGAACGTATTCGGGCTGCCGTGGTACACCACCAGCGGCTCGCCGTTCTCGTCGACAACTTTCGACGAATTTTTTTTGGCGGTTACAATATTTTGTATTACATTTGCAATGTCTCCGAGCGGGTTTCTGGCTTGACCAGTCTTGAACTCCCCGTTTCGGAGATTTTTTTGTAGAGCGACATCATGCAAATAAAAACGATTGCTTGTTTCTTTCCGGGTAATCACTACAATACCAGCGTACCCGTCATTACCTATCTTGACAGGGGCTGCTATTACAAAGGTATCATAACCCCTCTGCTTCCAATTGCGCTGGCTGTCTATTATCTGGCCGTTTTTTATTATTGCTGGCACGGCGGCAAACGCTGCGCTCTTTTTGCTGCCTATACCGTGAAACATGCTTGATTTGATCCCGCGTTTGTTGAGTTCAACGAATCCCAACCCCTCCCGCTCAACCTGTCCGGCGTAGTTCTGTTCGTAGAACGCGGCCACCTTGTCCGTCAGCGGGGTTTCGTCTTTTTGAAATTCGTTGCCCGTGAGCGTTGAAACATACTGATCGCCGAGCAGGTAATCGGCCTGTGCCGCCTTCTCCCAGTCTCCGAACCACCTCTTGAACGCCGTGGTGCGCACCGTCGCCCACTGCTCCGGCGTGAGCCTGGTCGGCTCGCCGTTCGGGGCTTTGAGATAGGCGCCGCCGGCCTTTGCCCGCGCTGCGATGTCGGCCATCTCCCTGCGGAAAGCCTCCTGCAATTCACCGGGGCGATACGATGCGGTGAGTTCGCCAGGAGCTTCCGCCGAACGGTAGCTTATCCCCACCTCTCGCCCTTCGGCAATCTGACGTCTCCAGTTTTCGTATCGACGCATGAGGTCAATGTTCTCTTCGGAATATTCCCCATCCGGTTCGGCACGCAGCTCTTCGGCGGCGGCAAGGGCCTGCGAGGGAGAGTAGATACTGTTCAATACATCTATTATCTCGCTGCGCGCATCGGTATTGTCGAAGTTATACCGCGGCCCTGCGCCGGCCCCGAATTCCGACCTGTTGTCGGTCGAGTAATCCTGCCACAGACTTTCGGCGTACCGGTCTACCGTCGTGCCGTCTTTTGAGAGCAGCCCTATGCGGATCATGCGTTCGCTGTTACTGCCCTTGAACCCGAGTTCCGTCGCGAGGCCGCGGGCAACGCCATTGTCGTTCCATGCGAACTTCAAACCCGAAGCAATATCCTGCAGAATAACATCGCGCAGCGACACGGGATCGCCCAGCGCACCAAGACGCCGCCGGAACCTGGTCGGACTCCTTACCCGGTCTGCTCGACGAACCGGTGCGGGTTGTGCCGCACCCTCGACAGGCGGAATATTTTGCCCCGAAGTATTGCCGTTCTCGGAAATTTCCGTAATTTTGCCAACAGAAGGCGCACCGGTTTCTGTATGGGGAGTGTACTCGGCGGATGTTTGACCGGAAACATCGAGTGCCGTCGCAATATAGACGACACTCCCCGCCTTTAACTTATCAAGTAGTTGTTTGGGCCGTATGATATGGCTACTGACAACTACTTCTTTTTTATCGTTGCTTACCGTCACGCTCTCGAAATGCGTGTATTTCTTGCCGGAACTGTCGGCAAACGTTTTTATAAACAGCAGATTGGTGTCGCGCTCATTTACAGCAGAGTTCCCTCTGCTAATCTCCTCAACAACCATGTCCGGATCATTGAGTGTAGGTTTTACCATTCCGAATTGATCACTTCTGCCTTTTGCCTGTAATTTCAGATACTGATTCTCGCCCATCTTCACCTTGCCGATGGGCGTGTCCACCATGCCGTCCTCCCCGAACGCGGCATACCAGTTCTCCGGCGTAAGCTCCAATATGGGAGCTTCGACGGCCAGCTCCTCCATGCGCCTCATTAAGGCCGCTGCGTCGTCTTCCGCAAGTTGCCGCGGCGCGGGTACGGGCGCGGCCTCGACATCGGCCGGTTGCCTTTCGACGGTTTCATCCGTAACGCCCAATGCGGCAAGGGCACGGGACATGCGCAGCGCTTCGTCCGATGCCGTCCTGATTTGCGCCGGTTGTTGCACTGTGGTTATGTCTTCGGCCTGTGCGGCTATCCGAGGCTGCCCTTCAACTGTGGCTTCCGTCGACGGCAGGGAGTTCAGCCGTGCGTCTATCACCGACCTGCGGGCGTTGAGTTCGCGCAGACGCTTGACCTCGACAATGCTTTTGCCTGTCTTGCTGCTCAACTTCCCTGTCTGCTCGGCTATCGCGGCGGACTGGCCGGCGAGATATTCGACGAACTCCGGTGTGTCGGCGCCGAGTTCGTACTCCGCATACCGTATCTGCCGGTCTGGAGTCAGCTCATCCTCGACGACCTCGCCCTTGCTGTTCACCGGCAGCCCTGCGTAGAACTCCGCGCGCTGCCGTGCGGCAGGGTCGACGGCGACGGGAGCAACCGGCCCTGCGCCTTGTAATGGCTGCGCAGTTGCCGGAACAGCGCCTCCTGCGGCTGTCTGCCCTGTCGGGGCCTGCGCGTCCTGCTGAACCGTCTGCACGCCGTTTTGAACGGCATTCACGATTGCCGGAGCGACATTGCCGGCAGGAGCCTGCGCCGCGTCGACGGCCTGCTGCGCCTCCCGTACAGCCTCCTGCGTGGTGACGGCGGGTGTTCCGGCCGCGCCGTCTTCGGCGGCGGGCGTTGCCTGGTCGGTACTGGACGGGTCGAATGCCAACACGTCCCCCGTTGCCTCCCGCATCATGTCGCCGTAGGTCTTGCCGCCCGTTACGTCTGCGGCATTCACACTGCCGCGAGTGCCGTCGTCCTCCCATTCAACGTCATATATGCCGTAGTCGCGGGCTACAACCTTACCGGTGCGGCCCGTAATGTCGGTAATGTAGTCGCCAGTATCGTAATAGTTGCCAAATTTGTCCTCCGCCACCACAGCGGCCACCCTGGGACTTACTCCACCGCGTTCGGCCTGCGCAATGACGGACTGTGCCTTTTGCACTTTCGCGTCCGGGTTTTCAGCGCGCATTGCCTCCTCCATGCGCATGGTCATGTAGGCGTCTGCCGGTATGATGCGAACATCGTCAAGGGCCGAGGCCGCAACCTGCCTGCGATCGCCGCTGGCATCCTCGACAACCACCATTCCCGCGCCGGAACTGTCATTCAAATCTCCTGCTATAACATGGCAGTTGCCGCCATCTACCCTCGCCATGACAAGCTCGCCAGTCTCTCCATCTCCATCTGGCCCCATGTAGGCTTTGCGGACTGTCTCCCGTGTTATGTCGGATGAGATCTTCTCGCTTTCTCCGAACGAGGAAAGATAATCGTCGAGCACCTCTTTATTCACCGTTGCGGTTAAATAGTCAATGGTGGCGGCGGCTATGAGTTGCGGCGACGATGCTACGGGTGCATCTGCGCCCTCCGGACGTATCGACCTGACGCCGTCGGAGAATGGATATGCAAATATGGACGGGGTCAACCTTGCAAGCTCGGCGCCGATCTCCTTTATGGATGGCCTGTTCACCGCGGCGAATATCGCATCGCGCAGCCCGTTGTCATTGGGAATGCGCTGTAACGCCGTTTCGGCCTGCCTTTCGAGTTGCTCGCGCTGCTGCTGCCGCGCCTGCTGTTCATTGGCCGCACTCTGACGCTCCACCGCACGCATAATCCGGCTCGACCTGCCAAGCCTGCCAAGCCCTTTCATGGCGGAAGCTGTGCCGTGCACAACCATATCGGGAGCACGCAGCAATCCTGTGGTAGCGGCGACAGTCGCTATCGTTGTCCAGAAGTTATCCGAAGAGAAGTTCTCTTTGAGCCTGTCCGGCTCGCCGGTCATCAGTGGCCTGGTGATATTGTTGAGAATCTCTTCCGAACTCTCTTCCAGAACGTCGCCAAGCATAATACGGTCGTAGATGCGGTTGCCGACAGGAGTGTTGAGTGATTTGAGGCCAAACTTAAAGCCGAGCCTGCGTCCGACGGATTTCAGGGGTTGGGTGATCAGGCCGCCCGAAACTTCCGAAAACGCCTCGGAGAGGCCGCCAGCATATGCCTTGTATGCCCTCTCGATTACGGGCGTTTTATTGAATACCAGGTTTTCATCTTCGTCAAGCGAATACTGCGCCTGCGTCCGGTCGAGATAGTCGGACCAGGTGCCGCTCATAAGCGGCGCATATGCAGCGGCGCCGGCCAGATTGCCCAATACCTGAGCCCCGACGCGCCGAACCGCACTTTTCGTGCCCTCTTTCGCAACGGACCTGGCTACAGCCTTGCCTGTACCCGAGACAAGAGACGAGCCTCCGGCAGCAAATCCCGCCATATATGGTATCGACTGTGCCGCCCCGGAACCCATCCTGTTGCCCAAAGTTGCACCGCCCCGAGCCTCAACGTTCGCGGCAGCCTCCTGACTGAGTTTGTACAGGTCGAACATGAGCCGGTCGGCCTCGGTCAGTTCCCTGCGTTTTTCCGAACTTCTAAGGAAAAATAAATTTCTTTCATTCCTGCCTTTCAACAGCGCAATATCGTACTGGTTCTTGCGGGTTTTGTCATTCTGATCACCCTCAAATTGTTGCTGGATTTTTTGCGTTTCTTTCTTGAAGTTACGCTCTGCCGCCGCCGCATCCTTTGCCGCCTGCGCATTTGCCGCGCGGAGATCCAAATCGTGCTGCTGCTTGGCAGTCAAATCCGGTGCGTAAAAAATAAGCCGTTTTGATGTATCATTGTTGTACCAAAAATAAGTGCTGCCAAATAACAAACTCAACATCAGTTAATTGCTCGTGTAGATTTTGTTCCCAGAGGAACATCTTGTCGACTTGCAGGCAGACGGTTGTGTCAACTCAATTTTGTGCATCCTCGAAACCTTTTTTGATGCGATTGAGCACCATCGAAATACTCTCTGTCGAGGCGTTGACCTGCTTTTCGTTGACCGCCTCCGAATTGATTATTTGGCCGACCCTTTGGCAAAGTAATCGGCCTGTGTTTCAGTGCGGCAGCGTCCGCAGAGCAGAACAGAGCAAGATATGGCATGGCAAGGCATAGCAGCCAAAACAGAGCCGAGGAGGGCAGAACAGAGCAAAACAGTACAGAGAGCGCCGCACGATAACGTAGTATGGTTTTTATGACCGACAGGCCGTTCCGTGGTTATTACAGGGTTGTTACATGGCTATTACAGGGCTGTTCCGGTGAGCTGCGGTTATGGTTGGCGCCGCAGGGAACGCCCGCGCGGTAAAACAGAGCGATACAACATGCAGGTAAAACCGCCCGCCCGACAAACCGACCGACAAGATCGACCGTTTTCGCGTTTAACCGCATGGCGCACAAGCCGTTTTCAAAATATATAACAACATGTTAGTAACTTGTTGCGGCAGGCGACCGCTCCTGTTGAAAGATCGGATAATTTTGTGGACAATTAAAATCTGTTTGGATTTTCCCACCGAAAAGAGCATTAAAAAAACGCCGAACAAACCCATAACCAAATCACATCAATGGAGACATTCATTGTCAAACGCGACGGCAGCCGCGAGGCCTTTTCGGTCGATAAAATCAAAGGCGCCATATCCAAAGCCTTCCTCTCGGTGGGCATTTTCGCCACGCAGGACGTTCTGACCAACATCCTGTGCAGGGTGAGCATCGCCAGCGAAACGAGCGTCGAGGATATTCAAAACCAGGTCGAGATGGCCCTGATGGCCGAAGGATACTATACCGTAGCCAAAGCATATATGCTTTACCGCCAGCGACATACCGAAGACCGCGAGGTGCGCGACAAGTTGAAGTTCCTCATGGACTACTGCGACGCCTCGAACGCCGCCACCGGTAGCAAGTACGACGCCAACGCCAACGTTGAGAACAAGAACATGGCCACGCTCATCGGCGAACTGCCCAAGTCGAACTTCATCCGCCTCAACCGCCGCATGATGACCGACCGGTTGAAGGCGATGTACGGCAAAGAGCTGGCCGACAAATATATAGAGCTGCTAAACAACCATTTTATATACAAGAACGACGAGACGAGCCTGGCCAACTACTGCGCCAGCATCACGATGTACCCGTGGCTTATCGGCGGCACGCTCTCCATCGGCGGCAATTCGAAGGCCCCGACCAACCTGAAATCGTTTGCAGGGGGCTTTATCAACATGGTTTTCATGGTGTCGAGCATGTTGAGCGGGGCCTGCGCCACGCCGGAGTTCCTGATGTACATGAACTACTTCATCGGGCTCGAGTACGGGCGCAATTATTACCGTGAGACCTATAAGGTCGTCGACCTATCGAAGCGGCAACGTACTCTCGACAAGGTGATTACGGACTATTTCGAACAGATCGTCTATTCGATCAACCAGCCCACCGGCGCGCGCAACTTCCAGGCCGTTTTCTGGAACATCTCCTACTACGACCGCTACTATTTCGAGAGCCTGTTCAGCGAGTTCGTCTTCCCGGACGGCAGCAAACCGCATTGGGAATCACTGAACTGGCTGCAAAAACGCTTTATGAAGTGGTTCAACCGCGAGCGCACGGTGACGGTGCTCACATTTCCGGTCGAAACGATGGCGCTGCTGACCGAAAACGGCGGGCCGAAAGACTTGGAGTACGGCGATTTTACGGCAGAGATGTACGCCGAGGGCCACTCGTTTTTCACCTACATGAGCGACAACGCCGACTCGCTGAGCAGTTGCTGCCGCCTGCGTAACGAGATTACCGACAACGGTTTCAGTTATACCCTGGGGGCGGGCGGCGTCTCTACCGGGTCGAAGAGCGTGCTGACGGTCAACCTCAACCGCTGCATCCAGTACGCCGCCCGCAAGGGGATGGCCTACCAGTTTTTTCTCGAGGAGGTGATCGACCTGGTGCACAGGGTGCAGCTGGCCTATAACGAGAACCTTAAATACATGCTGGACAAGGGGATGCTGCCCCTGTTCGACGCAGGGTACATCAACATGGGGCGGCAATACCTCACGATCGGGGTGAACGGGCTGGTCGAGGCGGCGGAATTTCTGGGTATCGAGATCTCGGACAATCCCGAATATGAGGCTTTTACACGCGAGATCCTCGGCATGGTCGAGCGTTACAACAAGAAATACCGCACGCCGGAGGTCATGTTCAACTGCGAGATGATCCCTGCCGAGAACGTGGGGGTCAAGCACGCCAAGTGGGACAGGGAGGCGGGCTACAAGGTGAGCCGCGACTGCTATAACAGCTACTTCTATGTGGTTGAGGATGAGAGCACCAACATCATCGACAAGTTTCGCCTGCACGGACGCAAGTACATCGAGCACCTCACGGGCGGCTCGGCCCTGCACCTCAATCTGGCCGAGCACCTGTCGAAAGAGCAGTATGCCCACCTGCTGCGCGTAGCTACGCAGGAGGGGTGTAACTACTTCACCTTCAACATCCCCAACACTGTATGCAACGACTGCGGCCACATCGACAAGCGCAACCTGCGCGCCTGCCCCAAATGCGGCGGGAGCAACGTCGACTACCTGACGCGCATCATCGGCTATATGAAGCGTGTGAGCAACTTCTCGCAGGCGCGGCAGCAGGAGGCCGCCCGACGTCACTATGCTTCGGCTGGCCAGTTATGACGTGGTTTTCAGGGAGATACCAAGCGAGGTAACGCTTGCGCTGAATCTTTCGTGCTGCCCCAACCGCTGCCCGGGCTGCCACAGCCCCCATTTGCAGGAGGAGGTCGGCGAGTTGCTCGACGACGGACTGTTTTCGTGGCTGCTGGCCAGTTACGGCGACAACGCCACCTGCGTCTGCTTTATGGGCGGCGACGGCGAACCGGAGGAGGTGGAGAGGCTGGCGCGCATCGTTCACTCGCGCACCGTTCACTCGCGGGGCGAAACGGGCGACAGGACGAGGCGGCAAACCCGCGGCGGAGGGCTGAAAACGGCATGGTACTCCGGGCGGGACGCCCTGCCGGATGGCGTTCGCGCCGAAAATTTCGACTATATCAAACTCGGCCCCTGGGTCGAGGCGCGCGGCGGGCTCGACTCCCCGACCACCAATCAACGATTGTTCAGGGTGGCAGAGGGAGAGCTGATCGACATTACGGAGATGCTCCGAAAATAAAAGGTGACCGCCCGAAAACCTCATTGCAGGGGCTTTCGTTCGGAATACCGCCCCATTTGCCATTGAAAGTCACCCGTTATCGCGAGGGCTTCCGTTCGGAATACCCCCTCTTTTGTCATTGCGAACGGCCTGTCGTGAGCTGCGGGCCGCAGCAGCCCGCAGCTCCGCTTTGCTGCGCCCGCCGACGGACAAGGCGAGGCAATGGTGTGGCCGGTGGAATGGCGATGATATGGCGACGTCAGTAAATCAGATATTTGACGCAAATCTTCTATTTTTTTTGTATGGGCTCACAAAAAAATACCTTGCAGGTATTGTTTTTTTGCCCGAATTATAATATCTTTGTCAGCATAAAACAACAACACTAAACTATCTGGTTATGAAAAAGATCATTTTTACGCTGGCGTTCATGACGTTTAGCGGTGCGGCGATGGTCGCAACGGCGCAGGAAGCGTCCAAACCCGCGGCGGGCGACATCGCCGTCGAGCTCAATTTTGCGCCTTTCTCCGGAGCGCCGTTCACATTGGAGGGGCTCAACGCCCGCTACTTCATCAGCGACAAACTGGCTGCCCGCGTCAATCTCGACCTGTCGATCAACTCCGGCAAAAACGTCACTCCCTCTTCCACCGGTGATTTTACCGACAAGGCTTCGGTAGTCGACTTCGGCCTCGCCCCCGGCATTGAATACCACTTCGGCAACTGGAACCGCGTGTCGCTCTACGGCGGCGCACAACTGGGCATCAGTATGCGTAGCGCCTCCTTTAATAGTGTGCGCCCCGACGTCACATACAAGATCACCGGCGCAACCTCCGACACCGGCGAAAACCGCAAATATTTCGGCTTTGGCATAGAGGCTTTCACCGGCATCGACGTATATGTTTACCGTAACATATATGTCGGCGCGGAGTTCGGCCTCGGCTTTAACACCCTCAAATTCGGCACATACAAGGAGGAATTAAAAGCAAGCGGCTCAACCACCACGACCGAGCACAAGTCTACCTCGTCGACATCCAGCCTCAGTTTCTCCGCCACGCCGACCTTCCGCCTCGGCTGGAGGTTCTGATCATTCGGCAGGGAGGCTGTTTCAAGGGGCTGAAACTCCCGCGGGGTTGCATCGAATGGCTGGATCACGGCTAACTCCTCCAGCGAGATCGTTCCGAATGGCTGTTTCAAGGGGCAACACCACCGGCGAAGTTGTTACGAATGGCTGAACCACTGGGCTGAACTCCCGCTTGGTCGTTCAGAATGGCTGAACCACAGTGAGGTTGTTCCTGACTCGCTGTTGCGGGGTTTTGCGTTGGCTGGCAATCAGTCGTCGGACGGTTGCCGCCAGTCGCAGGCTTGGCCGAAGCTAAACGTTGCCAGACGTTGCCGGGCGGGAAGCAACCCTCGTGCCGTCGTTGCTGCTTTTCCTGTACGTTATTGCGAACACAGCGAAACAATATTGATTGTTTCGCTGTGTTCGCAATGACGTTATATGTTTTTGCAATAACGGAAACAGGCTGCCGCAATGACGTTAAATGTGGTGGCGTCTTTTTTTATTGGATGTTAAGAACTATCTTTGTGCAAAATATTTTCGAATGAAACGTTCAATACTTTTCATCGTATTGCTCTGTATGGCGTCGACCGTGACCCCCGGAATGCCTGCACAATCCGCACAAGATACCACCAAAAAAACCTCGCCTGCCGCCGCGCCGCAAACAAGCAAAAAGTCTACGCCCGCACAGACGGCAGCCGAGGAGGCCGCCCGATCGTCGTCCGAGGCGCAAAAGATTGCACAACAGGCTGCGCTGGCCTCAGCCGAAGCGCAGGCTGCCGCACGAAAAGCCGAACAGGAACAGGCTGAGAAAAAGGTTAAGGAGCATGTAAATCACAGGGAAACCGCCGTGCAGAAAGCAGAGACAGGCTCCTCCGCACATATGCCTGCGGGCGCAAATATATCAGCGCAAAACAGCGCAGATACCTCCTCGCAGGGCAACGTACATGGTGCGGATATATCCGCGGGCAACGCGAGTACATCCCGTCGGGACAATGCGGGTACGCCCTCGCGGAGTGTGGCGAAAATACCTGCGCAGGGCAGCGGCAAACTCGCCGTCGAGGTCTGGTATCCGCTGTTCGGGGGTGCGGGGCGCAACGACGACGGGCTCAATATCAGGGGACGTTACTCCGTCAACAACAGATTTGCCCTCCGTCTCGACCTCGGCTACGCCCACAAGAGCGACAGGAAAGTTGTCGGCGCGGGCGAGGTTTCGGCCGAGGTCGCCACGGCCCGCGTCAACGATTTCAGCATCTTCCCCGGACTCGAATATGGCTTCGGCAATCGGGAGCGCGTATCGCTACATGTCGGCGGCGCGTTGGGTTTCGGCCTCAGGCGCGCCTCCGCCACGATCGAGAACGCTGGCAATCAGGAGGGCGTCGTCGAAGAGATCGAGGGAGCGACCGACGACAAAGGCGCCAACCGCAACTTTGTCAGCATGGGCGTCAACGCCTTTGCCGGCATCGACGTGTATGTCTACCGCGGCCTGTACCTCGGCGCAGAACTCTCCATCGGTTTCAGCTCCATCACCTACGGCAAGTACAAAAGCGGTGCGGTACCTCACGACGAGGTCACACGGTCAAACCGCTTCGGCCTGCACGCCGTCCCGAGCCTGCGCACAGGCTGGAGGTTCTGACAGGTTGCCTCAGAATCATCTCCAACGACGTTGCCAAGCCTTTCTCATTGCGAACGGAGCGAAACGAAATGAAGTCAAAAGCATACCAAAGTTTCACAACATCGAACGAAAACCATTCAAAGCAAGAGCAAAGGTTCACGACATCGGGTGAACAAATACATCAAATGAAACGGCTACTGCATATGGCTGCCGTTTTATCTCCCTGTTCGCACGATGAGTTACTTTGTTCTTACTCTGGATAGAGTAGTTTAGAGTTACGCCGCCCGTATAGAAACTGTTTACCACAGGCACGTACTTTAATCATCATATTTTTTGAAGCGCAACTATATTTTTTAACGAATGTCTATCGACTGTCGCCAACATGTAGAGGGGCTTCGCAGGGGTTCGTACGAGGACTTCAAGGCGCTTTACGACGAGTTCGCTGGCGTGCTCAACGCTTTTGTCCTCTCGCTGACCCGTTCGCCGCAGCAGGCGCGTGACGTCGTGCAGGATACTTTCATGCGCGTATGGCTTGCCCGCGAGAGCCTCGATCCGGAGCAGTCTTTCAAGGCGTGGCTCTTTGCCGTGTCGCGCAACCGGGTGATCGACGTTTTCCGCAGCCGGATGAGCGATCCGCTGTTCGACAACTATCTCGACAGCGTGGAGGCTTCGCGCGACGCCGGCGACGAGGTGGGGGCGAAGATCGACTTCGACCTGTTCCGTCGCCGGCTCGATACGGCCAAACTCAAACTCACCGCCGGACAGAAAAGAATCTTCGAACTGATCAAGGAACAGGGTTTTGCTCCGGGCGAGGTGGCGCGGATGCTGAAACTCAGCGAGCAGACGGTCTACAACCAACTTTCGTCCGCACTGAAACTGCTGCGCAGCGAATTTGGAACGCTGACGCTGATGTTTGCACTGTTCTTCGATTAGATCACCCGTTGTAACATACTGGTTTTATGGCGCCATGAAAAAATCTCATTTTTTGTGGTAGATTTCGTATTGTTTTTCGTATATTGTTACGAAAAGCAAAGCGACAATCCATGAACAGCGAGATAACTTTTCTGATCGAACGCTACATGTCGGGCGACGTCACGCGCGATCAGCGGCATGAGTTGAAAAAAGAACTCGCCGCGCTTTCCGACGACAGGCTGGGCGATATTTTGTCCGACGTGTGGGAAAGCTACGGCAAATCGATTCCGGTCGGGAATTTCGAAAGGCTCACAGGCCGCAGACTGGGCATGGCGTTGCGCCCGGACAGACATCCGGCAATAAGGCGCATGGCAGTTGCCGTTGCCTTGGTCGCGCTGGCGGCAGTAGGCGGCTGGCGGCTCTCCGACAGACATATAGACGGTCTTGCAAACCGGACGAACACCATTATGGCCCCGGCAGGCCAGCGGGTAAACGTTACTTTGCCGGACGGTACCGGCGTATGGCTCAATTCACTTTCGCAACTCAGTTATCCTGCAATCTTTACAGGAGGCGAACGCCGTGTCTGTCTCACCGGCGAGGGCTTTTTCGACGTAGCTCACGACAGCAGAAATCCGTTTATAATCGAGACGGAACGCTACGACGTTCGGGCATTGGGCACCAAATTTGATCTCATGTCATCGCCTTCGACCGGAGAGTTCTTCGTTTCGCTTGTCGAAGGCAAGGTACAGGTGTCGGAGCGCGCCAACAGCGCCAACAGTATCATTCTCACCTCAGGGTACGAGGCGCGCCTTGCCGACGGCGGGCTGATACGGCAGGAGATACCGAACACGGATGTTTTTCGCTGGCGCGACGGACTTTTTTGTTTCAGGAACAAAACGCTGGGCGATCTGCTCGAACTGTTCGAGAGAAACTATGACATTCGGATAGTTTACGATGCGGCAACGCTTCCGAAAAACGAGATCAGCGGAAAGTTTCGCACCTCGGATGGCATTTTTCATATTCTGAGAACATTGCAGCACAACGTGCAATTCTCGTACCGCTGGGACGAAGAGAACAACGTCATCTATATTGTCGCAAAATAACTTAAACCATTCCATTATGGCATAAACCGGACAGAGCGCCTCGCAACAAGCCGTCGCCGACATTTCGTTCGACGGACAAACCCAAAAACCAACAAACAACCAACAGCATGAAGAAAAAATCACTACACGCTTTTCTCCTTGTCGTTGCCGTTACTCTGGGCATGGCGCTCAAAGCGGCCGCCCAGAATGTATCGGTGAGTCTGAATGCACAGAACGCAAAGCTCGAAACGGTTCTGAACGACATCGAGAAACAGACGAACTACCTGTTCGTCTATGACAAGAACATCAATGTGCAGCGGAGCGTATCAATCGTTGCCGAGCAGAAAAACCTGCGCGAAGCGCTCGCGCAACTCTTCGCCGGGACAGACATCGCTTTTGCCGTCGAAGGTTCCAACATTGTCCTCTCGCAGAAACAGGGCGACCAGAAAACCCGCGCCATCGAAGGCAGGGTGACCAATGAGGCAGGAGCTCCGCTCGCCGGAGTTATAGTGGCGGCAAAAGGGAGCCAGCGCGGTGGTACGACAACCTCGGCGTCGGGAACTTTCAGCCTTAACATCGACGATAACGTCCATACGCTCGCCTTCTCTTTTCTCGGCATGGAGCCGAAAGAGGTGAACATCGGCAACATGCGCAACTTCAACGTCGTTCTCTCCGAGAGCGAGATCAATGTGGGCGAGGTTGTGGTTACGGCCCTCGGCTTGTCGAAGGAGGTCAAGACCCTGTCCTACAACGTGCAGCAGATTGCCAATTCCGACCTTACGACGGTCAAGGACGCCAACTTCGTCAATGCGCTGTCGGGCAAGGTTGCCGGCGTTACGATCAACGCCAGTTCGTCCGGCGTAGGCGGCTCGTCGCGCGTGGTGATGCGAGGGACAAAGTCGCTGAACTGCAACAATAATGCGCTCTACGTTATCGACGGTATCCCCATGCCGCAACTTCTGAGCGACCAGCCGGGCAGCGACATGTATTCGGGCGCGGGACAGTCGGGCGACGGTATCGCCAGCATCAACCCTGAAGACGTCGAATCGCTGTCGGTCCTCAGCGGCCCCTCGGCAGCCACGCTTTACGGCAGCAAGGGTTCGAACGGCGTGGTGCTGATAACCACCAAAAAAGGCACGAAAAGCGGCGCTTCGGCCAGCTACTCGAACAACACGACTTTCTTCTCGCCGCTGGTAATGCCCAAGTTCCAGAATACTTACGGGATGTCGTCCCTGAGCGAATACCGCAGCTGGGGTGACAGGCTCAATACGTCGAGCAGTTACAGTCCGAATGATTTCTTCCGCACGGGCTTCAACACCACCAACGCCGTGACCGTACAGACGGGTTCCGAAAAGAGCCAGACATTCCTGTCGCTGGGATCGGTCAATGCCGCAGGTATCATCCCGAACAACGACATGAACCGCTACAACGTCACTTTCCGCAATACGACCGATTTCCTTAACGGCCGTCTGGCTGTCGACGTGGGTTTCATGTACTCTTCGACCCAGGAACAGAACATGGTTTCGCAGGGGCAGTATTCCAACCCTCTGATCCCGCTCTATCTCTTTCCTCCCGGCGACGACTTCCGCAAATATCAGGTCTACGAGCGTTACGATGCGGCGCGCTTTCTCAAAACGCAGTTCTGGCCCTACGGCGATCAGGGGCTTGACATGCAGAACCCATACTGGATAGCCAACCGCAACCTGTTCCAGAACAATAAGGAACGCTACATAATCAACGGCGCGGCAAGGTTGAAGATAAACGACTTCCTCAATCTGGCGGGTCGCGTGAAAGTCGACAATTCGCACAGGGTGCTCGAACGCAAATACTACGCTTCTACCCTGCCTGTGCTCGCTTCCGAGAACGGTTTCTACTCCAACCGCAGAATGGACAACAAATACAAGTACGCCGACGCCATCCTGACATTCGACAAAAAGTTCGGCGACTTTTCGGTCAACGCCAACCTCGGCGGCAGCATCGAAGACGAGCGTTTCGAGGATGTGCGGCATGAAGGCAAACTCGCCGTAGTGGGCACGGGCGTCGCCAACCAGTTCTATTTCGAGAACATAAGCGAGACGCCCGGCGACTACAAGTATTTGCAGGACGGCTACCACGATCAGCTCCAGGCCGCTTTCGCCACTGCGCAGTTGGGCTACAAGAGCATCTGGCTCGATCTCTCCGGGCGCAACGAATGGGCCTCGCAGCTGGCCTTCACCGATAGGACGAGCTATTTCTACGGTTCGGCGGGGCTGTCCGCAGTGCTTACCGACTTGCTGCCCATCAAATCGAACGTTTTGAGTTTTCTTAAAGTGCGCGGGTCGTTTGCCGGCACTGCCAATCCGCCCCAGCGCTGGCTCTCCAACCCGTCGATCAATCAGTCTCAGGGTTCGCTGCCGAGTTTGACTACCGACATGCCCTTCAACCTCAAACCGGAGCGCACTAACTCGTGGGAGGCCGGCTGGAACGCCGCATTCTGGAAAAACAAGGTCAGGTTCGACATCACGCTCTACAAATCCAACACCCTCAGTCAGGTGGTGCACGGCGACCTGTCGCCCTCAAGCGGCTTCTCGGGCTTTTATATCAACACGGGTAACGTATCCAACAAGGGCGTAGAGGCCAGTCTCGGATTGCAGCAGAACCTCGGCCCTGTGTTATGGAACACCTCGGCCATCTTCTCGCTCAATCGCAACAGGATCGAGGAGCTTGTCCCGTCCGGCACTACCAACGCCCTGGGGCAGCCCGTAGACATGAGCCGCATCAATCTGGGCGGCAACGCCACCTACCATCAGTACCTCTACGAGGGAGGTACGATGTCCGACCTCTATGTCAACAAACTGCTGACCGACGAGCACGGCTACATTTACGTCAACCAGCAGAACCTGTCGATCCAGGCCGACCCGGGCGGCCCCGAAACATATGCGGGGCACATGGATCCAAGCTACAACCTCAGCTGGCGCAACGGTTTCTCGTGGAAAGGCGTCGACTTCGACTTTATGTTCAGCGCCCGCGTGGGCGGCGTCGGCATCTCGGTGACGCAGGCCCTGATGGACGGTTACGGCGTGTCGCAGGCCTCTGCCGACGCCCGCGACGGAAAGGGCGCGATGGTGAACGGCTATTACATTCCCGCCATCAACTACTATTCGGTGGTGGGGGCAGGTACCGGCGTAGGTTCGATGTATGTGTACAGCGCAACCAACGTCCGTCTGTCGGAGGTTTCGCTCAGCTACACCATTCCTTTCGGCCCGAAGATCGGCAGGTTTGTCAAGAACGTGACCCTCTCCGCAATAGGGCGCAACCTGTGGATGATCTACTGCAAGGCCCCGTTCGATCCCGAATCGACAGCCACCACCGGCACCTATTTTACCGGCGTGGACTATTTCCGCCAGCCCAGTCTGCGCAGCGTCGGCTTCTCGGCCAAACTGACATTCTAAACCCATTCAAAGCATACTGACTATGAACAGAATAAAAATAAAATCTTTGTTATCGGCGGCGTCGGTACTGTTTCTGACGGTTTCCTGCACCGGCAGGTTCGAAGAGTACAACACCGATCCCTACGGGGTCATCGGCGAGGAGTTGATGTACGACGGGTTGAAGTACGGCGCGCCGCTGGCCCAGATGCAGCGCAACATTATGCCCTACTCTCAGCAGCCTTCGTTCGGCGACGAGAAGTATCAGGTCGTTCAGAACCTGTGCGGCGACATCTTCTCCGGCATGATGGCCGCCCCGCGCTACTGGCAGAAGAACGCCGACAACACCACCTACGCCCTCTATTCCAACTGGTACAGCCAGCCGTTCGACCACGCCTACACCAACATCATGGCCCCGTGGAACGACCTGCGCAAGAAGTGCGTCGAGGACGACATGCCGCAGATCTATGCCATTGCCCAGATCATCAAGATCGAGGCCATGCACCGCGTAACCGACCTCTACGGGCCGCTGCCATACTCCCGTTTCGGAGAGGGGACGCAGGTGAACTACGACAGTCAGGAGGCCATCTACAATTCGTTTTTCAGGGAACTGGACTCCGCCGTGGTCGTACTGAACGACTACGCGATAGCCAACCCCGGCTCGAAGATACTCACGGCCTTCGACTACATCTATCAGGGCGAACCGGCGCAGTGGGTCAAGTTTGCCAATTCGTTGCGCCTGCGCCTGGCCCTGCGTTTGCACTTCGTCGATGCGGTCAAAGCGCAGGCTGAGGCTACGGCGGCGCTCGATCCTGCCAATGGCGGGGTAATGACCTCGGTGGCGGACAACGCCAAACTGGTCAACGGCCGCGGCGTGAGCTTCCACCACCCGCTCAACGAAATATGCGACGGCTTCAACGACGTCCGCATGGGCGCCACGATGGACTGCTACATGAACGGTTACGGCGATCCGCGCCGTTCGGCCTATTTCAAACTGCCCGACGAGACGAGCGCGCTTGCCAACGTATCGCTCTATCCTGGCGTTCGCACCGGAATCGACATCGGCTCGGACGACGCAAACTACAAGGCCTATGCCGCACGTCTCAACATAGCCCGGGGAGCGGACATCGTCTGGATGGCTTCGCCGGAGGTCTGTTTTCTTCAGGCCGAAGCCAAGATCCGCTACGATATAGGCACGACCGACGCCCAGACGCTGTACGAGAGGGGCATCGACCAGTCGATGGAAATGTGGGGCGTAACGGCAGGCGGCTCCTATAAAACAGTCGTCACAGCCCCCAGAGCATACTACGATCCGGTGAGAACGGGCAACAACACGGGCGCGCCGTCGACCGTCACCGTGGCATGGGCCAACCTGACCACCGACGCAGCGAAACTGGAGGGGATTTTGACCCAGAAGTGGATCGCCCTCTATCCGGACGGCGTCGAAGGGTGGAGCGAGTTCCGCCGCACGGGCTATCCGAAAGTTATCCCTGTCGCGGTGAACAACAGCAACGGCACGATCTCTACCGCCACCCAGATATGCCGCCTGCCCTATCCGACCTCGGAGAAACTCAACAACGCCGACGGGCTGGCTACGGGCGTAACATTGCTGGGCGGGGCCGACAACGGAGGCACCAAACTGTGGTGGGATAAAAACTAACATCCAAATCCTGTGAAAATTATGAGAACGAAGATATGTCTGTTCACAGTGGCGTTCGGCGCCGCGCTCGCCTCCTGTTCGGACTGGACGAAACAGGAGAACGTCCAGATACAGAAGCCATACGAGTACGAGGGGGAAAACGCGGCGTATGGCCAACGTTACTACGAAGATCTGCGGGCCTATAAACAGAGCCCGCACGAGATATTCTACGGCTGGTTCGCCGGTTACGCCAACCGCGAAGGCCAGGAGAACGAACCGGCCAAGCAGCCCGCCTCGTTCGGCGAGCGCTTTCTCGGACTGCCCGACAGCATGGACGTATGCTCATGCTGGGGCGGCATTCCCACACTCGAGAAGAATCCCATTGCCTACAACGACATGCGTTACGTGCGCAGGACAAAGGGCATCAGGATGCTCAATGTGACCATTTGCCGCATCACGAAGCGCAACGACGCCGACGGCAATCCGAAATACTCGCAAACTCCGGATTCGGCGTCGGTGCGGGCCTACGCCGCCGAACTGCTGGCCGAAGTGTGGGTCAGGGACGAGAGCGGCGAGTCGTATGTCGACGGCCTCGACCTCGACTATGAACCCGACGGCGACTGGCTGACAGGGAACTGGTTCCTGTATTTCGTCAAGGAGATCGGCAAGAGCATAGGCCCGATGGCCGAGACCGAAGAGGGACGCAAAAAGCTGCTGGTGGTAGACTTTTACAGCGTTACCCCGCCTTCGGGCACAGAACCGTATGTGAACTATTACATTCGTCAGGCCTACACCCAGGGCTTCACCACGCACTCATACGACAGGCTGCAATCCGGCTTCAACAGTTTGGCCTCATGGATGCCGGTCGGCAAGTATGTCGTGACGGAGAACTACGGCGAGTTCTGGGCTACGGGCGGTTCGCCGTGCGAAACGGCGTCGGGTAGCGGTGTGGCGCTGGCGCGTCCCGACGGCAGCGGCAATATATATTCGATAGAGTTGATGGCCCGCTGGCGGCCCGCACAGGGACGCAAGGGAGGTTTCGGGGCATTTTATCTGGAGCGCGACTATCAGAATGCGCCTGGCTACCGCTACATACGCAATGCCATTCAGATAGCCAATCCGGCCATCGTCAAATAACTTAAACAGGCTAAGATCATGAAAAGAACAATAATCGTTTCATTCGCCCTGTTCGTGGCGGCGACACTGGCCGGTTGCGACAAGGGCTATCAGTACAAGGACGTGATCATGGTGACGGGCGTCGAGGTCGATCCGATGATCAAGTTTCCCGTGGAGACCGCCCCTGCCACCACATCCGTTACCGTTTCGGCCTCGGGGCTTGTAGGTTTCGACACTTATGTCACTTTTGCCGTCGACCCGGACGCGCTGTCCGCCTACAACAGGAACAACGGCACCAATTATGCCCTGCCTCCTGCGAGCAGCTATGCCCTGCACGACGAACGGGTGCTTATTCGCCAGGGCAAGGCCGCGTCGAGCCTCGCCACTGTGGAGGTCGTCGACCTTACCCAACTCGACGAAGGTACGTCTTACGTAATCCCCCTCTCCATTGTCTCCACTACCGGCGACATGGGCATTCTCGAAGCCGGACGGACGGCGTTCCTGCGGCTTTCCCGCGTAACGACCTTTACCTGCGTGGATGTTACCCCCGGGACAAGCAATGCCCAGCACGGCTACCGCACCTACTATTTCAATAACCCGAACGATCCGAACGATCTGTCTCACAAGACCGATCTGGAGAAGTTCACTTTCGAGTTCAAGATATGGATCCACGAGTGGCATTCCGGCCAGAACTCCACCCAGATCACCCGTGTAATGAACTGGGGGCCGGGCGACGACAACCCGTTCGGACGCACGGGCAGCAGCATGAACCTGATGCGCCTGGGCGAGGGCGGTTACGCCAAGGATCAGCTACAATGGCTTAACAGCCACGGGGCCATAGGGTCGAACACCCGCTTTGCCCTCGACACGTGGTATCTGGTCACATGCACCTACGACGGCATGACCTATCGGCTCTATATTAACGGCAAGCTCGACAACCAGATGGACGGGGCGGGCAAGATATACTACTTCGACTCGTGGGAGATAGGCATGTCGTGGGACGGCGACAGCAATGTACATCCCCGTTCGCAGCGTATTCCGGGACGTCTGAGCGAGATGCGAATATGGAACCGCGCGCTCGGGGCCAAGGAGATCGCCGCAGGCATTTGCGGCGTACCGTCCGACTCGGAGGGGCTGATAGCCTACTGGAAGTTCAACGAGGGAACCGGAACCACATATCACGACTGCACCGGCGGCGGACGCGACCTCGAATGGACAAGCAAAACCACCGGCAACAGGAGTTTCGCGTGGGTGACCGACGATATAAACAAATGTGCACAGTAAAAACACCGACAGCTATGAGAAAAACATATAATTCGTGCAGGCTGCTTGCGGCGGTACTGCTTGCCGGGGCGATCACGACCGGCTGCGATTACGACAGGATCGATCCGGGAAAACCGGAGTGGGCAGTTCCGTCCGGGGACAGGGATTTCGTCTATGTTCACGCCAGAACCGATAACATTTTCAGCGGCTACAACCTCTACAATACCGGTTATTCGGTGCATGGAAATGTTGAGGCGGAGTTTCAGTCGAGCATTCTTCGGGCGCAGGAGGTCGATGTGGAGGTCGGCTTTGCGGTTGACAACTCACTGATCGAGACATACAACAAAAGATACGGCGCGACGGCTGTCGCCCTACCCCCGTCGGTAACCGTCGATCTCGGCACGGGCAAAACGCTCATCCCTGCCGGCAGCCTCACCTCTGCCGATACGCTCAGGATCAACGTGTCCGGTTTTACGCCGGCCAGCATGACAGGGCGGTCGTATGTGATTCCGGTGAAAATAGCCTCCGTTACCCGAACGGGCAAGGTGGAGGCGAGCGAGACGTTCAATACGGTGTATATCCTGATAAACAACACTGTCGGCAATGTGATCGCCAGCCGTACCACCATTCCGCCCGGAACAAGCTATGCGGTAACATCCTTTACGGCCAGTTGCAACGTAGCCATAAACAACCCTAACAACATGTTCACTGCCTCGACCACACAATATACGACGCTCACTGCATCCGCCGCCACTCCGCCTGAAAT
Source organism: Rikenellaceae bacterium (assembly GCA_031256675.1). Lineage (GTDB taxonomy): Bacteria > Bacteroidota > Bacteroidia > Bacteroidales > Rikenellaceae > JAIRQC01. Next base: position 35,744 of record JAIRQC010000008.1, read on the forward strand.
CGTCATCGACATGCAGTCGGAACAGACGGACATAACAGGCGTCGCGTTCAACAACCGCACCAGCAATCAGGCAAGGCTGTGGACGACGGTCGATGTGTATACGAGCAGCGACAATGTCGATTGGGTATCGCAGTCGCCGGGAGGCGTAACATTGGGGGTGAATAGCGACAATAGCACTCAAAGCATCGCTTTTCGCGATCCGATACCTGCGGCGCAATATCTGAAAGTCATCATTAAGGGCTGGAACAACGCCGCCTTATCGATCCGTAACTTCTATCTTTACACCAATTAGAAAATTCCGGTGTAACACCGAAAATATAGGGCATTCTGAAAAAATGCCCTATATTTGTATAAAACCATTCCTTTTTGTGAAAATTCTGGTTGTTTGTCTGCTGTTTTGCGTGGCGTGCGGGCGTAGCGGGAGCGATGTGCGGAGCAACAGCCGGTTTGCCGCCGTTCCTGCCGATAGCGGCGACCGCAACCCCGTAACGTCTGCGACCGGAGCGCGAGGGCTCTCGCTCCGCTTCGACGGGCAGGTCGCCCGAATGGGCAGGATCATGGAGGCGGGGGGCAGTACGGCCCGCGTTTTCCGTTTCGTGAACGCAGGGCCGTCGCCCGTCGTTATCGAGAGGGCGACGGCCACGTGCGGCTGCACCGTGGCGGAGTTCAGCAACAAACCGGTAATGCCCGGCGACAGTGGCGAGATAAGGGTGACGTTCAACCCTGCCGGACGCAAGGGTATCTTTTCGGCCAACGTTTATGTGCGGACGAGCGAAGGGAGCCACGTGCTGACGATGGCAGGAGAGGTAGTGCCGCGCCCATCGACCGTAGAGGAGGAGTATCCGGTAACCATTGCCGGAGGATGCCGGCTTTCGGACGGGAGGCTGTTCCTCGGGCGCGTAGCGCAGGGCAGGGTGAAGCGGCTGGCCATCGGCGTGGTCAACACGACAGAAAGGACGGTAAGCATAACGGTCAAAGGGGCGCACGGCCGCTACACAGTATCTTCACCTCGACAACTGGCCCCGGGATGCGGCGACAGTATCCGTGTGAGTTGCGACCTGCGCAATGGGGCGGTGTACGGACTGCTCGACGATACGCTGACCGTTGTGGTAGACGGCCGCCGTCCGGGCATTCGCATCCCTGTCAGGGCCTTTGCCATAGACGATTTCGACGGAACAGATCAGGCGTCGGCCCCGCAAGCCATCTTCAGCCTCGAATATGAAGATCTCGGAACGTTGAGCATGGGGACGGTCATAACGCGCGACGCTACGCTGCGCAACGCAGGCAAGTCCCCGTTGACAATCCGCTCGGTGCAGACCGGAGGAGGGCTTACGACCACTCTCCGTGCGGGCGACAGGGTCGCTCCCGGGGCAGAGATACGTTTCCAGGCGACGTTCACCCCACGCCGGAGAGGCGAAACGACCGGCGTGGCGACCATATTTCACAATACGCCCGTACAATGTATTCACGAAATCAGGCTTCACGCCGTTGTAAAATGAAACTGCGCTTATCCATACTTGTCGCGCTATGCGCTTGCTGTCTGTCGGGAGCCAAAACCGAGTCCGTACCCCCTTATAAAAACCCGACGCTGACGGTTGCCGAGCGCACCGCCGACCTGCTGGGCCGCATGACCCTCGAGGAGAAGGTAGGCCAGCTGCTCTGTCCGATGGGGTGGGAGATGTACTCCGGACGCGGCGACAGGGTTGCGGCGAGCGACAAATTCTGCACTCTGAACGCAGGCGCGCCGGTGGGAATGCTCTGGGCCGTCTATCGCGCCGACCCGTGGACGCAAAAGACGCTCGCCAATGGTCTCGATCCCCGCGCGGCGGCTTTGGCGGGCAATGCCCTGCAACGTTACATGATGGACAGCACGCGCCTCGGCATCCCGCTGCTGCTGGCCGAAGAGGCCCCGCATGGCCATATGGCCATCGGTACGACCGTATTCCCTGTCGGCCTCGGCATGGCTTCGACATGGTCGGAGCCGCTTATGGAGAGGGTCGGCGAAGCCATAGCACGCGAGGTGAGGCTGCAAGGGGCGCACATGGCTTTCGGGCCGGTAATGGATCTGTCGCGCGACGCCCGCTGGTCGCGGACGGAGGAGTCGTTCGGCGAAGATCCGGTATTGACGGCCAGTCTCGCCTCGGCAATCGTCAGAGGAGGCGGTAGGGGCGAGTTACCTGTGATCTCGACGCTCAAACACTTTGCGGCATACGGCGCGCCGGATGGTGGACATAACGGCAGTCCGTCGACGGTCTCGTTGCGCGAGTTGCACGAGAGTTTCCTGCCGCCGTTCCGTGAAGCCATAAGGGCGGGAGCAATGTCGGTGATGACCTCATACAACTCGCTCGACGGCCTGCCATGCACGGCAAACCCATATTTGCTGAATGAGGTATTGCGGCGGCAGTGGGGTTTCAACGGGTTCGTTATCTCCGACCTGTTCAGTATTAAAGGTATATGGCGCGACCACCGTGTGGCGGCAACTCCGCGCGAGGCTGCTGTGACGGCCCTCCACGCAGGGGTCGACGTCGACCTGGGGGGCGAGGACTATCTGCCGCTTGTCGAGGCGGTCAGGGAGGGCGAGGTTCCGGAGGAGTTGATCGACCGCGCCGTGGAACGGGTGTTGGCCGTGAAGTTCGAGTTGGGGCTGTTCGAGCGGCCATACGTCGATCCGGAGCAGGCGGGGGTCGGGGTGCGCAATGCACGGCATGTCGCTTTGGCTCGCGAAGTTGCGCGCCAAAGCATCGTGCTGCTCAAAAACAACGGTATTCTGCCGCTCGAGCGCAACATGAAAATTGCGCTTGTGGGGCCCAATGCCGACAACGTATACAATCAGTTGGGCGACTATACCGCCCCGCAGCCCCGCGAAAATGTCAAAACCGTGCTTGACGGAATGCGTTCCCGTGTGCGCGAGGTGGAATACGTCAGAGGCTGCGCCATACGCGACACGACGGAGAACGAAATTGCCGCCGCCGCCGTCGCCGCAGCATTGCGCGCCGATGTGACGGTGGCGGTAGTAGGCGGTTCGAGCGCGCGCGACTTCCGGACGGAATACATTGCCACAGGGGCCGCCGTGGCCTCGCGCGAGGCGGTGAGCGACATGGAGGCCGGCGAGGGTTACGACCGTGCCTCGCTCGCTCTGCTCGGTCGCCAGCAACAGCTGCTCGAAGCGCTGAAAGCCACCGGCAAGCCGCTCGTTGTGATATACGTCGAGGGACGTCCGCTTGAAATGAATTGGGCGGCTGAAAATGCCGACGCACTGCTCGCGGCATGGTATCCGGGCGGCGAAGGTGGCGCGGCGCTGGCCGATGTGCTGCTGGGCGAATATAATCCCGCAGGGCGGCTGCCTATCTCAATACCGCGCTCGGCCGGTCAGATACCGGTGCACTACAACCGCCGCGCCCCCGCGCCCCACAACTACGTGGAGATGGCCGCCGCGCCGCTATACGCTTTCGGGCACGGGCTGAGCTACGCGACGTTCGAATACTCCGGCCTGACGATCGTTCCGCTCGGGGCGCAGCGTTTCCGTATCGCCTGCCGCGTGCGCAACAGCGGACATCGGGCGGGCGACGAGGTGGTGCAACTCTATCTGCGCGACGAGGCGGCTTCGCGCGTGCAGCCGCTCATGCAGTTGCGCGGTTTCGAGCGCATAAGCCTTGCCGCGGGTCAGGAGCGCGAGGTGGTTTTCGAGGCGGGGCCCCGGGAGCTGTCGATCCTCGGAGCCGACTTGCAACCGGTGGTCGAACCGGGGGTGTTCACCGTAATGATAGGCGCATCGTCGGACGACGTCAGGCTGAAAAGTGAAATAAAAATCGACTGAACTCCATGATAAAATAGGAGGCATATACAGTAATAGTCAGCCGATTGCCAACTCTGGCACTGCTCCACAGTGCAGGACTAATTTGCAAGTGTCAGTGCGCTAACGGCTACCGACCACAGTTTGCAATATTTCGCCGTTGTTGCAAACGCATCAAAACCATATTCTCACAATTGTGCGACAAATTTATGATCCGGCGAAACCATGCAAAATCACTCGTCGGATTCAAAAACAAAATACTCGCCAAAATAATGACTTTCACTACCATACAAATAGGGTGTGTTAACATCAGATTTATTAGCAGACGGGGCAAAACTAAAGTACTATTATTACTTCCGAAATTGGTATTTGGATAGCATGGCTTAGTGCAAAACATTTATCTTTAAATGTTTTAGCGTTTTTCTGTACATAGAGCCGAGAATATTTTTTTAGCCTTCTATTAAGAATGGTACATATCCGCAAACATAAATGCAATCAGACTGACCGTAAGGCAAAAGATTCGAATAAATAAAGTCAGAAATCCGCTTGTATTACAAATGTATTACAAAGCAAAAGCAAAACCGCCCTACAATTTACTGTAACGCGGTTTTAATGAGGTCTGAAGCGGACGACATAAATATTTTCTTATTTTAATTATCTCTAATCATATTTATCTATATATAAACTAATTAATGAAACATAGCATTGAACATTAATAAGATAAAATAGAACAAATTCGGGTTTGGTATTACAAATGTATTACAATTTTTTGTTACATTTGCAGCCGTAATACCAAATGATTATGGCGACATTCCGTTACTGCATCCGCTCGACAAAAAGAAATAAACTGGCAAAGATCCAGTTGCTGTTCACGGTCAGGCGAGGTAATCAGTTTTATGCCGACAGTGGCTTTCTCGTGCTGACCGATGCATGGAGCGACAAAATGCAGAGCATAAAGCCACGTTATGCGTTCACCGACAATTTCACGGCAAAAATGGGCGCAGGGCTTGTGGCCAGACTTGCCGACCTGCGCAGTTTCATCCTGCGAGCCATGTCGGAAGATGCCGCAGGCGAGATGACCAAATCCAAGCGAGATGACCAAATCCAAGTTGGATAAGATTATCCACCGCTTTCATAACCCAAAAGCTGCTGTCGCGGTGAAGAAAAAAGAGACGCTGCGAGAGTATATCATCCGATACGTCGGCGAAATCGAGATCGGCAAGCGATTAAATATTCACAAATTGCGCTACGGAAAATCTACTGTCAAAAATTACAGGGGATTCATCGTGCAGTTCGACGAGTTTTGCAAGGCCCGCCGCAGGCAGTTCGACTTCGACGACATCGACCTCGGCTTCTACGACAATTTCGTGGTCTTTTTCTCCGGCAAGAGCTACTCCATCAATACTATTGGCCGACATGTCAAGGAGTTGAAGATCATCATGCGGGCGGCGCGCGACGAAGGATTGCATGGCAACGCCAATATCGAGAGTCGCAAGTTTCGCGTTCTGACCGCCGAGGTCGAGAACATCTATCTGAGTGAAACGGAGTTGAAAGCCATCGCCGCCGTCGATTTGAAAGGCAACCGGCAGATGGAGATCGCCCGCGACGTGTTTCTGATGGGTTGCCATACTGCTCAGCGATATAGCGATTACTCGACCATCAACGAGGGTAATATCCGCAAACTCGACACCGGGCAGACGGTGATCGACCTCAAACAACACAAGACAGCCAACCACGTGGTAATTCCCGCCCGCCCGGAGGCATTGGCCATCCTTGCCAAATACGGCAATGCCATGCCGAAATCCTACGAACAGAAAGTCAACCGACACATCAAGGAGATCGCCCGCGAGGCTGGGATAGTCGAACCTGTCGAGATAGAATATGTTGAGAACGGCGAAAAAAAGCGGCGGTCGGTCGAGAAATGCGAGCTGGTCAAGACCCACACTGCTCGTCGCAGCGGGACCACCAACATGTATCTGGCGGGCATCCCCACCATCGCCATCATGAAGATTATCGGCCACAAGACCGAAAAAGAGTTCATGAAATACCTCAAGATCACTGAAGAGGAAACCGCCATCGAACTGATGAACCATCCGTATTTCAGTGGAAAGTAACTCAAAAATTTGTTTATTATCGAGTAAAGTCCTACATTTGTGATCCAAACATTGAAATTATTCCAATGTACGGTTCCCAAAATAGAGATTTGATTCTGGCTGTTTTCAGCGATACGCGGAGCGTCTTCACGCTGAACGACATTGCCATGCTTATTGGAGAGAGCGACTTCAAGCGGCTCAACGAACGGCTCAACTATCATGTCCACAATGGTAAATTGCTGCGTCCGCGCAAGGGAATATATGTAAAACCAGGATACGATCCCGAAGAGATGGCCTGTACGCTTTACACGCCGTCTTATATCTCGCTGGAATACGTGCTGCAAAAGGCGGGGGTGGTTTTTCAGTATGATGAACGCATAACCTCCGTCGGCTACCTAAGCCGCAGTTTGGAGGTCGACGGGCGCACATACGCCTTCCGCAAAATAAAAGGCGAAATAATGGTTGCGACACGAGGCATTACCCAACGCGGCAATATCAACGTAGCCACACCCGAACGTGCTTTTCTCGACCTGCTGTATCTGAACAGGGAATATTATTTCGACAACCTCGCCTTGCTCGACAAGGAATTTATCTATAAACTTCTCCCTGTTTACAACTCAAAAACGCTGACCGGCAGGGTCGAAAAATTTTTCTCCGATGATAGACGTCAATAAACATAAATTCTTCCTGCTAAGGATACTCAAAGATATATATTCCGACATCGAGCTGGCCAACTGTCTTGGGTTCAAAGGCGGCACGGCGCTGATGTTCTTTTACGACCTGCCTCGTTTTTCGGTCGATCTGGACTTCAACCTGCTCGATCCGGCCAGAGAGAAAGCAGTTTACGATAAAGTCCGCAAGATACTGCTCGGTTACGGAAAGATTTTCGACGAGGCGATCAAATTCTACGGCCCAATCATCGTGCTCGACTACGGCCTCGGCGAGCGTAAGTTGAAGGTCGAGATTTCCAATCGACAGTGGGACAACCGTTACGAAATAAAAAACCTGCTGGGTATCGACATGAAAGTTATGGTCGCTCCCGACATGTTCGCTCACAAACTCTGCGCCCTCCTAGATCGGAGCGAAGTGACCAACCGCGACATATTCGACAGTTGGTTTTTCATGTACAGACAAACGCCTGTCAACAGATCGATCGTCGAAACACGTATGGAGATGCCGCTCGCCGACTATATGCAGAAATGTATCGACCGGTTGAACGATATGAACGACAGGGGAATGCTCAATGGTTTAGGCGAACTGACGGACGATGAAATGAAAAAATTCGTCCGGACGAAACTACGCGCCGAAACCATTTCATTGCTGAAATTCTACAAGGAATATCCGATCCTCACATGAGAGGTCATCGAAACGCCAAACCTAAATCGACATATATGGTGATTATGCAAGCATATATCTAACTTTTGCCGAAAAAAAGCAATAGAATCACCACATATAGTGATTTAGCATTGTCGAATCGAAAAATCGAACTATCTTTGCACAAAAATCACTGCTTATGGAGATTTGCAGTTATATCGGTAATGCTGTCAGGGGGCGACGCAAATTACTGAAGATCGATCAGAAAACGCTGGCAGAACTGGCCGGAGTGGGTGTGAACGTGATCACGAGGATTGAGCGCGGAGAGTCCAACACATCGCTCAAAGTGCTCGTCAAGGTGCTCGACACGCTCGGCCTCGACATTCGCATAATGACAAAAGGCGGCGAGCGATGAGAGAGGCCGAAATATATGTCAGGGGCGAGCGAGCCGGAATACTGTCAAAGAGTGACAATGGCGAATACATGTTCCGATACGACGACGGTTATTTTGCCGATCCGTCGAAACCTGCCGTAAGCCTTACGCTCGGCAAAGTACAACAGGAATATCGTTCGCCGATACTTTTCCCATTCTTTTTCAACATGTTGTCCGAAGGCAACAACAGGATCGTGCAGTCGCGCCTGTTGCATATCGACGAGAACGACCATTTCGAAATTCTTCTGGCTACCGCCCGCATCGACACCATCGGGGCCGTAACCGTAATACCGTTAGATATATGACCACGCTCGACAGATGTCCCTCGACGCTTGCATCGGGATATGACGGCTATTCGCCGGTAGCCCTGAAACGTCTGTTCGACAAGCAGACAGTCTCGCATATTCTGCCTTACGGGTCGATCGAGAGCGACAGGGAGGACAATGCGCGTTTCGTCGAGAACCAGAAGCGCATATCGCTCTCCGGCGTGCAGGAAAAATACTCGATGGTCGTTCGCGACGGCAGGTTGCAACTCAAACGCGACGACGAGCAGGGGACGCATATCCTCAAACCGAAACTCACCCAATTTTCGAATCGCGATTTCAGCGCGGCCAACGAGCATCTGACCATGCAGATCGCCGCGCAGGTGTTCGGCATTGAAACCGCGGCCAACGCTCTGTGTTTCTTCGGCAACGGCGAGGCGGCCTACATCACCCGACGCTTCGACATTGCGCCTGACGGGTCGAAATTGCGCAAGGAAGATTTTGCATCGCTGGCCGGCCTGACTTCGGAGAACGGCGGCAAGGAGTATAAATACGACAAGCTGAGTTACGAGGATATTGCCGCATTGATCCGGCAATACGTTCCGGCATGGCGGGTCGAAATGCTCAAATATTTCAGGTTGACAGTCTTTAACTTCCTGTTCTGCAACGGCGACGCCCATCTGAAAAACTTTTCCTTGTTGGAAACTTCCGACGGCGATTTCCGCCTCTCTCCGGCATACGACCTGATCAACACGAGACTGCACGGCGACGACCTTATCTTTGCTCTTGACAAAGGGCTGTTTCGCGAAAAGGGTATGGGAGTGGGGCCGATGGGCCTCGTAACCGGAAACAGTTTTCTCGAATGGGGCAAGCGTATCGGCCTGCCGGAAAACACGGTGCGAAGAGAACTGGAGCATTTTTGCATCTCATATCCCGAACTGGAGCGGCTCGTCGCCGCCTCATTTCTTTCCGACAATCTTAAAGCCGAATACATAAGGATGTACTGCGGAAGAAGAGATTCATTTTTGAAAGCTGGATGGGAAAGACCATAACTAATCCTTTTTCACACGATCAACTGATAATACGTGAAGATTATGAAAAACTTGGACTTTCCCTGCCAGCCGGAGCCGCGTGACGTTCTCGCACTGTTCTACAACGTTACATCGAAAGGGGC
>JAIRQC010000076.1 GCA_031256675.1 Rikenellaceae bacterium
AAGCCTTAACGCCACTATTGCCAATACCATATCGCTCAGGGGCAAGCTCGCCCTGCACCGCGACGACCCTGTTTACGGCGAGGGCTTTTTCGGCGAACTGCACGTCGGGATCGGCCTGAGCGACGATTCGATCAAGGTCGACATGCGCGGCTGCTTCGGACGGGTTGACGGCTACCGCTACTGGTTCGTGGACGGGGGCGTGGTATTGGCGCAGGGTATTCCCATCGTGGGGCCATTCAGGTTGAAAGGGCTGTATGGGGCCGTAAGCCACAGGATGGTCGGCGCTGGCAAAAGTTCGGGCAATGCCAGCGCCTTTGCCTCGGGCTCTTACACGCCCGACAAAAACATGGGGCTCGGGCTGAAATCCTCCGTCATGTTCGACACGGGAGCGGCGATGAACGGCGAGGCGTGCTTCGACATAGCCTTTACCTCCAGCGGAGGGTTGCACCATATCGGGTTCTACGGCTATGCCGAATTTGCAGGCAAGACGATAAAGATACCGGGGGCGCAGGAGATGAAGGAAAAGTATGCGGCGCTTCTCAAAAAGGAGGAGACATATACCTCCGGTGACAGCAGAGCGATCGACAAACTCAAACAGCTGAAACAGATCGACCCGAACAAGGCTGCCGAAGCCATAGCATCCATACCCACGGAGATTAAGATCGGCATTATGGGTACGATGGGCATAACATACGACTTTACCAACCGTTCGCTGCACGCCACCGCCGAGGTGTTCGTCAACTCGCCTGGTGGCGTCCTGACCGGCGACGGACAGGGAGGCAGGGCGGGTAACTTCGTGCTGCATATTGACGCGAACGACTGGTACCTGCACATGGGCAAGCCGGACGACCGCATCGGTCTGCGGTTCAATCTGGGTAACATTCTCAATGTCCGCACCGGCGCCTATCTTATGGCCGGCTCGGGCATTCCCGCCATGCCGGCCCCGCCGCGACAGGTGGCCGACATCCTTGGCCGCGACCTGTCGGAGCTCACTCTGGGACGTAATATTGACGCACTGAGTACCGGCAAGGGCTTTGCCTTCGGAGCCGACCTGGCGGTCAGCACGGGCGACATAAGTTTTCTGATCATGTACGCCAACTTCGCCGCAGGACTGGGCTTCGACATAATGCTCAAGGATTACGGCCAGATGCAGTGCGCCGAAACCGGACGCCAGATCGGCATGAACGGCTGGTACGCCATGGGGCAGGCCTACGCCTACCTGCAGGGCGAGTTGGGCGTGAATATCAACCTGTGGTTCTTAAAGACGAAAGTGCCGGTCATCAAGGGAGCGGCGGCGGCCCTGCTACAGGCCTCGCTGCCCAACCCCTCGTCGTTCAACGGCTATCTGGGGGTCAACGTCAATGTGCTGGGGTTGGTCAAGGGCAACATGCGCTTCAAACTGCATGTCGGCGACGAGTGCACTCCGGTGATTCCCGGCGGCTCGCCGCTGCAGATGGCCATGATCAGCGACCTGGCCCCGGGCGACGGGGATTCGGAAATCAGCGTCTTCACCGCGCCGCAGGCGACCTTCACCTCGTCGCTCGAGCAGCCTTTCGAGGCGGAGGACGACGCGGGCGTGCAGACCTACCGCGTGCGGCTCAAATCCTTTGCCGTGACCGACGAAGGGGGAGTGACGGTGAACGGCGCATTGAAGTGGAACGAGGATAAAAACGCCGTCACGTTCCGCCCGAAGGAGATACTGCCCCCGAACACGCAGCTCGTGGCAAAAGTGGAGGTGTGTTTCGACAAGTTCAGCGGCGGACAGTGGAATGCCGTCTATACAAGCGGCAAGGAGGCGATAGAGACGAAGGAGTGCAGCTTCACCACAGGGGGAGCTCCGGACAATATCCCGCTGGAGAATGTCGAATACTCCTATCCGGTCATAGACCAGCAATACTACCTCGCGGGCGAGTCGACCAAAGGCTTTGCCAAGCTGAAGTTCGGACAGAAATACCTCTTCGAACAGGGCTTCGACTACAAACTGCAGTTCAGAGGCGACGACAACCGCGCGTATGATAGCGAGTTCCGCTACAACGAGGCCGAGGGCCGCCTCGAATACACCATCCCCGAGTTGGAGCAGAGCCGGAAGTACACCCTGAGCATCGCTTACACCCCGAAAGATACCCAACCGGCGGCCACGGGTTCGGCAACCTCGCAGAAGTTATTCGACAACGAACAGGAGGGGACGCTGAGCGTCGAGGGCCGCGCGGCTGAGGCTGCCGTCGAACGCAGCATCGAGAAGAGCATCCTTGACTATGGCTTTGCCTCGAGCCGCTACCGGACATTTGCGCAGAAGATAGCCTCGTTCAATACCGACATGGCCATCGCTCAGGACGCCAGCTATTCGTTCCGCTTCATGTATGATGTACGTTCGGCAGATGAGCCGTTCGACATGGCCGAGATAGCGGGCGTGGAGAAGACGGAGGGCAAACCTCTTATCCGCCCCGAAGCGGAATTGAAGGAGCCGTTCTTCACCGAGACGGTGAACCCGCTGGTCTACAGTGGCTATCCGTTCGGCGGAGTGCGCCTTGACTGGCGCAACGATTCGGAGATGGGCGTGCCTCCGGTAAGGTCGGTGAGCATCTACGGCCCATATCTCGACCTTATTGAGGGCGAGGCGCGCCCGAAGAACTTCTACTTCCCGCTGGCATACGAGGCGGGTATTATAGCCGAGCGCGACTTCCGCAACCTGCAATCGCTAGTGATCAACAATTATGCAAGGGGCTTGAATGGTTTTAGCAAGACGATATACGACCGTTTCTCCTCCGGCAGCCTGCCATTTATCAGGAAAGGGTTCTACAAGACTGTCCTGCGCTACACGCTGCCCGACGGCACGACGACCTCCTCGTGCGACTTTATGTTCAACAACTTCCTGAAATTTAACGAATAGCCCCGATGCCTCGCTTTAAAACCATATCCGTCGCGCCGCTTGCGCTTGCCGCGCTTCTGTGGCTGCCCCCGATGCTCAAAGGGCAGACGGAGCAAAGTCTCGCGGAGGAGGCCGCCGTCGCCTCCTCGTCGATTGTCATGCGCAGCGAGGTGCACAGGGGGGAGGTGCTGCTGCGCTGGGCGGCGACCGACGCAAAAACGTGGCGGCTGCTGAACAAATACGGCGTGATGCTCGAACGGCTGACCGTTGTCAGAGACGGGGCGGTACTCGACGCTCCCGAACGGACGATGCTCTACGACGCGCTCAAACCCGCCGACACGGAGGAGTTCCGGCGCGTTGCGACGCAGTACCCCTCGGGGGCCATCATCGCGCAGGCCGTCTTCGGGGAGAGTTTCGTGGTGTCGAACGGAGGGACGCGGGACGTGGGTACCATAATAGCCCTGTCCGAGGAGCTGCAGCAACGCTACGCCCTGTCGCTCTACGCCGCCGACCTCTGCTTTCCCGCCGCCCTGGCCGCAGGCTGGGGCTGGAGGGACGAGGGGGTGAAGGATAACGAGCGTTACCTCTACCGCGTGGTTCCGCTCGCGCCCGGAACGGAGATGAAGATCGCCGAAGGTGCGCTGTTCGTGGACGCCTCGCGCCTCGACCGCTTTCCCGCCCCGCTCGACTTCGGGGCGAGGTTCCTGGACGGGCAGGCCATGCTAAGCTGGAACTACCGCACGATGGAGGGTATCTATGTGGCCTATATGCCCGAACGCTCCACGGACGGGATGAACTTCGCCCCGATCTCCGAAATGCCGGTAACGAAGATGGACAACGGCAAGGGAGATATGACCGCATACATCGACTCGATCGCCAACGATACGAAATACTGGTACCGCCTCTCGGGAGTGACCCCGTTCGGCACAAGGGGCGAATACGGCGATACGGCGTCGGGCGTCGGGCGCGCGGAGCTTCAAACCCCGCCGTTTATCACCCGCGCCGTGCCCGACGGAGATGGAGGGGCGACGATCGAGTGGGAGTTCGCGTCGGAGAACGAGCAGCTGACAGAGAGCTTCACCATCGAGCGGTCGGACGACAGCAAGACATACTCCGACTGCCTGACCCCCGTCGACAAGCGGCTGCGCAGCGCAACGGTAAGGGATATTTCCCCGACCAACTATTTCGTGGTGGCAGCCAATACACTGACGGGCCGCCGCGTGCGCTCGCTGGCCGCGCTGGTGCAGCCGGTGGACTCGCTGCCGCCCGCCGTACCGGAGGGATTGAAAGCCGTGGTCGACACCTCCGGCGTGGTTACGCTCTCGTGGCGGGGGTGCAAAGATAAGGATCTGCTGGGCTACCGCATCTACCGCGGCCAGACCATGGGCGAAGAGCTGGTGCCGCTCAACGACATTGCCCACTGCGATACGGTATTTCTCGACCGCGTGGAGGTACGTTCGCTCAACAGCAGGGCCTATTACGCCGTCACGTCGCTCGACCAGCGGTACAACCAGTCCGGCCTTTCGGAGGTGGCGGTGGCGTTGAAGCCCGAGGTAATCCCTCCCACCCCGCCGCTCATCAGGCAGATAAAGGTCGAGGATGGCCGCAACACCCTCGTCTGGGTCAGCGGGCAGGAGGAGAACCTCGCAGGGTACGACATATACCGCAGGACGGAGGGTGGCGGGGCGTCACCGGCGAAGACGGAACGGGAAACATCTTTGGCGGCGCAGGCCGGCAGGGATACGGACGGCAAAGTATCCCGGGTCAAATCTTCCGGCAAAGGCGCTTCTTCCGCATCGTCGTCTTCAGGCGGCAAGGGCGCGCCGGACGCGGACGGCGGACGCGGCGCGTCAAAAGGCAGCGCGGGACAGCAGACAACTGCAACCGAAAGCGCCGGAGGCATGGCAACGGACATGCCGGCGAGAGACGCCGACGGCTTCGCGCTGCTGTCCGCCGTCGACAACCCCGGCAAATGTACATACGACGACACGGAGGTGGAGAACAGCCGTGCCTACACCTACCGCCTCCTGTCGCGCAGCATCGGCGGGTTGCGTTCCGCCCCTTCGCCGGACTACCGCGTCACGGCGACAAAGAAGGGCGAGACCAAAGCCTCGCCCTCTCTTACCGCCGCGCTGAGGGGCGGCGTGGTGAAAATAGCGTGGAAGGTACCGATGGCAGGGACGACCAACATCCAGCTCTACCGCAAAACTGGCGAGGGCCCCTACTCCCTGATGCGCGACGGCCTCGCCACGACGGGCGAGACCGAAGACGCTAATATCGCCCCCGGCGCGAAGTACGACTACATGCTCGTGGTGCGCACGAGCGGCTCAGCCCCAATATCAACTGTCAAAAGCGTCAAGTTATGAAAAGGATGGCAATATTTTTTGCTGCATGGCTCGTCGCGGGGTTGTTCGCACCCGGTGCGAGCGGACAGACTCCTGATATAGGACGGTATGAATTGAGCATTAAATTTCATGAGTTTAAGAATTCCGGAAGATATTGTCAGGCAATAGCCTACAGAATATATACCGGAAGTGGTTCCACAGAAAAAGAGATCATACAACATAGGGCTGGTCATACAGACAAAAATGGGGGGATCTGGTTCGCCGACAATATTACTGCGGAATATCAGGCAGACAAAAGGCCGACGAAAATTAAATTCTATCTGTGGAAAAAATGGAACCAGCCATCGGGAAGTTCCGGTCAGGAAAATACGCTTGAGCTCAATCCCAACGATGTCGCAATAGTACATCAAAATTTTCATTACGGAGATGACGGCAGAGATCTTTTCCCCGGATGTTATGTGAGTTTGGATATCCTTTTCCGCCCTAAAAACATCAACATCTATTATTACGGCCCTCAAAACGAGACGGAGGGCACTTATTATCTGCCCGAAGACCGTCGCATAACGCTGAAAGCCACCAGAGGGTTCACGCCCAAAGAGACGTATAATTGGCAATACTGCACTTCATCAGCAACTTACAATGATAGCAACTGGCGCAGTTTCGCATCGATACCGGGCATAATTTACAGTAACGATCGCAGTGAGATCAGTTTCAAGGGGAGCGATATTTTCCCTGACGCTACAGATTTCAGGAACATCGTGGAATCGGAACGCTTTTACGTCAGAATTAAAACTTATCCCGGGCAACAGCCAAATGTCATAAACCTTACCCCCTGCCTTTCCGCGCCAGGCATACAGAGCATCACGCATGAACTCGAGAGGTGCCACGACACTCATGACGCCTCCGTTACCATAACGTTCGATCGCGCGCTTGAGGAGCATGAATCATTCGAACTGATGAACAACGGAGAGGCCAGGTCCGAATGGACAAACATAACCCCTGACGCGAACAATAAAATAACCGTTCCGAACCTCGCCGCCAAAGATTATAAGTTCTCGGCAGGAACAGCTTATAAAGGGCACCCATCCTATTCTACCACACAGGCGCACAATATCCCTGTCGTCCCCGTCATCACCCACTCTCTGACGATAAAAAACGTCAGTTGCCACGGCGGCAGTGACGGGGAGATCACGGTGTCCGCCACAGGGGGCAACGGGAAATACCGCGCCGAGCTGTACAGGGACGGAACGACTACCGACAGATGGCTCTCGTTCGAAAAGGGAACCGCCGACCAGTTCGGAGTGGCGGTATTCGACCGCCTCGTGGCGGGCAACTATACGGTCAGGGTCTTCAAGGGCGACGGATGTACCGACTGCGACGACCGTTGCGAATCGGATACGGGTGCCGTTGCAAAAGTCGTCGCCGAACCCCCGCAGCCCCTCGCTTTCGTCGTAGAGCAAAAGGAATCCCCACTTGCTTTCGACTCCCACGACGGCAGGGTCACGCTCAGGGTTGGCGGAGGCACAAAGACGGCCCCGCCGGCGAACGGATACATTACGGTTTTCCGCCACGAGGACGGCGTTTCGTTCACCCCCGCGGTGGCGGCGACGGACCAGATGAACGGCGACAGGTTATATACCTTCGAGGGGCTCGGCCGTGGCAACTACTTTATCTCCATTCGGGACAAAAACTATGCGATGCTCGCGCCGGAGGACCGCGTTGCGCCGTGCGGCTGCGAGGCGGTGGCGGAGTTCTACCTCGACGCCCCGCCGCCGCTGGTGGTGGAGATCGAGGAGACACATTTCATCAACTGGTACGGCGGCAGTCAGGGCGAACTGACCGCCCATGCCAGAGGAGGCAGACCGTTTGCCCTCCCGAACTTGCCGTACAGGTACAAATGGTTCAAATCGGACGGCTCGACGATGCAACCCCTCCAGATGATCGAGGACAGCATCGCCCGTAACCTCACCGCCGGGACATACAGAATAGAGATAACCGACAGGAACGGCATAACCAAAACGGCAGACTATGAGCTGACCGAGCCCGACCCCATCGTGGTGCAGTTCGCAACGGTCAAGACCGGCTGCTATGGAGGCAATACGGGCAGGGTTACGGCGCAGGTCAGCGGCGGGGTGACTCCGTACACCTACCGGTGGAACGTCGAGGGAGCTACGGGCAACGAGCTGACCGGTCTCGAAGAGGGTATCTACATGCTCAAGGTGACCGATGCGCGTGGCGGGAGCCTGTCGTCGAGTGCCGAGGTGAAGTCGGCCAGCACGCTGAAGATAGATACGCTCGTTCGCCAGCCCTCGTGCGTGGCCGCCGGGGCGATAAGCGTACAGCTGACGGGGGCCACGCCGCCGTATAACATTCACTGGGACGACTCGCCCACCACATCGCTCGTGCGCGACGACCTGCTGCCGGGGACGTACCGACTGTCCGTAACCGACGCCAACAACTGCCTCAATACATACACATTCCGGCTGAAGGAGCCGCGCGGCTTCACCGTCAGCCTCGGCGACGATCTGGTGATGTGTCGGGGCCAGATGCGCCTGGTGACTGCCGTGTGCAAGGAGCCGAATGTGACATACGAGTGGTTCCTGAACGATGTACGCCGGCCGACCACGGACAGCGAGATCATCGTCGACCGGCCGGGCGTGTACAAAGTCATAGCAACCAACCCGCAGGGCTGCACGGCGACAGACCGTATAGAGGTGCGCTTCACCCAACAGACGCTCGAGCTGGAGATGAGGGTGCCGACCACCATAGAGGCCGGATCGGAGACCCACGCCATCAACCTTAGCCGCATGGCCGCCGACCGCATAGAGTGGCGGTTGCCCGAAGAGGCGGTCATCATAAGCCAGACCGATACCGAACTGGTATTTACCATCGCCCAAAAGGGGAGTTACACCGTCTCGATGGAGGGATACAAGGGTGAGGGGGCTTCGATAGTTCAGTATGCCATCACCGTGGTCGGCAAGGGAGAGGTCGAGCTGCCCGACAGCGAGAACCCGCTCATCCGGCAGTTCCGCGCCTCGCCCAACCCCACAACCGGCTACTTCAAGGTGACGGTGGAGCTCGACCGCGCGGAGGACTTTACCATGCAGCTCTACTCCCCCTCCGGAGCGCTGCTGGATACCAGAAGCGAGCATGGCGTTCAGAGCAGGACGTTCGAATACGAGATAAACGGTACTCAGCATGGAACATACATCCTTGTCCTGTCAACCCGAGTCGACAAGTCGGCGTTGCAGGTGGTGTTTAAGAGATGATAACTGTTCGTTGCTTCGCGACGAACAGTCACCTCGGGGCGGCGGGCAACCGACGCAGGGAGGTAACAGGAATTGTTTTCGGTTTTCGGCCCGTAGACGGCGGAGGATGCGACAGGAGCCAGAGGCGACATGGCAGCCGTCTGCCGGGAGCGAGGCGACCGGCGGAGTTTTGGCTAAAAAACTTTCGGCTTTGCTCAGCAAGGCCGGCAGCCCGCAGCCGCGCCACGCGGAGGGCTGCCCGCTCTGCCTGCGGCATAGCGAGGTCCTCTGCCGTCTGCGGGCCGAATGTTGCCCCGCATTAACACCGCATGGCAACACAGTTGCCCTGCGGCGGCGGGCGAACCGACGCAGTGAGGTAACAGGAATTGTTTTCGGTTTTCGGCCCGCAGACGGCGGAGGATGCGACAGGAGCCAGAGGCGACATGGCAGCCGTCTGCCGGGAGCGAGGCGACCGGCGGAGTTTTGGCTAAAAAACTTTCGGCCTTGCTCGGCAGGGTCGAAAGCCCGCAGCCGTGCCACGCGGAGTGCTGCCCGCTCTGCCTGCGGCATAGCGAGGTACTCTGCCGTCTGCGGGCCGAAGGTTGCCCCGCATTAACGCCGCAGGGCAACACGGTTGCCCTGCGGCAGCAGGCGAACCGACGCTCGCGGCAATGACAGGGCCGAGTTTATTTGAAGTTCGGCCTTGCTCGGCAGGGCCGAACAAAGCGATAAGCGGACGAAACGAAATTAATATATTGTAACGCACATGATTAACGACATTATACCGAACATGGGACGATAACCCGAACGTTACCCGTATGCGCATCTCTACCGCCATAGGCCATCTCAGGACATTGCTGTTCGGTCTGCTGCTTGCTGCGGCAGTTCCCGCCACGGCATGGTCGCAGAGTTCGTCCTATCCGGTGCATGTTACTGTTCAGGTTCTGCAGCCTTACGGGGTTTACTTGTCGGACTACTATGCAGGCAACAGGGACAGGCTGATCGTTACGCTGCTCAACCGGGGTCAGGGACAGGGCGAGCATCGGGTCAAGTTGCGGGTTACGGTCAAAAGCGGCAGTTCGCTGACAATAATGTCGAGGGACGAACTGTACTATCCGCCGATAGAGCTCGACTACGGAACGCCATTAAGACTTACCGGTGCGGAGCTGGCCCCCTACCTTGCCCCCGAGCGGATAGCTGTCAACGGCTACCTGCATGGCGGCAAGCTGCCCACGGGCATGACCGAGTTCACCGTGCAGGCCATCGACTACAACACCAGCCTGCCGGTCTCCGCGCCTGCCACCGGTCGGGCGTGGCTGGAGCTCAAGCAGCCCCCGATGCTCAACCTGCCGGCCAACGGCGAGCTGACCTCCACGCGCACGCCGCAGTACATCCGCTTCCAGTGGATGCCGCGCCACCAGGGTGTGGCGCAGACCGTGTACGAGTTCACATTGAAGGAGCTGCCCGACAACGGGGCCGCCCCGCAGAGCGCGTTCATGTACGGCAACCCGGTATATCAGACCACTACACGTTTCACGACGCTCAACTACACCCACCTCGAGCCGCCGCTCGATCCCGGCAAGCGTTACGCATGGCAGGTGAAGGCCACGGCGATGGACGGCATCGACGAGATAGGCATGTTCGAGAACAACGGCCAGTCTGAGGTGTGGTACTTTGAGACTGGGGACGACTGCCCTGCCCCGACGGGAGTTAGGGCGACGGCGGGCTGGAAGAGGATGACCGTTGAGTGGCAGCCGCTTCCCGAACACGAGGCCTTTGTTGTCGAGTACCGGCCCAGGAGCCTGACAGGGATGTACGATTGGAGGGCGGAACAGACCCTCGACAACACCTTTACGGCAGCCGGCCTCACCCTTGGCTGGACGTATGAGTATCGGGTTGGGGCTATGGGCCGGTCGAACCGTCCGGTCTACTCGCCGACGGGGGAGGTAACGCTTCCGGAGAACGACGAGCAGCGGCTGGCCCGGTGCGGGATTGAGCCGACGGTAGAGCTGACGAATCAGGAGCCGAATGAATGGCTCAGGCCGGGCGATGAGGTTACGGTTGGCGGCGACTTTCCGATGAGTGTTACCGAGGTCGAACCGCAAGGTGGCGGCTGGTATTCGGGCAGGGGAGTGGTGATGCTGCCGTGGATATTCGAGGTTAATGTTGCGGTGAAGTTCGACCGGCTGCGGGTGAACACGGACAACCGCCAGATCGACGGCATGGTTGAGAGCGAGTACGACCCGAAAGCCTCGCAGGTAGCCAATCTCAATGAACTCGACCAGGGCGGCAGCCGCACCGTCACGGTAAAGGTTACGATCGAACCGCTGAGGCTCGACTTCGCCATGCCGGAGGGCCCCGTGGCCGAGTACAGCCCCGTGACGGGGCTGATGGAGATCTGCGACGGGCATGGCAACCCCGTGGGCAGCGTGGCCGTAGCCCGTAACAGCGGACAGAGCGTATTCCCGATTATTGTCGTCGATACGGACGGCAACAGGTACCAGATAGACGCCCCGCAGGGGGCGGATATCTCCTCCGAAGCGACGCCCGCCGACAGTACGGCAACGGAAGATACAACTGTCGTTACAGAGCAGGATACTGTTCAAACTCATTGACCGCGAGACCAGCCACACCTCCTGCGAATTGGTAAAACGCTTTCGCGTCTTGCTGAACGCATTTTCCCAGCAAAGCATAGCCCGCCTGTTCAAAGAGTCCTGCGACGCCGAGGGTGA
>JAIRQC010000078.1 GCA_031256675.1 Rikenellaceae bacterium
TATGTTGCCGAAGCGAATGTAAGTCAGGTTCGACGCCGTAAATTTCGGCAATTTTTACCGCTTCGCAAAAATTTTGGACGATTTTCGGACTGTTTTCGACTGTTTTTTCCTCCCTTTCGCCAAACCGTCACTTGTGGCGGGCGTAAAGCTCCTTTTCGAGATCGGCTATCGAGCACCCTCTGGCCTCCAGCAGCGTCAGCAGATGATATATCAGATCGGAGGCCTCGTAGATCATGGCAGGGGTGTTGTCCGCCACGGCCTCTATCACAGTCTCGACCGCCTCCTCGCCCACTTTCTGGGCAATCTTGTTCACCCCTTTGGTGAAAAGCCTGGTGGTGTAGGAACCTTCGGGCATGTCGCGGTGACGCTGCCGGACGATCCCCTGCAACCGGCGGATAAACCCTTCGGCAGCCTCGCCGCCGAAGCAACTGACCGATCCCGTGTGGCATGTCGGCCCCACGGGATCGACCCTGATCAGCAGCGTATCGCGGTCGCAGTCGGCCGCTATCGACACAACATTGAGGTAGTTGCCGCTACTCTCGCCTTTCGTCCAGAGCCTGCCTTTGGTGCGCGACCAGAACGTCACCCGACCCTCGCTAACGGTCTTGTCGTAGGCCTCCCCGTTCATGTAGCCCACCATCAGCACCGCCAGCGTCTCGTTGTCCTGGATCACTGCCGGCACCAGCCCGTCGGCATTCTTCGCGCTGTCCAGATCGCTGAACTTCAACATATCCTACCCCCTTACTATCTCCTCCTTATCCCTGTCCCAGTACATTGTCCTGCCTTCGAGCCATGCGCGGGTACCCATGTGGGCGGCAATGGCCTCCTCGAAGGCTGCGTCGACGTCGCAACTCGGCGTGCCGCCGTGGCGAATGCAGTCGACCCACTCGCGCAGGTGAAGATACGTCGTGCTGTAACGCCGTCCGTTGACGTAGGAGTACAGCAGCCCGCGCTGGGCGAAGTAGAGCTCCGTGGCCGAAGTTACCGCGTCGACCCCCTCCTGTCCGGGAACGTAGGTCATGATGGGCATGTCGGGCTTGATGAGCCCGCTCTTTATCTGTTCGGCATAGCGGGTCGAGGCGGGGTCGGCCTTGACTATGAGCGAACTCGACACCTCCATCGAAGCGTCGTGGCCCATGAAGACCTTGCCACGGTCGCGCTCGCTGGCCAGCGTCGCGCTGTAAAGCATCGTCAAGTCCCTGTCCGGGAACTCGAAGGTCGTTTGCAGCACGTCGGGCACCGTCCGGCCATCCTTGAAGAAGTAGACCCCGCCCGACGATGTTGCCGAATGGGGAATCCCGCACCCCATGATCTGGTTCACCGCGTCATATTCGTGGGTGAGCAGGTCGCCGCTGAGCCCCGTGCTGTAATCCCACCAGCACCGCCAGCGGAAGAAGCGTTCCAGTGAGAACTGCCCCCTCGCCTCCGGGCCGACATAGCGCGCCAGTCCGTGCGAGGTCATGTAATCCATATACTCCCTGATGCGCGCCGGGTCGCCCTCGAACTGCTTCCAGTCGATAGTCGACGGCGAGGCGGTCTCGTGGATCGGATAGACCCACGCGCCGTTGGGATCGTTGCGGTTGGTGCACACCTCAATAAGGGAGACGTGGCCCAGAATGCCCTTGTCGACTATCTGTTTGGCGCGGATGTAGCTGTCGGTCTGCCGTCCCTGGTGGCCGAGCGAGAATACCACGCCCGTCTTTTTGATCACCTCGCGCAGCATGTAGGTTTCGGGCACCGTCCATGTCGCCGGTTTTTCGAGGTAGACATGTTTTCCGGCCAGGGCGGCCTCCATCGCAATGGTACCGTGCCAGTGGTCGGGGGTGGCGATGATCACCGCGTCGACGTCCTCGGCCGCGATCAGTTCCCTGTATGTCCGGTAGCGTTTCGGGGCGGGGCCCATCCTGCCGCCCGTACCCTCGCGGTAGATGTTGGAGCCCGCCACCACCGCCTCCTCCGCGTATGTGTCGAAGATGTCGCACACGGCCGTAACCGTCACATTGAGGCTCTCCTGCTCCATGTAGTCGGCGTAGCGGCGGTCCCGTGAGTTGAGCAGGGCGGCCTCTTTCAATGTGTCGATACGCGAGGGTTCGGCAAAGCCCAGCGCGCGCATCAGCAGTTTGCCCCTGATGCCGTAACCCACCAGGCCGATGCGGACAGGGTTGCCTTCCGGGTCGAACTCCCTAGCCTGCGGCGGCGCGTCGAGACGGAACAGTTCGCCCACGCTGCGGCGCGAGCGGTCGTACTGCATTTTTTTATACACCCCGTATGCCATCGCCCCAAGCACGGGGGCGGCTATCAGTTTTTTCAGCGTCTCACGACGGCCCGCACAGAGGGGCTGTTTATCTTTTTCCTCAGACATTGTTCTTTTTCTTAAAAATATATCCGTCCAGCCCGAACCTGCGTGAAGTCGGGAAAACATAGAGCAGCGCAAGGGCGGCTATCTCTATCAGATTGCGGTCGATCCACATGTAGGATCCCTCGCGCGGCAGCATGAACATGCTTTCCGAACCGATGAACGGCGGATGCGACAGGAAATAGAAACCGAGCAGCACGATCCCGCCTATGGAGGCCGCGCGGGCCATACAGCCGGCGATCAAGCCCAGCCCGATCAGCACAAGCCCCCACTCGTTGCAGAAGTCGACTATGCCGAGCGTGGTCTCGCTGCCCGCCATCCACCGGAACATCGAGGCGAACCACCCCTGCGAATCCATCAGATAGCCGGCGGCCGTCCACTTGGGGCTCAGTGCCTTAGCGATCCCCTCATACAAAAAGTGCCACCCGATAGCCATCCTCAGCGCCACCAGCCAGAATGTTTGTATCTTCGAATATGTTTGCATTGGCATAAGATTTTGAACGCAAAGATAGAAATTTATTTTGAACACACAGACATAAAAAAAGACGGCGCATCAAAATTTTTCGCCGACAGGGGTCAGAGCCGGACAGGAACGCCCGCTTCGTGCAGCCCGCGTTTGAGGAGTGGGATCGGGATCTCGCCGTAGTGGAATATCGAGGCGGCGAGGGCTGCGTCGGCGCGTCCGCGGGTCAGAACGTCGGTTATGTCCGCCACGCTGCCCGCCCCGCCCGAAGCTATGACGGGTATGGTGAGCAGTTCGTTGAGCCGGGCGTAAGTATCGCAGGGATAGCCGCATTTGGCGCCGTCGTGGTCCATCGAGGTGAAGAGTATCTCGCCCGCGCCGCGCCGCTGTGCCTCGACGGCCCACGAGAACAGCTCCAGCTCCGTGGGCCTTTTGCCTCCGTGGGTCGTCACGCGCCACACGCCGTCCACCATTCGTGCGTCGATGGCCACCACCACAAACTGGCTGCCGTAGCGCGAGGCGATGCGGTCGATGAGCGACGGGTCGGCCACGGCGGCGCTGTTGATGCTGATCTTGTCGGCCCCTGCGTGCAGCAGCCGGTCGGCGTCCTTTGTCGAGGAGATGCCGCCGCCGACGGTGAACGGTATGTCTACGCCCTCGGCGATGCGGCTCACAAGGTCGGTGAAGGTGCCGCGGCCCTCGTTGGTGGCGCTGACGTCGAGGTAGACCAACTCGTCGGCCCCCTCGCGGGCATACTTCCGCCCAAGCTCCACCGGGTCGCCGACGTTGCGCAGGGAGAGAAAGTTGATCCCCTTGACCGTCGCTCCGTCCTTGACGTCGAGACAGGGTATTATCCTCTTTGCAAGCATCTTTTTATACAGTCTTTATCTTTCGGCCTTGCAGCGGCACTGTACCTCGGGTAGCGGCGGGCTGCAAAATGCTGTTCCTGCCGGACTTGCCGACAGTTTATGAATTATGTCTGAAATTTACCGCCCTCGCTATTTGATGCACTTTCCGGCGATTTTGGCGGCACCCGACGCTCGCAGCGGAAACATAGTCAGCTCGCCGACCATGCCCCGCAAGGGGGAGGAAAGCGAAGCCAAAGTGTTTCGCCGCAGGTATCGCCATGTCTGCAAAACTTGCCGCCGGGATCATCCGAAAACAGTTGCCAAATAACTTCGGCGGGAAAATTTAGGCAGGTTTCATGTTGTTTCACAAAACAGCTCGCTCGATCTCGCATATATATGGAAGTCGCGGGAGAATCAACGCTTTGTTATCTGGTTCAGGTCTATTTTCCCCTCGTATATCGCCTTGCCCACTATCACGCTGCGCACCCCCATCGCGTCGAGGCGCACAATGTCCTCGGCGGAGCTTATGCCGCCGCTGGCCGTGATCTCAATCAGGGGGAAAGCGTTTTGCAGCTCGGCATAAAGGTCGAACGCGGGCCCCTGCAACATGCCGTCGCGCGATATGTCGGTGCATATCGCGCGGGCCAGTCCGTCGGGGGTGAACATGGCCAAAAGTTCGCCTGCACCGAGTTCCGAGCTGCGCAGCCAGCCGTGAGTGGCCACCAGACCATCCCTGACGTCCGCGCCGAGGATCATCCGCTCCGGCCCGAAATCCAGAAGCCACCGGCGAAAATTCTCAGGCTCGCTTACGGCCACGCTGCCGCAGATAGCCCTGTGCGCCCCTGCGTCGAAAACGCTTTGCAACGCCTCGAGCGACTTTACGCCCCCGCCGTACTGCACCTCCAACCCCGTATGCGAGGCCACCTCCTCCAACGTGCGCAGGTTTTGCGGAAAGGAGGCTTTGGCCCCGTCGAGGTCGACCATGTGCAGGCGGCGCACTCCTGCCGCTTCGTAGCTTCGCGCCAGGTCGAGGATGTTGCGCGTGTAGCCCGTCTTGCGGTCGTAGTCGCCGCGCGTGAGCCGCACGCACTCGCCTCCTATAATATCTATCGCAGGAATTATCTCGATCATCCGGCAAAGATACGAGTTTGTTTGGAATTTCCCGCCATCGTCATTCGGGGTTCTTTTCATGCGCTTTGGGGCGCTTGGGGGAGTTTTTTGGCTTTTGAGGGCTTTTGGAGGCTCTTTAAAGGCTCTTTTACCGTTCTTTGCCCTCCTTGCCCCGCCGCCTCGTTACATAGTACCGGCTATGCGCCTCGGCCGCGGGACAAACATCACCGAAAAATATTGCACGGGGGCGTACCGGCACAGAACGGCGCATTCGGGTTCGATGCTGTTGCGATTCTCTGTCAAGGCGCTTTACAGACGGAATACCGGTGCGTATTTCGAGGGAAAGCAACG
>JAIRQC010000081.1 GCA_031256675.1 Rikenellaceae bacterium
TCCGCCCTCAAACCTTATACCCCTTTCCTGCTGCGACAGGGCAGCAGATATTGTTCTGATGCGCATAGCGCACCATTGACCGCCGGAGCACGGCGAGGGCGGTGTAACGATAAACAAGCCATAAGCCCCTCCGGCCGCGAGAGCGAGCGATGAGCAGGAGGGGCGTACCGTAAATCTCTGTCCTGCGCCGACCGGAGACACAATGACGACGAAACATTAAAACTTATAAGCCATGTGGACAAAAATCATTACCAACATTTTGGGGTTCGGTCTGTCGCTGCTGTTCGATGCGGTGAAACAGTGTCGCCACAAAGAGAGGTTCCTGAGCCTCGAAGATGTCGTCGTGGATGAGGACGTGACTATCGAAGAGTGGAAGTGCACGAAGTGCGGCCAAAGTATCCGCAAAATCAGGGAGTTTAACGACAAATGAAGCCTGAGAGTGCGAAGGCAATGTACCCATACATGACGAGCAGGTCAAGATCGCAAGTATTCATTAATTGCCTGAATATCGATCTGTCATGATGGCTTTCGAGGATACTGAGAGTTTTGAGTATCAGCGGACGGGTCGCTGTATGATATTTTTTACTTCTACATCGGCGGATTACTTTGCTTCAGCGTCACGGTTCACAACAAAAGAAATGGCTTGGTTGTCGGAGGGTTCCACGGTTATGTCAATGAGAATTGGCATGCTGATATGGCATCCCCTTGCCAATCTCAACAATAGTCTTGAACAGCCCGAACTTGTTGCCATCTGGGAAGGCGTCTTGAGCCTTTATCTGGCAAGTGCAGCCATGTGCCGCCCGGGCGGGCCGGCGACTCGAAACCAACATATATTTTTAGTGCCTGGATTACATTGCAGAATGAAATTCTTATGAGAAACAGATAGAAATGACCATTCATATCACTATAACTTAGATGTTTAAGAAAACTGGAAACAGCTGTGATGAAATTGCAGGTTTTTGAACTGTCAGCTGGAATATAAAAAAATGATCGCCGACAGGGGATTGCTGCAACAGCATGATACTTTGGCCGCATAAAGGTGCAAAACAACTGTTTTGGCCCTGAAATATATTTTTTTCAGCAATCCACAAGCACACAGTTTACCAACATATAAAAGAGTGCGAACTTTCTTTGGCGCGATAGCATGAGAGTTTACTCTTAATACCGAGTAACGACATAAAATGGAGTCAATTCAAGTACAACCACCGCAACAAAAGTATTTGTTCCAAAACCTCAAAAAGCATCCGTCAAAATCAATTATTCGCACATTGAACTCCAAAATTATATTCAAAGCCATCCGTGAAAAGCCATTTTCGCATCTTGAACCCCAAAATAACTTTGCCTGAAAACCTCAAAAAACACCTGCTAAAATCATCTCGACCCAAGATTTTAACCAAACCCCAAGTGCGGCATAATACCTGCCCGCACAAATCAATGCTGTTGTAAGGCGATGAATAGCAAATATCGCTTTCGAATTTTGATCCTCATTATACTAAAAACCACACTGTTGCCAGTAACAAAAACATGGCTTCCCTGCTTTGTGCCAGGAGCAGCCGGCAATGCGCCAACCTTGATTTTTGTCCCCCGCACTTGGATACCGCGTAATTTTAAGCTAATTTTGTCTCCACAATCATTCTGCTGCAAGTTGCGCGATGGTTCTTTGACGGTTTTATAATTTGCATTTGCAGGCAGGCCATTCACGACGGCAGGGATAGCATGACGGCCTGAACCTCAGGTTGTAGCGCGCACGCGGAACAAAGAAACACGTGGAACACAATTTATGCGAAGCGGCCGCCGCTTCAACCGGCAGGTTCGAAAGACTGTACGCAAATGTCTGGTTACCAAGCCGTATAAAAAACGACAAACCAAATAAATATTAAATATGTCTCGCAAAAAGATACTCTGGTTCATTGTCGGGCTGCTGGCGCTCGATCAGGCGGTGAAGATCTGGATCAAATCGACCATGATGCTCGACGAGAGCCACACCGTGTTCAGCGACTGGTTCTTCATCCGCTTTATCGAAAACCCCGGCGCGGCGTTCGGATTTTTTGCCGGAGGCAGCGGCAAGAAACTCATTCTAAGTCTGTTCCGTATAGTGGCGGTGGCGTTTTTGGGCTGGTATATCAACCGTCTGGTCAAACGCGGCGCACCGACGGGAGTGGTGGTCGGCTTCGGGCTGATCCTGGCCGGAGCGTTCGGCAACATCATCGACAGCATGTTCTACGGCCTGATCTTCAACGAGAGTACCGTGACCTCCGTCGCGACGCTCTTCCCCGAGGGGGGCGGTTACGCAGGGTTTCTGCACGGGCGTGTGGTCGACATGCTCTACTTTCCGCTCTGGCACGGCCACTATCCGGAGTGGTTTCCGTGGGCGGGCGGCGAACCGTTCACGTTTTTCAGCCCGATCTTCAACTTTGCCGACAGCTACATCACTGTCGGCGTGATATATATGCTGCTGTTCCAGCGTAAATTCTTCAAGTGATGTTTCTCGAGAACGCTTCGCGCAACGGCTGGGTGGAGGTGATCTGCGGGTCGATGTTCTCGTGCAAGACCGAGGAGCTTATCCGCCGCCTCAAACGGGCCAGGTTTGCCAATCTGCGGGTGGAGATCTTCAAGCCGCAGATGGATGTGCGCTACGCGGCCGACGAGGTTATCTCTCACGACAGCAACGCTATACGCTCGACGCCGGTAGAGTCGCCCGGCAATATCCTCATCATGACCTCCGACGTGGACGTGGTCGGCGTAGACGAGGCGCAGTTCTTCGACCGGAGCATCGTCGAGGTGTGCCGCCGTCTGGCCGACCTCGGAGTGCGGGTTATCGTCGCCGGGCTTGATATGGACTATCGGGGAAACCCTTTCGGCCCGATGCCCGAGTTGATGGCCACGGCGGAGTATGTCACGAAGGTTCACGCCATCTGCCCGCGTTGCGGCGACCCTGCCCACCACTCTTACCGCCTGAGCGCCAACGACAAGCTGGTCGTCATGGGCGAAAAGGACGTATACCAGCCCCTGTGCCGCCACTGCTTCAACCAGGCGATGGGCGAACGTAATAACAAGACATGAAACGGTTCTGCATAAAGCCAATACTCTGGACATTGGGCGGCATGGCGGGCTTTGTCGCGCTCTATCTGGGCGCGGCGTGGTGCTGCTCGCGGATAGCCATACCTGCCGAGGCCGCCGCGCCGCAGGAGGTCACGATCTTCATAAAGAGCAACGGCGCGCATACCGACATAGTGCTACCGGTGCGTAGCGGGACGACCGACTGGAGGTTGAAACTGCCGTGCAGCAACAACGTTTCGCCCGACACGCTCTATAACTGGGTTGCGATCGGCTGGGGCGACAAGGGGTTTTTCATCGACATGCCCACGTGGGACGACCTGACCCTCGGGCTGGCATTCCGTGCGGCTTTCTGGCTTGGCAGCTCCGCGATGCACGTTACATATTATAAAGAGGTTTATGTGAACGACCTCTGCCGCCGAACCATGATCAGCCGCGAACAATACGCCCGGCTGGTGGAGTTCATCGAGGGCCGCTTTCGTCGCGCCCCCGACGGCAGTTTCATAAACATCGAGACCGACGCGGCATACGGCCTCTCGGACGCATTCTACGAGGCGCGGGGGCGTTACAACCTCTTCTACTCTTGCAACACATGGGCCAACGACGCTCTGGCCGCCTGCGGCCAACGGCATTGCCTGTGGACGCTTTTCGACAAAGGCATATTCTTAAAATACAAATAATTATGAGTAAATCAGCAGACAACATCCGTATTCTGGCGGCGGCGGCCGTCGAAAAAGCCAAATCGGGCCACCCCGGGGGGGCGATGGGTGGGGCCGATTTCGTCGACACGCTCTACCGCGAGTTCCTGCGCTACGATCCTGACGATATGGCTTACCCGCTCAGGGACAGGTTTTTTCTCGATCCGGGCCACATGTCGCCCATGCTTTACGGCGTGCTGGCGCTGGCGGGCAACTACACGCCCGAAGAGCTGAAAAACTTCCGTCAGTGGGGAAGCGTCACGCCAGGCCACCCCGAAGTGGACGTCATGC
Source organism: Rikenellaceae bacterium (assembly GCA_031256675.1). Taxonomy (GTDB): domain Bacteria; phylum Bacteroidota; class Bacteroidia; order Bacteroidales; family Rikenellaceae; genus JAIRQC01. The sequence continues at coordinate 4,047 of JAIRQC010000081.1, forward strand.
GCGGCGTGGAGAACACCTCCGGCCCTCTCGGTCAGGGACATGCGATGGCGGTCGGGGCGGCCGTTGCCGAACGGTTCCTGGCGGCGCGTTTCGGCGAGTGGACGGCGCACAAAACCTACGCCTACATCTCGGACGGCGGCGTGCAGGAGGAGATCTCGCAGGGGGCGGGGCGCATCGCCGGAACGCTGGGGCTGAGCAACCTGATAATGTTTTACGACGCAAACAACATACAGCTCTCGACGCGGGTCGAAGATGTCACGACCGAGGACACCGCTGCCAAATACCGCGCATGGGGCTGGAGCGTGGTCGAGATCGACGGCAACGACGCAGGGCAGATCCGTGCGGCGTTGTGTGCGGCGACGGCCGAAACGCAGAAACCGACGCTCATAATAGGCCGCACCGTCATGGGCAAGGGGGCGGTGGGCAGCGACGGCTCGAGCTTCGAGGGCAAGGTCTCGACCCACGGCCAGCCGCTGGGCGATGCAGGGGCCGACTTCGCCGCCACGGTCGGCAACCTGGGCGGCGACCCCGACGATCCGTTTGCCATCTTCCCCGAGAGCGCCGAACTTTACGCCGCGCGCCGCGAGGAGTTGCGCCGCTGGAGCGCGGAACGGCGCGCCGAGGAGGCCGCCTGGCGCGCCGCCAATCCGGAGCTCGCCTCGAAGTTCGACCTGTTCTTTTCGGGAGGGCTGCCTGCCATCGACCTGAACGAGGTCGCGGCAGGCGACAACGTGGCCACGCGCGCCGCATCGAGCTCTGTGTTAGGCTATCTGGCCGCTCGCGTCGAGAACATGATCGTCGCCTCCGCCGACCTGAGCAACTCGGACAAGACCGACGGCTACCTCAAAAAGACCAAAGCCTTCACACGGGGCGATTTCAGCGGCAAATTCCTGCAAGCCGGAGTGGCCGAGCTGACCATGGCGGTGATAATGAACGGCATGGCCCTGCACGGAGGGGTGATCCCTGTCTGCGGCACATTCTTCGTCTTCTCGGACTACATGAAGCCCGCCGTGCGTCTGGCGGCCCTCATGCGCCTGCACGTGATCTATGTCTGGACGCACGACTCGTTCCGCGTGGGCGAGGATGGGCCCACTCACCAGCCGATTGAGCATGAGGCGCAGATAAGGCTGATGGAGCAGTTGCGCAACCATCACGGTCAGCGGTCGATGGTGGTTTTGCGACCGGGCGACGCCGCCGAGACGGTGGCCTCGTGGGGCGTTGCGCTCGACGAACGCCGTCCGGTGGCGTTGCTGCTCTCGCGCCAGAACATCAAGAACCTGCCCGCGGTCAGCGCGGAGGGGGTGCGTCGCGGCGGCTACACGGTCGTCGACTGCGACGGGAGGCCCGACGTGGTGATGGTGGCCGACGGTTCGGAGGTCGCGACGCTGGTGGAGGGCTGCGAACTGCTTGCCGCAGGGGGAGTCAAGGCGCGGATT
>JAIRQC010000113.1 GCA_031256675.1 Rikenellaceae bacterium
TGGATGCGTATCTGTTCGAGCAGCTTCTCCCCCACCAGCCCCACTCCGGCGACGTAAATGTTAAGTACTTGATATTCCGACAGAAAGAACGAGTCGTGGATGACGTTCATAGCCTTTTGCTGGCTGTCGAGCGAGACGACGAACGAGATATTTGTTTCGGAAGCTCCTTGTGCACAGGCTATTACGTTTATACCGTTGCGCCCGAGCGTGCCGAAGAGTTTGCCTGCGATGCCAGGCGTGTGTTTCATGTCCTCGCCCACGATGGCGACGGTGGCCAAGTCGCGCTCGACGAAGATCTTATTTATCTCGCCCATAGCGATTTCCGCGCTGAACTCCTCCGACAGTACCTTCTCAGCCAGCTGGGCGTCGTTGTTGCGCACGCCTATCGAAGTGGTGTTTTCCGAGGCCGCCTGCGACACGAGAAAAACGCTTACCCCCGCTTTGGCCAAAGCCTTGAAAATACGGTAGTTGACACCAATTACCCCAACCATTCCGAGACCTCGAATCGTTATCAGGCAGGTGTCGCTGACAGACGAAATGCCCTTGATGGAGCGCCGCTGGTCGCTGCTTGGCTCGCCGGAGATCAGTGTGCCGGGTTTTTCGGGCTCGAAAGTGTTCTTGATGAGGATCGGGATGTTCTTGTGATATACCGGAAAAATGGTCGGCGGATAGATCACTTTTGCGCCGAAGTTGCTGAGTTCCATGGCCTCTACGTATGTCATGCGATCGATGACATAGGCGCTCGGCACCACTTTCGGGTCGGCGGTCATGAAGCCGCTGACGTCGGTCCAAATCTCGAGCGACTCGGCGTTGTTGATTGCGGCGAGGATCGATGCGGTGTGGTCCGACCCGCCGCGACCGAGGTTCGTTGTGTCGCCGTCGTCGCGGTCGGACGCGATGAACCCTCCGATTATCACCACTTTGGGCGCATTTGCGAACCGCTCGGAGACCAACTTCCCTGTCAGTTCCCAGTCGAGGATGTGGCGGCTGAAATATTTGCGCGTTTTGATGATCTGGCGGGCGTCGAAAAGTTCCGCCCCGGCAATCATGCCGTGGACGATGGCCGCCGACAGTCGCTCGCCGTAACTCACTATGACGTCATTGGTTTTGGCCGAAATGTCCTTGATTAGGAACACCCCTTTGAGGATGTTCGACAGCTCCTCCAACATGCCGCAGACGCTGCTTTCGGTCGCGGCCATGCGTCCCGCGCCCACAACCTCGCGCATCTGCGTCATGTGCCGCTCTATCAGAGCATTAAGCTCCTCCTTGTATGCCGCGTTGCCCGTGGAGGCCTGCTTTGCTATGGCGAGCAGCTTGTCCGTCACCCCGCCCAAAGCCGACGCCACAACCGTGACGCTCTCGCTGCGAGATTCGACTATCTGCTTGACTTTCAACATGGCAGCGGACGACCCGACCGAGGTGCCGCCGAATTTTAACACTTTCATAAATCCCGATAACATTTTAACCTGCAATTTTACGCAAAAAATTGCAGATAACCTATTTGCGGCGCGACATTTTTTGTTATATTTGCACTCTAAAACATTTATATATCTATGGAACTTAAAGAGATACTGGCCGTTTCGGGCCAGCCGGGACTGTTCAGGTATCTGGCCCGCAACAGCGGCGGCGTGATCGTTGAATCGCTCACGGACAAGCGTCGCACCATTTTCCCCTCCAACGCCAGGGTGAGTTCGCTGGCCGAGATTGCCATCTTTACGGACGACGAGGATGTGCCTCTGGCCCAGGTGTTTGAGAAACTGTATGCCCACACCGCAGGCAAGCCGACCATATCGCACAAGGCTGACCCGAAGCAGATAGAGGAGCTGATTTCCACGGTGTTGCCCGGATACGACCGCGAGCGGGTGCACCACTCCGACCTGAAAAAGCTGGTGATGTGGTTCAACATTCTCGTCGAGGCGGGGATGACCGAGTTCAAACTGCCCGACGAGGCCTCCGAAGCGTCCGAAGCGACCCCTGCAACCGCCTCTGCCAAAGCCTCCAAGCCCGCCGAATCTGCCGTCAGGCAGCCCAAAATCAAGGAGCCGTCGGCAGCCAGAACCCCTGCCAAAGCGCAGCGTCCGAGGCCGAAAGTTTAGCAAACCCCGACTTGTCGCAGTAACTCTCAGCAACTCGCGACAACTCGCAACAGTCGTGGCAATTCACAGAAAAAGCCGACAAAATTTTGCCGGCCTTTTTTGTGCTCAACCCATAGCGTCCTATTTATGAGCCTGTTGCGACAGGTCAGAGGGATCCTTGACGACCATCGACTTGTCGATGCGCAGCGTGACGTTGCTGTCCACCTCGACCAGCACGCTGGTTTCTTTCACCTCTTTGATCACGCCGTAAATGCCGCCTGCCGTGATGACCTTCTGCCCGCTTTGGAGCGAATTGCGGAATTTGTTGAGCTCTTTCTGCTTCTTCTGCTGCGGACGGATCATGAAAAAATACATCACAACGAAGATCAACAGCATCATTATCAGGAACGTACTACTGCCGCCGCCGCCCTTGCCTGCTTCGCCACCGGCCGGGGCCATGCTCAAAAACAAAAATAAAAGATTCATTTTCAATATGATTTTTAGTTTTTTTCCAGAGTTTTTCCAAATCTTTGTTTGCGAACAGAGTTTGGACAAACCCTCAAACGTATCGCCGACAAATGTACGAATAAATATTTGTATTTACATTAATCCGCGCCCCTCTTTATTTATTAATTGTTGTGTGCGGAGCTCTTCGACGATCTTGTCGAGCAGGCCGTTGATGAAGACGCTGCTGCCGGGAGTGCTGTAATACTTTGATATTTCGATATATTCGTCGAACGTGACCTTAACGGGAATGGTCGGAAAGTTGATGAGTTCCGCGATGGCCGCCACCATTATCAACCCGTCAAGAAAGGCGATGCGGTCGACGTCCCAGTTTTGCGTGAACTTCTCTATATACTTCATATAATCGCCGTAATTCGCAAGAGCGCTGCGAAATAGCTCTCCGGCAAACCGACGGTCATCGTCGTTCTTGAACTCCTGCACAATGGGCAGGCTTTGCCCCGCGCGACACATCGACAGGCTGCGCAATACCATTAATATAGAAAAGTCCATGTCGTCAACCCACTGGATTGACAGCTCCTCGATGGCCTCCTCCAACGCTTCGCAATTGTCGGCGATCTCAATGTAGAAATTCTCCGCCAACTGCACGTCATCTTTATAGGTATGCCCTCCGGCCTCCATGTAGCGACGATAGAAGTCGCTCGCTGTCAGATCGTTGTAAAGAATTTTGATCAACTCCGGACGGTCGTTCCAGGCCGGGGCGCACTTGGCGAGATAGTCGGCCAGAGGCTTGCTGTCGGCGATCTGCGCCACGACGGCGTTGTCGACGAAACGGAGGTTGGGATTGAGCTCCTCTTTGGTCGGCAGACGTTTTTTCTGCCCCAGTTCGATGCGTTGCCGGGCGTAACGCTGCACCTCGACGATGAGTTCAAGCATCTGATGATAAAGCTCGTAGGTCTTGTCGATGCTGGCGGTGAGATTTCTCAATGAACCGGTCATCGAATCGGACTCCGATTTCAGATGCGAATATAACTCCTTGATTACCTTGATTCTAAGTAGCCGTCTGCTCAACATGTCGTCCCGATTGCTTTTCAGGGTGCGAAGCTACACAAATTTTGTGAAAATCATGTTATCTTTGCGAAAATTTTTGCGGGGAAAATGGATTATGACGTTATAGTTGTCGGCGCAGGGGCGGCCGGGTTGATGGCTGCGGGGCGGGCTGCCCAAATGGGACGTAACGTCCTGTTAATAGAGAAGATGGAGAAGCCGGGGCGCAAGATCCGCATCTCCGGCAAGGGGCGCTGCAACCTGACCAACACCCGCTCGCACGAAGAATTTCTCGAAAAGGTACGCACGGGACGTGAATTTTTCGGGCCCGCATTCCGAAATCTCGACAACCACCAGACCGTCAGGTTTTTCCGCAAACAGGGGCTGCAACTCGAAGTGGAGCGCGGCGAGCGGGTTTTTCCCAGGAGCGGCAAGGCGTGGGACGTGGCCAACACGCTGGCCGGATGGTGTAAAGATTTGGGCGTCAAGCTCGAAGTTCGTACTTCTGCCGAAGAGATCGTGCTGCTGGGCGGCAAGATCTACGGCGTGACGATCCGCAACCGCGGCGGCTTTCAACGGCGCATCGAATGCAGCAACGTCATATTATGTACCGGCGGGGCTTCATATCCAGCAACAGGCTCTACGGGAGACGGTTACACCATAGCTCACGCTCTTGGCCACAAAATAGTCGATATACGCCCGGCGCTGGTGCCGCTGGAGGGCGCCCCTGCAATCGTACAGCAGCTTAACGGCCTGCAATTGAAGAATGTAGGGTTGCGATTGGAGATCGACGGAGAGATTGCCGCCGAGGAGTTCGGCGAGATGGATTTCGGTTCTCGAGGGCTTGAAGGGGCTGTGATACTGCGTGTCAGCCGCGATGCGGTCGACGCGCTGATCGACGGCAGGCAGGTGCGGTTGCTGCTCGACCTGAAACCGGCCCTCGACCGCGAAACGCTGCTCGAACGCATGGGGCGCGAACGGGCGGCGCTGCCTGAGGTGGCGCGTTTCGGCGAACTGGTCCGCAAGCTGGCGCCCAAGCAGTTGGTCGAGCCGCTGGCCGTGGCGGCGGGGGTGCGTAGCGACATGAGGATGCACCGCGTGGAGGAGGCGGCTTTCGGAAAGCTGGCCGACGCGCTCAAATGTTTTGCGCTGACGGTGAGCGACTACCGTCCGTTCGAGGAGGCTGTGGTGACGGCCGGCGGGGTTTCGACAGACGAGGTCGACCCGCAGACCATGCAGTCACGCATCGTGCCGGGGCTCTATTTTGCCGGCGAACTGCTCGACGTAGACGCCGACACCGGAGGGTACAATATGCAGATCGCCTTTTCGACAGGATATTTGGCAGGAGAGCTCAGAAAATAACGTTGGAAGATTATGAAAATAAGTTTATTGTTGCCTGTTGCATGTCTGTGTTTGGCAATCCGGTCTTACGGTTGCAAAACAACAGGGGCAACGCAGAAACATCAATGCAGGACACAACAGCCCAAATGTCCGACGGACATGATGTTGCGCAGGAAGATCCGGTAGTAGGGATGTTGCGGGACTTTTATGCGTCGTATCTTGCAGAGCAGGTGAAGGCAATTTCCGATTATGATTATCGAAAAGTTGACTCATTAAAGTTGCATCATGTCACTAAACGGTTCCTCAATGAGCTTATTTACAAAGAATTGGAATATGATGTATTTACCGGTGCGCAAGATTATGAGATGGATTGGCTGAAGACGCTCAAAATAGAAAAGGACATGTCGAAAACCAATATTTATAATTTAAGTTTTGCATATGATCGTTTTTTATCTTGACGATAGTAAAAGAGGGAGATACTTACAAGATAGATGATTTGAAACAATTATAAAGAGTAAGTCATGCTGTTTAAGAACATTAAAATACGAATTTTCAGGGCCCTGCTGAACCTGGCGGCGATGACCCATCTGCGCCACTTTCACGGCCACGGCATCCACAGCCCGTTCGTCTACAATCTTGTGCGCAACACTTTCATTAAGAGGCATATAGTGGGTCATGACGATGCGCTTTACAAAAAGATGCGCCAGATCGGCCTGCCCGAAAAGGCCTCGGTGCAGCTTCAAAACATCTGTCATTATCTGCATTTTTCGGCTTTCGAGATCGTCGAAACGCCCGAAACTTTTGGCCGGCAAACTGCGTATGATAGCAAAACGCTCTATTTCGTCCCGTCGGGCGCGCCCGTGGCGACGATCGGCGCGCTGGCCGGGTCGCTCGACGGGGTCGGAGGGACGCTGGTGGCCCTCTATCCGCGCCACGAGCCTGCGAGAATGCGATTTTGCCGCAAACTTTGCCGCCAGAAACGGTTTTTGAGCATCGACAACCGCCGGTTTATTATCATGCTGTTCGACAACAAGTTACCCAAACAACACTATCGTTTATGAAGGTATACACCAAAGGGGGCGACCGCGGCGCGACGTCGCTTGTCGGGGGACTGCGGGTGAGTAAAACAGACCTGCGCGTCGAGGCTTACGGCAGCGTCGACGAACTGCTCGCAACGGTGGCCCTGGCCGCCGATATGCTTCCGGAGCACGACGTCGACTGCCCGATGCTCGACCGGATAAGTTACAACCTGATGACCGTTGCGGCGCTGTTCGCACAGGGGCCCGGCAGCGAGTTGCCTGACCTCGGTACGGACGAGACGGCGGCCCTGGAGCGCGAGATCGACGCCATTTCGGCTGCGCTGCCCTCCATCGACAAATTCACGCTGCCAGGCGGCCACGTGGCCTTGTCGATGGTCAACCTTTGCCGCGCGCGCTGCCGCACCACCGAACGGCGGGCCCTCGCGGCGCACGAAAAATTCCCGTTGCCCACGGGCGCGCTGGTCTATCTCAACCGCCTGTCGGACTACTTTTACGTGCTGTCGCGGCAACTCGGCGCAAAATTTAACGTCAAAGAAAAATATTGGGAGTTTAGGGCCAATATCGGTTAGTGCAACACAGGCCGACGCGCATTGTACATCTTTTCAGCGATTTTCGTGCGCACGGCCCGTTACATGGGATTCCGCCATGCGCCTTGTCGGGCGCACAAAGATTGCCGAAAATCCGAACAAAATATTAATCGGCATAAACTCTATTGGATTTTTTACTATTTTTGCGCTCCGTATTGATTGTCGAGCAGAATTGATTAGGATATTTTAAGGTAAATAGTTTATGTATTGGACATTGGAACTTGCGTCTAAACTCGAGGACGCCCCCTGGCCCGCGACGAAAGAGGAGTTGATAGATTTTGCCATTCGGTCGGGCGCGCCGCTCGAAGTGATTGAAAACCTGAACGAGATCGAGGATGACGGCGAGGTGTGCGAAAGCATTGAGGACATCTGGCCCGACTATCCGAGCAAGGAGGATTTCTTCTTCAACGATTATGAATACTGAAAAGTTTGGCCGATTTTTTTGGCGAAGTGGCGCAGCTTCGGCAAAAAAATCGGCCAAACCATGTCCCTCATGTGATTACAGCAAGAAAGGCGGTCTTCGGGCCGCCTTTTGCTTTTAA
>JAIRQC010000129.1 GCA_031256675.1 Rikenellaceae bacterium
GATCAGAGCGTGGAATATTTTGCAGAGCTCTTCCCCGCCGGCGTGCCGCGCTACGGCCTCACGTCGGGGCTGCCCTCGACCCTCGCCGGACTGGTGGGCGAAAACGGCGCGATACACGGCCTCGACCACTTCGGCTACTCGGCCCCCTACAAGACGCTCGACGAGAAGTTCGGCTTCAGTGGCGCGGCAGTCTGCAAGGAGGTACTCGGGTTGCTGGGGAGATAGGGGTTTGTCGGGGTTTCCCTGCCGCGAAGGAGGGGAGCAAGATTAGATTTGCGACAAAGGCGTTAAAATATTTTGATTATTGAATAGCCCTTGCTATATTTGCGGGTAAATTCAGACTGTAATCTTGCATGAAATGTTCGATTAGACGGACGTTTGCGTGGGAGCCGCCCGGAACGTCCGAAAGATTAGTTTGTATTAGCGTCTATCCGACAGTTATTTACAATCGTACAGCGACATTCTATACAATCAATAAAAATATTTTGGAAAAACAAGGGTTACGAAATTTATTTCGCAGCCCTTGTTTTTTGTTTTCATCCGTCGTCATTAAACCCCGATTGCCTATGATGTAAAAGCGTACCGCTACGCACATCTCGAGTCGGGAAAGCGTCAACCACTGTTCCGGCAAACGCAGGAAGGGGGTTGTGTCCGCGCTTTTTTATGTGCGTGCATGAAGGATGGACTTCGACGAGAGGACAGACTATCGAACACAAAATCAAAAACTTAAAATCAAACAAAAATGAAAAAGTTATTTTTTGCAGCGATCATTGCTGTCGGCATGGCGTCATGTTACACTCTTGAATATTCGGTTGGCAGCGGCGCGAAGAGCGGCCAGGAGGTAAGAGGCAAAAATCACTACCTTATCGACGGACTGATACGTGTCGGCGGCAAAACCCCGACCGATCTGGCCGGCGGAGCCACCGACTACAACGTGAAGATCACCCACACCTTCATCGACGGGCTGTTAATGGGCATCACCAGCGCCCTCTACACGCCGACCACCGTGATCGTAACAAAGTGATTTGCAGATGAAACGTTGGATCCTTTCGGTTTCCGGCGCACTACTTTCGCTCGTCGGGGCGGTGCAATTAGCGGGCCTCGCCGGCAATTTCGACCGACTGACCGCGATGGGCAAAGGATATGTCGCAGGCTCCCTGATACTTCTGATTGCGGGCGTAATCCTGATAATCATGGGCGCAAGGGCGGGAAAACGAAACAAGTAACTCACAATGACGAAAAAAGCCGCAAATCCCTTTGCGGCTTTTTTGTGCCCGACGCTATCCGGCTTGTCAGGTTCCAACTTTGAATGCAGTTTCCGGCCCGCAGCAGGTGCGGACGCCACAGGCGGACGGGGCCGCCCTGTGTTGCCGACGCCGACCTTGTGTTGCCTGCACCGACCATGCTTTGCAGGGCCGAACTCCTACAACGGGTACTCGTCGAAGGCGTACAGCACGGTGGACAGGTAGCGTTCGCCCGTATCGGGCAGCACGGCGACGATAGTTTTGTCCCTGTTCTCGGGCAAGGCGGCCAGTTGCGTAGCGGCGTAAGCGGCTGCACCCGACGAGATTCCCACCAGCAGGCCTTCGATGCGGGCAAGTTCGCGGCTGGTGCGGATGGCGTCGTCGTTGGCCACCTGAACGATCCTGTCGACAACCGTTGCGTCGTATGTTCCGGGTACGAATCCCGCGCCGATGCCCTGGATCTTGTGCGGGCCGGGCTTGCCGCCCGACAGCACGGGCGAATCGGCAGGCTCGACGGCCACGATCTGCACGCCGGGTTTCAGCTCTTTAAGCCGCTTGCCGACGCCGCTCACCGTGCCGCCCGTGCCGACGCCCGACACCAGAATGTCGATCTGTCCGTCGGTGTCGCGCCATATCTCCTCGGCGGTCGTGCGGACATGGACGGCAGGGTTGGCCGGATTCTCAAACTGTTGGAGGATGACGGCCCCCGGCGTCTCGTCGCGCAGGGTAACGGCCTTGTTTATGGCTCCCTTCATCCCTTCGGGCCCGGGCGTGAGCACCACCTCCGCGCCGAGGGCTTTGAGCAGGTTGCGCCGCTCGATGCTCATGGTCTCGGGCATGGTGAGAATCAGGCGGTAACCTTTTGCGGCAGAGACGAATGCGAGGCCGATGCCGGTGTTGCCGCTGGTGGGTTCGATGATCACCGAGCCGGTTTTGAGCGTCCCTTTGGCCTCGGCGTCCTCGACCATCGCCAGCGCAATGCGGTCCTTGACGCTGCCCAGCGGGTTGAAATATTCGAGTTTGCCCACCACACGGGCCGCGAGATTGTGACGGCGGCCATACGAGGCCAGTTCGAGCAGCGGGGTATTGCCCACCAACTCAGTCAGTTTACGTGCTATTTTTGCCATAGTTCAGTTATTTTTTCGAGTACAAAGATAATGCCGCACGCCGCATCGCACAATAGCATTTTTGTGGTAGGGGAGGTAAAAACAGGTTGAAATTTATTCATCTAAAATTTCATGAACCGTTTTTTGCACTTTTTACGCCTGCTTCCCTTTGCATGGAACACCGCCATGCGCCTTGTCGCAGGCGCAAAATAGACGCTAAAAGCATGACCTTAGTTTCACTCCCGAATTGGTGAACGTTCGGGCAAATGGATAGAAACTGTGATTTTGGGGAGGTATTTGTGCCTGCATGTTTACGGCTTCTGTGAGTTTGTTTTCGATGCTAAACGACTGTGTGATTTTTCCCGAGGATAAATGTTTGCGTGATTTTTTTCTTTGGCTTGCTTTACGCAGCCCTGTAAGATCCCGCCATTTGACCAGCCCCGTATGGCGAATACGTAGGCAGGTGCCTGCCAGGTAATGGCTACCGACTTTCCCTCGTTGACAGCAAGTTTGACCTGTTCGTAACGATTATCGAGATAGGCGGCAGAGGCCTGTTCAGCTAGCAGGTCGGAATCGAGAGCTACTCCGAGGGGCTATATACGCTGACCAACGGACGACATGTTTCGGGTTCGAAACTGCGCCCGGCCTTCGGCAAACCGACGTTCTGTTGGCTCACCGGCAAAAAGGTTTTTGCTGTGGACCGTAGCCGTGCTGATTGTCGTATGGCAATTTGTTAAGAGGGCGTTTTTTCGTAACGCTGTGGCCGACGTTGCCCTTGAGCAGAACCAAGCCGAGGTTGCAGCGGCCTCTTCTACACAAATGGGCAACGAACGCAAGTACATCCGACGTGGCCAACGGGATACTGCACATGCCCTGTATATTCACCAGCCTGTCAGGTCCGGTTAACTTCAATCTGAATAATACCGACGGAAAGGTACTCGATGCGCTGCTTTTGAGCATCTCGAAAGCGGAGTTTGCTACCCTGTCGGCGGTCTATCTGCAATTGAGAGCTGCCGACAGAGTCCCTGACGAAAAATTGATCCGAACTAAAGCCGAAACGTATACCGAAGAGATCCATAATGGGTTGATCAGACATTTCTTAGCACGATTCAGACGCAAAAATAATTGTTATTCAGAGTTCGAGAAAGTGATAAAATAGTTTTTCAAATTACCATCCGTTCAAAAATAAATCACTTTCAGTGGATTGTTATACTAATCATTAAGACACCTTAGCTTTGCCCCGTCATTCTAATATGGTAGGAAAATGGATATGAGCTGTGATTTTCGGAGGTATTTTCATTTGCATGTCGGTGGCTGCTACGAGGTTGTTTGCGAGGGGCAACA
>JAIRQC010000049.1 GCA_031256675.1 Rikenellaceae bacterium
CACGCGACTAATATCCACCGACTTAAACCTGAATTACCATGAAAAGTACCCTTAACATTGCTGTTACGTAAAACGACATAGCAACAACACGAAGATTTTGTTGACAGGCTGAACATGAAAGAAATCTGCCGGCCGAAAAGGACAGTATCAAGGCTGGGCTGCTGAAACAGCTCGAAGCCGGTAACACGCTCGACGCCGGTAACGCAAAAATTCAAGAGCTATACGACGAGCTGCTGGAAACCGTTAAAAGTCAAGTTAAATAACTTAAAACTAAATTATTATGAAAAGAATATTGATTATCCTGACGGTCGCCGCACTTTTTGCGTGCAAAAAAGACGAAAAACCCACCCCCGACAGTATCCATGCCGCGCTGCCTGATTTCGGGCTGTACGACAATATTACGGGGTTTGATTTCCCCGACGAGATCAGTAAGTCGGGCAGTGGAATGCTTGCCGCACATATTGCAGCCCCGTGCAGCAATTTTCAGGGCACGGCACTTGCCGATATTGCCTATGGAGTCAGCGGCTGCTTCATGGACGTTCTCGTTAAACCCGGCGGGCTTGTGACGAGGGGAGTACTGTTAAGTTTCGATCTTGATATTGAGATCGTCGAAAACAGGTTCGTCGGAATCATGCAGCTTGTATTGATCAATCAAGGAACTGGCGATATATTCGAATTAACTCCGCATTATAATGAGAATAGTCTTACAAACGGCGGAAGCTTTCATATAAGTTCATTGGTTGGGGTGCGAACTGGCTGGAGTGGAGAAGAGGAGCGGATAGATCAGTACCGGATGTATTTCAGGGCCTATACGACTACACTTAATACTTTCTCTATTACGTTTAAGCCCAAAGTCTCAAACGTTGTCTGGCAGCCGCAGGTGGGCAGTTACAGCGGCGTGAGAATCTCGCGGGTTAAGCTGACCGACGCTTTCGACACGTACAAGGAAATCCGCCACAAAATAAACTCCGTCAATGATCTTTACGGTCACGCTGAGGAGATACTGGTAGCAGCACGAAAATTCAAATAATTATTGATTAAAGCCATGAAAAAAGTTAAAATGCGTGAAGTGGATATTCAAGGAAGTTGCGTAAAAACAGCAAAAGCATGTGGTATTATGCTAATTGGAATTGGGATTATCTTCATTCTTGTGGGGATTATTGCCTGTTGCACGATAGACGGCTGTATGGTTGCGGGAGTTGTGACTGCTTTATCTGCCATTATCTGGATTGGACTTGGTATTATGTTGCAAACGTTATCCAGAATTGCCGATGTAATGCTGATGTTCCGGTCGTTATTGCAATCTAAATATGAGTTTGAGCGAGAATTACAGGAGTATTTTACTGAATTTGCCAACGAACAAGGAAAAGGCGGTTCGCAAAGCGATCAATTTCAAACGGGCGACCTTGTTACGGTAGACGGTATTAATCAAGTGATGCGAATAAAAGGAATAGATGTTATAAAAGGAAAATACCTGTGTTGTGATGCTAATAACAGAAGCAAGTTTATAGGATATTTTTCATTGGAAGAATTGAAAAAATATTAATAATGATGAGCCCACCCTTGTGGGCAGCCTCATACGCAGAAAACGCAACCGTCAGCAATGAATACACTGGTGCATATCAAATCCGGTACGTGAAAAAATAAGCGGCTTTGATGTACCATTGTTGTACCAAAAATGACCACCACCAAATAAATGCCTAAACATCAGTTCAATTGATCGTGTGGTTTTTGCTCCTGATGGAGCGCTCAAATAACCTCATAATATTATGATTATAAAGCCATTGATTTAAGATAGTGGTTATTGGGGGCGACAAAAGCATGTCACTTTATGACATTCAGGAACGCATTGTAACATATTGTGATAAAAACATGCGACAGCATGGATACTTTGGCTGACTATAGGTGTAAAACAACAGTTTTGGTCCTGAAATCTATTTTTTCTCAGCAATCACTCGCAAGGATGTTTGCAGTCGTAAAGCACGTAGCTCCCTATATGCAGTAGGCAAAACAAGATTTTCCAGGGAAACCAATTTCCACGGGCTAAAATTTTTTGCTCTTTTTAAAGCCCTAATGCTTGTTGACAAAGGGCCACAACGGCATCGAGCCCGGCACACGGAAACAACGCCATATATGTCACTGGCACATGAAATGATGCAAAAAGGGCTGCCCGATGCGGGCAGCCCTGCCGTACCAAAACGGCATGCTATCTGAAAATCCTCAATTCGTTCTTGTATACATAATAGATGGCTCCGTTCACCGGATCGACTTCATATACCGGCTTGTTGTTGTCGAGCCCGATCTTGTCCACCTCTTTTCCATCCTCTTTTTTCACCTTGACCAGTTCGGCGCCATTGTCACCCTTGTTGAGGATGAACGCAAAATCCCTGTTTTGTTTGAGGGCGTTGAAACGTTTGGCCCGCGCTGCGATGAAATCGCCGATCTCTCCGCCTGCCGCGCCTGCCGCCCGTGCGTTCTGGCCGAACATATTGGCACTTGCCTCTTCTACCCGTTCGCCCTTTTCATTCACGCTGTAGAACGTGACCTGCGCCTGCGACACTCCTCCGCTGATTTTAAGTCCGACGGCCGCCGCGCCGAGCAACTTGCGTCCGGCAACGCCGGGCTCCTTGTAAACATTGTGATAGCGGGTGGCCCCGTCGAGGTTCATGCCGATAACCTCGGACTGCCCCGTGAGGCTGACGCCCCAGCCGAACAGTTCAATGCCCGAGAGCGTCTTGTCGTCCTTGATCTCTTTCAGTTTGACTGCCGGCTCTGGCTTGTCGGAGGCGTTGGGGTCCAACTTGTATACCCGCTTGTTGTTGTAGACCAGGAAGGCCTTTGTTGCCTCGTCCTGCACATAGAGCAACGGGCGGTCCTTGTCGAATTCGATGTTTTTCTTCCATATCTTTTTCCCCGAGGCGCAGTCGACCATATTGCCGTATGTGGCTGTGAGGTACAACACGCGGTTGTTCTCCGTCTTGCCGAGGAAATACACGGCGTCTTCGCCGTTGTCGGAGATCTCGATCGGTTTTTTCCAGATATTGACGCCTGCGTCGTTGACCAGGTTCATCTCCTTGTCCGCGATGTATAGATAATTTCCGTCAATCGGGATCACTTGTTTGAGATTGTCTCCCTTTGGGGCCTTTTTCCAGAGTTTTTTGCCGTCGGCATATGAATAGAAGTTGAACCCGTCGGCGCAGGCTATCAGCAGCCTGTCGCTCCAGTCTTCGAGATAGAGTATGTATTTGGTGGAAATATCGCTCTTCCACACGGGCGAGCCGTCGGCGGTGCGCCAGATGTTCAGTGCCTGTTTGGTCGAGAGCATGCCTCCGGAGTTCTTGATTATCACGAGGTTTTCGCCCGACTGCGTGGGATAGAAGGAGTTGATCCTCTCTTTGGCCTGCCAGACGATCTTTCCGTCCGTGCGGTCGAGCCGGTAGAGGGCGCCTTTCAGCGAGGCGTAAATTGCGTTGCCCGCCACATGCGTCTTGTCGACGGAAGCGTCGTTCTTGAACATTGATTTGAACATGCTCATCATGCTTTCAGCCTCGCCGAGCTCCGTTTTCCACGCGGCGGAGCCTTTCTGCAAATCCCAAAGCACGTAGCTAATGATCTTGCCGTCCGTTACGAGCAGCAGGAACTCGTCGGCCTCAGGCAGGAAGCGGCTCTCCATGATGCGGTATTCGCAGTTGCCGGAGTTGAAAACCACCTTGCCGTTGAGGGAATTGATGATGACGTCCCTGTTCTCTATGACGCAACGCAGGTAGGGCGAGTCCTGAATTATCTCCACCGCATCCGAAGATTGCATTGCCGCGGCGAGGCTTGCACCCGACGAGAGGGCGTCGAGCACTTTTACCGCACTCTCGACCGCGCCGATCTTTACAATGTCGGCCTTGCTGATCGTCCAGTCAGCAGTTTTTGTTTCGGGATCTTCGGACGTAATGGCGTCCTTTTCCTTCACGATCACATGCCCGTTGGCGGGGTTGATCACGATTTGCTGAATATCCTGCTGAAAAGGGATTACAGCATCTGCCTGACGCTGGGCTGTGACCGTCGTGCAGATGCACGCCATGGCCGCCCCGAATAGAAATTTTGTTCCCATACGATAAGAATTGCGGGCTTCTGTCATTCCGTTATACCCTGCCCTGCGGGAAACCCATTGCCGAAGGGACGGCGTTTTGATTTATTATCAGCAATTTAACCGGCACGCGCGTATTATTGACTCCAACTTTCTGCAAAAATAAAATAAATTTTCGTATTTTCAATACGCAACCACAAAAAAAGGCCGCCCGATGTGGGCAGCCTTTGTCGTGAACGCGGCAGAAGCCTACTTGCGATAGACTTTTGCGTATCCGTAAACAGCCTCGTCGCCGAGCTCCTCTTCGATGCGCAGCAGTTGGTTGTACTTGGCCATGCGATCGGAACGGCTGAGCGACCCGGTCTTGATCTGGCCCGAGTTCGTCGCTACGGCGATGTCGGCAATCGTCGCATCCTCGGTCTCGCCGCTGCGGTGCGACGTGACGCTGGTGTAACCCGCGCGGTGGGCCATCTCGATTGCGTCAAGGGTCTCGGTGAGGGTGCCTATCTGGTTGACTTTGATCAGGATGGAGTTGGCGCAACCCATCTCGATACCCTTTTTCAGGAAGTCGACGTTGGTCACGAACAGGTCGTCGCCCACGAGCTGGCACCTGTCGCCGATCTTTGCCGTGAGCAGTTGCCAACCTGTCCAGTCGTTCTCGCTCATGCCGTCCTCGACCGAGTCGATGGGGTATTTGCTCACCAGCTCGGCTATGTAGGCCGCCTGCTGCTCGGAGGTGCGTTTGGCCCCTGAGGCGCCTTCGAACTTGGTGTAGTCGTAAATGCCATCTGCAAAGAATTCCGATGCGGCGCAGTCGAGCCCTATGGCCACGTCGCCCCCCTCGCTCTTGCGTCCGGGTTTGTAACCGGCTTTCCTGATCGCCTCGATGATCGACTCCAAAGCGTCTTCCGTCCCCTTCAACACAGGGGCGAAACCGCCCTCGTCGCCCACCGCCGTGCTCAGGCCGCGATCGTGGAGCACCTTTTTCAGCGAGTGGAACACCTCGGCCCCCATGCGCAGCCCCTCGCGGAAGCTGGCCGCGCCCACCGGACGGATCATGAACTCCTGGAATGCGATCGGTGCGTCGGAGTGCGAGCCGCCGTTGATGATGTTCATCATCGGCACGGGCAGCGTCTTGGCGTTGGCCCCGCCGATGTAGCGGTAGAGGGGCACGCCGAGCAGGTTGGCTGCGGCATGTGCGCAGGCGAGCGACACGCCGAGGATGGCGTTCGCGCCGAGATTGCTCTTGGTTGCGGTGCCATCGAGGGCGATCATCGTCTTGTCGACGCCCACCTGGTCGGTCACGGGCATCCCGATGAGCGACGGGGCGATCTTTTCGTTGACGTTCTTCACGGCGTTCAGCACCCCCTTGCCGAGGTAGCGCCCCTTGTCGCCGTCGCGCAGTTCGAGGGCTTCGTTTTCGCCGGTCGATGCGCCGCTCGGTACGGCTGCGCGCCCCGACGCGCCGCTGGCGGTGAGTACTTCCACTTCGATGGTGGGGTTGCCCCGCGAGTCGAGGATCTCCCTTGCATGAATACTAACAATCTGTCCCATAGTTTTATAATTTAAGTGTGATTTTATCCTGCCGGATTGCGGATGCAAAATTAGATTAAAATTATGCGTTTTCCAAGTGCGGGGAGATAAAAATAAAATGCGTCGGGACAAGCGCGGGAACGCCGTCTCTGCAAGCGCGGGGGTGTGGCCGCCACAGGCGTCGGACGCGAACGGCAAAGCCCTCTCCCTCATGTGCGAACCTCCGCAACCAGCCATCTCCACCTGCCGGATGTTTTACAAAAAACATGGATTTTAATTAATTTTGCCTGCCGCCCGTTTTGTCGCCGTTTTTTGATTATCTTTGCACTGTGGCCGTCGGAACAGATCAAGCAGCTAATTAGATATAACATGAAAAGATTGCTTTCCATTTTGCTCGTCCTGTCGACAGCGGCGGCGGCGACAAACGCGATGGCCCAGCGGAGCAGGGTCGAGAACCTCGTCATGCACAGCGACGTCCTCAATGCGGACAAGACATTTACCGTCTATCTGCCCGAGGGGTATGACAATTCGGACAGAAGGTATCCGACGCTCTACCTCCTGCACGGGGCATGGGGCTGCAACACCGACTGGACGGAGAAGGGCAACGCCAAAACCATCGCCGACGAGGCCATCGCTTCGGGGAGGGCCCTGCCCATGATAATCGTCATGCCCGACGCCCGCGGCCAGGACGCCAACTACGCCGGCAAGAACATGGGTTACTTCAACCTGCCGGGCTGGGCCTACGAGGACTACTTTTTCAGAGAGTTCATACCCTATATAGACAAGACATTCCGCACACGCGCCGAAAAACGTTACCGCGCCATATCGGGACTCTCGATGGGGGGCGGCGGCACGGCGGTCTATGCCGAACGCCATCCGGATATCTTCGCCTCGGCCTGCCCGCTGAGCGGACTGCTCGACGACCCGCTCGGCACCACCAGCAGCGTGATCCGCTTCGAGGAGTTTGTCAGGGCCGCACAGCAGACCAACCCGACGGAGTTCATAAAAAACGCCAGCCCTGCGCAGATCGCCGCGCTCGGAAGCGTGCGCTGGCTGATCGACTGCGGCGACGACGACTATCTGTTCGACGGCAACATCTCGATGATCCTCGCCATGCGCGCCGCCAAAATACCGGTGGAGGTGCGCATCCGCAACGGCGCTCACAACTGGGTCTACTGGCAGACCGCGCTGCCGACAGTGTTGCAGTTTATTTCGACAGGCTTCGCTGCCGACCGATAACCTCGAGGATGACGTAAACCGGCAGGTGGTCGCTGAAGCCGCCCACATAATCCGTCCCGACAAAGGTGCGCAGCGGATAGCCCGTTTTCATCCCCGACAGGGCAGCGGCAAGCATGTAGTCGCGGACGAAGACCCCCGCCGAACGGCAGACGATCGGCCCAGGGAGGTCGAACAGCGCGCGGGAGAGAAAAATATTGTCGAACATCATGCGGCGGGAGTTATAGACATAACTCCCGCCGCCCTTTTGCGCTTCGGGCAAAAGCGGCGAGAACAGGTCGTCGAGCGCGGTGTTGAGGCCGAATATGTCGCGCATGGGCCTTTCGCGCGGGTCGCAGTTCATGTCGCCCATCACGACGATATGTGCCTCGCCGTCACAGCGTTGCAGCGAGTCGGCAAAGTTGTGGATGTTCGTCATTGCCAGCCGCTGATAGGCCTTGTTGTTGAGCTTTGAGGGCAGATGACATATTATCAGATCTATTCGCTTGCCGTGCAACTCGCCGCGCACGTAGAGCGCCTCGCGCGTCGAGCCCAGCTCGATCTGTCGGACGCGCCCCGGGTAGAGTTTGTCGCCCTTGTAGAGCAGCGCAACGTCAAGGCCGCGAAAGTCGCCCGTGGTGCGGTAGATGTAGTTGTAGTCGGTGTGCAGCGTCGTAACAAGGTCGCGAACCACCGCCTCGTTCTCCACCTCGGCCAGCGCGACCACGTCGAGCGACATGTCGTCCAGAACACGCGCCAGATTGGCCGTCTTGCGCAGGTAACGCTCGGTGTTCCAGCGGTTTCGTCCCTGCGGAGTGAAGTCGCCGTCGTCGCGGAACAGCGATGGAATGGTGTCGTAGAAGTTTTCGACATTATAGAAGCCCAGCTTGACGGGCTGCGGCCCCTGCGCAAGGGCAATGGGCTGCAACAGAGGCAGTAGCAATATGACGACGAGCCGTTTCATCTCTCTATCACCCCCGAACCGTTCAGCTCTTCGCCGTCATACCATGCTGCGAACTGCCCCGCCGTGACGCCGCGCTGGGGCGTGTCGAAGAGTATGAGCCCCCCGTCGGTTGTCACGGTGAGTTCGCCGCCCTGCAACGGCTGGCGATAGCGGATGCGCAGCAGGTATCGCCGCCGCCCCCCCTCCGGCAGCCTCAGGTCGGGGCGTACCCAGTGCATCTCGTCAGGTCTTATGCGCAGCGCACGGCGCATAAGACCCGGATGCAGCTCGCCCTGGCCGACATATATGATATTGCGCGCAACGTCGGTGGCGACGACGAACAGCGGCTCGGCCTTGCCCCCGACGCCCAGTCCCTTGCGCTGGCCGATGGTGTAGAAGTGCGCCCCGTTGTGTTCGCCCACCTTTGCGCCATCCTCCGGCGAGTACACGGCGGGGTTCGGGTCGTCCCAGGCGCGCCTTGCGTAGCCACCCCACGAGGCCGGAATTTCGATTATGTCGCCCCGTCGCGTTTGCAGCTTCTGTTGCAGGAATGTCGGCAGGTCGACCTTGCCGACGAAGCAAATACCCTGTGAATCCTTGCGTTTGGCCGTGGCCAACTGCTGCTCCGCCGCAATGCGCCGCACTTCGGGCTTTTCCATGCCGCCGACGGGAAACAACGCATAACGTAACTGTTGCTGAGACAGCTGGCACAAAAAATAGCTTTGATCCTTATTCCTGTCAACGCCCGCCAGCAGTCGGAATGTCTCCCCCGTCTGCTCCTTCCGGCAATAATGGCCCGTAGCCACATGGTCCGCCCCAAGTTTCAGCGCCTCCTTCAAAAATACGTCGAACTTTATCTCTCTGTTACACAGCACGTCCGGATTCGGCGTCCGCCCCCGTTCATACTCGGCGAACATATAGTCCACAACCCGTCGCCGATACTCCGCGCTCAGGTCGACAACATGCAAAGGAATGTCCAACCGTCTGGCAACCAGTTCGGCGAACATCCTGTCGTCATGCCACGGGCAATCCCCCGACAGCGTACCCGCCGTGTCGTGCCAGTTGACCATGAACAGTCCCACAACATCGTGCCCCTGCTCCTTCAACAGCCATGCCGCAACCGACGAATCCACACCACCGGACAACCCAACCACAACCCGCGCCATATGTTTGTTCTGATCTTTTATAGTTTTTTCGTTTATTTAACTGCCTGTCCGCTCGGACGATTTATACCTGAATAATATTAATTTTTGTTGGTATGGCGTATTTTTTTGTTTGGCGGCTGTTTTGAGAGGCCGTTAAATATGATGTGCAAGTATTCGCTCCGGCCAACCTTGCCGGATAGACAATACGGGACAATATTAACGATAATTCGAGACAAACGCAAGCGCCAACGCTCTTTGAAGGCTGTTTTAGATGCTGCCCTCTGTCTGTCAAGAACTGGTTATCAGTGGTATATGTTGCATTGCGATTTTTTGCGCCGGTAGGTCTGGTTACAATCCTTCCGCCAAGCGGTATGACGGCGGGGACTACCGAACGTATGCATTTTGCAGTTCAAGAACAGGTGCGGAAAAAGTGATGGCGAAAGCCGATGTTGAGCGTCGGCGTCATTGACTCTCTAAGCGTTAAGTCTACTAAAGTCGGCGACGAAACTCGCCTGGTTTGTCGTCCGGCACAGTAGAGACAAGGTCGTGGATTGTGTCCGGCCTATGCTCGAAAGTCGCCGGACAAAAATTGCAGTTTCATAAAAAGATGACTTTCGACTCGTACAAG
>JAIRQC010000100.1 GCA_031256675.1 Rikenellaceae bacterium
TGGTGAAACAGTCGCCAAGATCGCTTCCCGCCGGGTGCGCCGCATCATAATCCCTGTCCGTGGTGATGGATATGGTGCGTATGGCGTCTATGACGGCTGTTATCGCCATCGGCTCGGCGAGGGCGATAACATGTTTGTTGTACCCGTGGTCGCCGATGGCGTCTAAAATCCGGTTGTAAACCTCCATGCGAGGATTGAATTTGCTGTTGTCGACCATCGCGCCGAGAAAATAGGCCTGCAATACGACAGTGTCGCCAATGGCGAGTTCCTCGGCATTACCTCCTCCGAGAGTGATCACCCTGTTCGTTTCGTCGGCAAAATAGCCGGAGCGAACGCCGGCAATTATTGTGTCGCTGTCGATAAACCCGCGAGGCAGGAGTCGAGAATGAATTCTCTCGTTTCGCATCCTGTTGGCCCTTTTCCGTGGTCAAGGCTGCATCAGGCAAAAGCCGACGTCAAATAGCGCGGCAATTAAACATGCAGGTTTCATAATGCAGGTCATTTTCTGCGGACGTCAGGCCAAATATTTATATCATATTGATAATTGCCGTCCTGACCTTCCCGCGTCGAAGGATAATTCGAAAGACTGGCCGGCCCGTTACACCTGGCGAAAGTTCCTGCACTGCACCCCGACAGGCAACCCCGTCCGCACCGCGGGCGGAGCGGGCTACACGGATATATCCATTATCTCCATCACCACGTTGCCGGCGGGGATGCTGACGGTGACCTTGTCGCCCTTTTTGTGGCCGAGGATCGCCTTGGCTATCGGCGTTCCCACCGACAACTTGCCCTCGCGCAGGCTGGCTTCGCTCTCCGACACCAGCGTGTAGGTCACCTCCTTGCCCGTGGCATGGTTTTTCAGAATCACCCTGTTGAGTATCTGTACGGCGTCGGTGCTGATTTTCGACTCGTCGATGATCCGTGCGCCGGCCAGCTGTTCTTCGAGCTTTGCGATGCGCATCTCCAGCATCCCCTGTGCCTCCTTTGCCGCATCGTACTCTGCATTTTCCGACAGGTCGCCCTTGTCGCGCGCCTCGGCGATCTGCGCCGAAATGGCCGGACGCTCGACCGACCGCAGCCTGTCCAGCTCCTGCTTCAACTTCTGATAACCCGCCTCGGTCAAATGAATCACTTTCGACATAGTATTATAGTATAAAAACCAAAAAGGAAAAATCCCGACTGACGAGAGCCGAGACCTTTCTTACAAACCTTAAACCCAAGACAAAGATAGGAAAGTTTTGGATAAAACGCAACTTTTTTCAAAAATTTGTGGGTTTCGTGGCATATATTGCTTAAATTTGTGGAAAAGGAGCGTCGAAAATTGACTTGTGGATACCATTCGCACCATACTTTATGTGCTTTACATCGCGCTGGTCGCCGCGACGAGCGTGGTTATTGTTTTCGACCGGCGCGAACCGGCCAAAGCCCTAGCGTGGATCATCGTGGTGGCTCTCATTCCGGTTGCGGGGCTGGCGCTGTATGTGCTTTTCGGTCGCAACCACCGCAAGGAGAAACTGTTCAACCGCAAGGAGATACGCGACCTCGAGCATATCGAACGGTTGAGCGGCAAACAGTTGCGCTCGCTGCAAAACCGCCAGAGCCTGCAACTGCCCGAGGTGCTGGTCAATCAGGAGATCATCACCCTGCTGCTCAACAACAACAAGGCCCTGCTGACCGTTCGCAACCGTGTGGAGCTGCTCATAGACGGGCAGGCTACGTTCGAGGCGATAATAGCGGCGCTGGAGGGGGCGAAGGAGTCGATACACCTTGAATATTACATATTTGAGAACGACGCCATCGGCAGCCGCATCGGCGAGACGCTGATGCGCAAGGCTGCCGAGGGGGTCGAGGTGCGGCTGATCTACGACGACGTTGGCAGCTGGAGCCTGAGCAGGAGGTACGTGCAGCGTATGCGTCGGGCGGGGGTCGACGTGCGGTGTTTCATGCCGGTGGTTTTTCCGTGGCTGACGAGCAGGGTCAACTACCGCAACCACCGCAAGATAGTGGTGGTGGACGGCCGCGTGGGCTTCACCGGCGGGCTGAACGTTGCCGACCGCTATCTGGTCTCCGGCGGGCGCAAACGGTGGCACGACACTCACCTGCGCATCGAGGGCGACGCGGTGATGATGCTCCAGACGATCTTCGTCACCGACTGGTTTTTTGTCGGCGGCCGCCCGCAACTCGACGACAGCAAATATTTTCCGCGCCACGACGTTGAGGATTTCCTGCCGATGCAGATCGCCTCGTCCGGTCCCGACTCCGACTGGGCGTCGATCATGCAGAGCTACTTTTCGGCCATCACCAAAGCGCGGCGGCACATCTACATCAGCTCGCCCTACTTTATGCCCGACAACGCCATCCTTACGGCCATCAAGGTTGCCTCGCTCAGCGGGATAGACGTGCGGCTGCTGATCCCCGGCAGCTCCGACCACAAGATTGTCTACTGGGCCACGTGCTCCTATATTTCGGAGCTGCTGGCCGCAGGGGTTAAGGTCTACCGCTATCGCCGCGGCTTCAACCACTCGAAGATCATCATGATAGACGGCCGCCTGAGCTCTGTCGGCACGGCCAACATGGACGTTCGCAGCTTCGAGGACAACTTCGAGACCTCGGCTTTCATCTACGACCCGACGCTCACGGCGCAGCTTGAAGAGCTGTTTCTCGACGACCTGCGCCACAGCTCGCGCATCAACGCCAAACGGTGGAACAGCCGCCCTGTCCTGCGCCGCTTTGTCGAGGCCTTTTCGAGCCTGTTCAGCCCGCTGCTGTAGCGAGGCGGTGGCGGCCCGAATGGCAGGGGCATAAAATGAAGTCGCCCCGAACAAGCCGACAGGCTGTGTTCGGGGCGACGCCCGTATGGATTGTCACTAAAAATTAGTTTGCATTATAGATCCACGTCATGGTTATACCGGCAGGTACGGTGTTGGAAACGGTATCTGTACCGTTATTCTCAATGAAGTAGTAGAGGTTCCAGCCCTTTTTGAACGTCAGGGAGCCTGCCGGTGATGTCGCGCTAAAACTGCGATCGACATAAGTATACACACCTTCGACGTCGGTAGTCGCATTGCTCCCAACCAATTCGAACATGCCTATCGCATCATCATTCTCATCATAGCCGATGAAATTGACGTTCGCTATTTTGGCGCCGGCAGCATCTGCATCCTCCAAAAGATTTGCATTCGGGAAAGGAAAGGGAAGGGTGATCGAGATTTTGTTGCTCGCGTAAGTCCCTGTGGCTATCACTGTCAGCGCATTGCTAGTGGGCACCACAGCCTTCACCGATTCAACCAGGGCAAGATCGTTTGCATCGCCAGTCACGCTTGCCGAGATGGCCAGGGGTGTGGGTTCGGGATCGGAGTTCTTGTCTTTTTTGCACGAGACGAGCGCTGCAACAAGCGCAACTGCCGCGA
The DNA here is from genome assembly GCA_031256675.1 of Rikenellaceae bacterium. Classification (GTDB taxonomy): domain Bacteria; phylum Bacteroidota; class Bacteroidia; order Bacteroidales; family Rikenellaceae; genus JAIRQC01. The sequence goes on from JAIRQC010000100.1 coordinate 3,411, forward strand.
GGGCAGAGAAAAATGATGTTCTTTTCATCGTTTTGAGAATTTAAGGGTTAATAAAGTTGTTATTTGCGGGGGCAAAGTAAAGAAGAATTTATTAAACCAACAAAAAATTACCAAAAAATGTTTCATTTTCGCCCCGCAGCGGCATAACGGGGCGAAATTATTGGCCTGGCAGGGCGGGGCAGGGGAGCATAAAACAGGTCGCCCCGAACCGCAGACAGGCTGCGTTCGGGGCGACAATTATCAGGCAGGGGCCGCTACAAAGCGCTGTAACTCCACTGCAAGGTTACTCCGGCAGGTTTGGTCGACGTCCAGAGGTTGGTGGTGTCCGTCCCCACGTCGTAGGTGAGGTTCCATCCCTTTGTGAGCGACATGTTGTAACTGTTGCTGCCGACCGCTCCGCTGATGGTGCAGTCGCGGTCTACATAAGTGTGCAGACCTCTGACGTAGTTGGTCGAATCGTCCCATTGCAGAAAGAATTCGCCTGTTTTCTGATCGGACGCATCGAAGGCGGCAATCTCAACGTCACTCGACAATTTGACAAGAGCGTCGCTTATTATGACAGAGGGGGGCGCGGCTGATGCTAAAAGGATCAGATATTCTGCACGGAGCGAGTCGGGAAGGGTGATCGACAGCGTGCCGTTCGTGCAGCTCCCTGTGGCTATCTGCACATAGTGCCCGCCGGCGTCGTTCACAAACACGCTGGCCTTCACCGATGCAATCAGGGCAAGGGCCGACGGGTCGCCGACTACCGTCGACTCGATCTTGTAACCGCTCCCTGCGCTACTGTTGTTGTTGTCTTCTTCCTTGTCCTTGTTTTTACTCCTGTCGCATGCGACAAATCCTGCCACAAGCGCAACCGCCACAAGGGCAGCGAAAAATGAGGTTCTGTTCATCGTTTCGAAATTTAAGTATTAATAAGGTTGTTATTCGAGGTCGCAAAGAAAAATAAAATTTATTAAACCGACAAAAAATCGCCCGAAAATATTTCATTCCTGCCCGGCGGCCCGCCCGCCTGTTTGCCCGCCTGTTTGCCCGCCGACCGGCGGCGCGGGGGCGGGGGCGGGGGCATAAAACAGGTCGCCCCGAACGCGGCCTGTCGGCGGTTCGGGGCGACTGTCGTTTGACGGATAGTGTTACAGGCTGTTGTAGCTCCACTTCAAGGTTACTCCGGCAGGTTTGGTCGAGCTCCAGCGGCTGGTGGAGTCGCCCTCCTCGTTATAGAAGAAGTTCCATCCCTTTTTGAGCGATACGGCGTAGACGCGGCTGCTGTCCGTCCCGTTGATGTTGCAGGCGCGGTCGACATAGGAATACACGCCGGTGACGAAGCGCGTCGAATCTGTCCATCGCAAATTAAATTCGCCTATTTTCTTGTTGGACGCATCAAAAGCGGCTATTTCGGCAGCCGTAGCCATTTTGGCCGTCCTGTCGCTTATCGTGACGGCGGCAGGCGCATCTTTAGCCAGAAGGCGCAGGTATTCGTCTTTGAGCGTGGCGGGAAGGGTGATCGACAGTTTGCCGTTCGTGCAGCTCCCCGCAGCTATCGGCGCATAGTGCCCGGAGGTGTCGGTGTCGAACACATACACGCTGGCCTTAACCGATTTGATACGGGAGAGGGCCGACGAGTTGCCCGTTACGGAGGCCTCGATCCTGTAACCGGCCTCGACCTCCTTTTTGTTGTTGTCGTTACTTTTGTCTTTGTTTTTGTCGCACGCGACAAATCCTGCCGCAAGTGCAACCGCCGCAAGGGCAGCGAAAAATGACGTTCTGTTCATCGTTTTGAAATTTAAGGGTTAATACGTCGTTGTTTGCGGCTGCAAAGAAAACGGTTATTTCACTGTGCCACAAGAAAATAATGCTCCACTTTTCATATAAAACAGGAAATCGGCGTCTCAACGGGAAAGTGGTCGCAACGGCGCACAACCCCGCAACCCCGCAACCGCACGGCGCACAGCCTCGCTCCGCCCGCAATGGCGGGCAGAGGTCGCAATGGTGAGAAAAGGGGAGAGCGCCGCCCTGCTCAGGGCAGCGCAACGGACATTATGCAACAGTTCGCCGGAGGTCAGGCGTTATCCTCAGTCCGCTTTCTGTGTCCGCGGAACAGCCGCCGCAATGACAGGTTTCGGGTGTGCCGTTCGCTCTTTTTGGGGTATATGTCCTTGATGGTGATGAGGATGCCGGTCTCTTCGACGTTGCCGAAGTCGGGGTTGCACACCGTGCCGAACACACGCATCGAGGGCGAGAGGCTCATGTAGGAGTTGATCATCGGCGGCACGGTCTCGTTGCGGTCGCGGATCTCGCGCGAGAGGATGCGGTAGTCCTCCTGAAAACCCCCGCCGACAAACAGCGCGGCCATCTGCGCCTCGTCGATGTCGAGCTCGATCGGGTAGAGCGGCTCGACGAGGTTGTCGTGGTCGGGGAAGTACTTGCGCAGGAAATAGATGAGCATGTTACGCGCCTCGCGGTTGTAGTCGCCGTACATGGTCACCTTGCCGAAAAAGTAACGCGCGCCAGGGTTGTCGACAATCAGCGCGCCGAGGCCGTCCCAGAGATTGTCCAGCGAGTAGAGCCCCTTGGGGTTGGCGCGCGTGCCCTGATACTCGGGCTGGATGAACGAGCGGCCCAGTTCGATGGTGTAGGGCAGGAATTTGCGGCGAAAGAGCTTGCTGAAACGGAAATAGTGCTCGGTGGAGAAGAACTTCGGGTGACCGTCGGTAGAGATTATGTAACGGTAGCCGCCGACGATCTGCCGCGCAACGGGATCCCAGACTATCAGCTGTTTATACCCACCGTCGATCGTGTCGAGCTCGTCTATGTCCACCTCGCAGCCCGTGCCGCCGCCCGCGTCGCGGAACGAGAGTTCGCGCAGCCGCCCTATCTCGCGCATCACGCCCGGCGAGTCGGCAGCGGTGACGACAAATATCTGATTGTCGCCGTTGTTGGTGTCACGGACAAAATGGTCGGCGTTGAGTTCCTGCTCCAGCAGGTCGCGGTCTATGGGGTCGACAAGCGGCTTCATCTGTTTTGGCAATGTGAATTAAAAGTTGATATTACGTGGCGTTTTGGATGCTGATATGTTGTGCGGGGCGTCGACCGTGGCCTGCCGTCGGCGCATGGCTGCGGGCAGCCGGCCTCTGCAAGGCCGAAAGAAACCCCCTGCCGACCATTGTCGGGCAGGCATTAATCCGCGTTAGAAACTATTTGCGCCGCAACCGGATAGTGGTCGGAGGGCGTGCGCAGGGTTTTGCGTCCGAGGCGCATCTCCGTCGGGGCGTCCTTCGGCTCGACGGATTTGGGCTCGGCGGCGGGCGACCAGTACATGTCGGTCAGCACAGCGTAACGCAGCGCACGGAGGTCGTCGCCGATAAATATGTGGTCGATGCGCTGGTCGGTGGCGTTCGCGGGGTTGAAGCTGTTGAAGGTGCCGTTCTGCGCGTGGCGCACCTCCGCCAGGGCGTAGCAGTCGGCAAGCATCCCCGAAGCGGCTATCACGGCGTAGCTGTCCGAACGCTGGTCGACATTGAAATCGCCGGTGAGGATCACCCGTCCGTAACCGTCGGCCATGTCGCCGATCTTTTCGAGGATCAGCCGTGCGCTCTCCTTGCGCGCCTTCACGCCGACGTGGTCGAAGTGGGTGTTGAAAAACCAAAGCTCCCCGCCTGTGGCCCGCAACCGGAAATGGCCCCACGTGCATATCCTCGGCAGTGCGGCGTCCCAGCCGACGCTCGGTTTGTCGGGGGTCTCGGAGAGCCAGAACGTGCCGCCGTCGAGCAACTCGAACACCTCCTTCTTGTAGAATATCGGGGAGTGTTCGCCGCCCTGCCTGCCGTCGTCGCGTCCCACGCCGATGCAACTGTAGTCCGGCAGCCCCTCCGACATGTCCTGCAACTGGGAGTGCAACACCTCCTGCGCCCCGAAAATGTCGAAATCGTGATAGCGTACCAGCGTGCAGACTATCGGACCGCGCAGCGCCCAGCCGTTACCTTTCTTTGCGTCGCCCTCGTTGTCGTAACGGATATTGTACGAGGCGACGTTGATCCGCTGCGCATGGCCCGCCGCCGCAACACACAGCAGCAACAGGGTTAATCTGACCGTTTTTTTCATAATCTGCAAATGTACGAAAAATTTCCGTACAATCCTCTAAAAAACACAATTTTACCCGAAAG
>JAIRQC010000136.1 GCA_031256675.1 Rikenellaceae bacterium
TGCACTCGCAAAATAGCTTCGGGGTAAAGCCCCATGTACATATAATAAATCATCAAAATAATCTATAAAAATGAGAAAGAAAATTGTTGCAGGGAACTGGAAGATGAACACCACGCCGAGTTCTGCGACTGGCTGTCGAAAAGCGGCGATTTCGCGCAGGGCATGACGCCGGAGCAGACGCAGGCCCTGTCGACATATATGGCCTCCCTGTCGCTCAAATGGAGCGGGGAGGTCGAGCATCTCCTGTGCGACGTGCCATGCGCAGATTTATAAAAAACCTGGAACAGGCGGGCGAGCTGGCGCGGGTGACGGCCTCCGTCGACCCTGTGCTGGAGATGGGCGAGATCGCCGACCGCATCGTCAAGGGCGGCGGACGGGCCATACTGTTCGAGAACAGCGGCACGCGCTTTCCCGTGCTGATGAACATGTTCGGCTCGGAGCGACGGATCGCTATGGCGTTGCACCGTGAGAGCATTGACGAGATTCCCGGACAGATAGAGACGCTGTTCAAAAAACTCACCTCGCCGAATGGGCTCGGCGGCAAAATAGCCCTGCTGGGGCGTGCGGCGCGCTGGCTGCCCCGACGGCGGCGCGGCCGCGGCAAGTGTCAGGAGATCATACTGAAAGGCGACGAAGCGCGGCTGGGCCTGCTGCCCGCGCTGAAATGCTGGCCGCACGACGGCGGGCGGTTTATCACGCTGCCACTGGTGGCGACCGTCGACCCCGACAGCGGCGCGCCCAACCTGGGCATGTACCGGATGCAGATTTTCGACGAACATACCGCCGGACTCCACTGGCACCGCCACAAGACCGGCGAGCGGCACTACGAGGCGTACAGGCGGCGCGGCGAGCGGATGCCGGTGAGCGTATGCCTCGGCGGCGACCCTGCCTATACATACGCCGCTACGGCCCCGATGCCCGACGGGATGGACGAGATGCTGCTGGCGGGTTTTCTGTGCGGGCGCGGGGTGCGGCTGGTGCGGAGCGTGACCAGCAATATTTATGTGCCCGCCGACTGCGACATTGTCATTGAGGGCTACGTCGACCCCTCGGAGGCCAAAGTTACCGAGGGGCCGTTCGGCGACCATACCGGTTTCTATTCGCTTGAGGGGCCATACCCCGCGATGCATGTGACGGCCATCACCTGCCGTCGCGACGCGGTCTATCCTGCCACGATCGTGGGCGTGCCGCCGCAGGAGGACTTTTTCATAGGCAGGGCTACGGAGCGGATATTCCTTGCGCCGATACGCCTCGCGTTGCAGCCCGAGGTGCGCGACGTGTGGATGCCTGCGGCGGGCGTGGCCCACAATCTGGTCGTTACCGCCATCGACGCAACATGGCCAGGACAGGCCTTCAAGACGGCCGGCGCACTGTGGGGCGCGGGGCAGATGATGTTCAACAAGTTGATGATAGTCTGTGCGGGCGACGCGCGCGATATCGGCGCGCTGGCCCGCGGGGTGCGGGATTTCCTGCCCGAGGAGGATCTGCTCTTCTCGCGCGGGGCGCTCGACGTGCTCGACCACGCCGCATCCTGCACGGGCGAGGGGGGCAAGATGGCCCTCGATCTGACCGTTTCGCGCCCCACGCGGGAGGTGGTCGCGCCCTTGCATGCGTCGCCCTGCTGCGGGGTGACTTCGTCCGATCTGTCGCTGGCCGCTTCGTGGGGGATAGCGCTGCTGTTCGCCGCGCCCGACGCACAGGTCGACGCGGAGGGATTTGCCATTCGCAACGGCATCGAAGGGGTTAACCTGCTGGTTGTTACCGACGCGGCGGCCGCCTCGCTGTCGCATGAGGAGTTGCTGTGGTTCTGCGCGGCCAACTGCGAGGTTGGCCGCGACGTTCGGCTGGCTGGCGGGCGGCTTGTCGTCGACGCGCGCAGCAAGATCTCGGGCGAGGTCGCCCGCTGGCCCAACGTGGCGACCTCGTCGCCGGAGACCATAGCGCTGGTCGACAGACGCTGGGCGGAGTACGGTTTGGGCGGGGAGATCGCCTCGCCGTCGCTGAGGTATATCCCCCTGTTAAATTCGGACGGCGCAAGCGTATGAAAAATCCGTTCGGTTTCTCCTCCGGCGAACGCAAGGGGCTGCTGATGCTGCTGCCGTTGGTGGCTATGGTCGGGGCGGCGGTGTGGCTGTCGCGGTGTCCGCGCGGCGATCGCAACCTCAGCCGTCTGGCCGACGCAAAACTGGAGCGGCGCGACGGTTCCCGCGACGATCTCGACGGTTTCGACGATCCTGGCGGTACCGCAGGCCGCGACAGGGACTTCACCAACGACGTGCCGCGCGGGGGCGAACTGTTCGTCTTCGACCCCAACACCGCCTCGTTGCGCGAACTTATCCGCCTCGGTTTCAGCAAAAAAGAGGCGGCGGGCATAATCAGCTACCGTCGGGCGGGCAAGGTCTTCCGCGATCCATACGACTTTGCCGGCTGCTGGCAGGTGTCAATCGAGCAGTTCGAGCGGCTCGAAAAATATATCGTTATCGGCGAGCGGTTCCGGCGACGCAACGGCAGCGGCAGCGCGGACGGCGAGGGAGGGCACACGATCGCAAAGGCTGCCGCAAAAAAGGATTCGCTGTTCCGCTTCAATCCCAACACCCTGACAGCCGGTGAGTTCGAGCTGCTGGGCTTTTCGGCGGGGCAGGCTGGGGCCATCGTCAGCTATCGCGAACTGATCGGCGGTTTCCGCTCGCCGGAGGCCTTTGCCAAGTGTTATCAGGTGGGGCCGGAGCGGTTCGCCCGGCTCGCTCCCTACATCGACCTGCCCGCTCCGGCCCGCCGCGAAAAGCTGGACGTCAACCTGGCCGACAGCGCCGAACTCTGCACCCTATCCGGCGTCGGCCCCCTAACGGCAGGGCGGATCATAGCCATGCGGCGCAGGCTCGGAGGATTTGTCAGCGTGGCCCAGCTCGCCGAGGTGGCAGGGGTGACGGAGCAGAATTTCGAACGGTTTGCGAAAGAAATTTTCGTCTCCGAGGGCGGAATTACAAAAATTGATATTAACTTTGCATCCCCCGGAGGGCTGGAACATCCATACATTTCGGCCATCATGCAGCGGAGAATACTGAAATACAGACAATTGAAAGGAGGTTGGAGCAATATCGAGGATATGGTCGAAGAGCAAATACTCACGCGCGAGCAGGCCGACAGGCTTGCGCCATACCTTGTTTTTCTCCCGGGGACGGATTAAAGTAAAACCATAAAATTAAACAATATGATCATTATGCCTGTTAAGGAGGGCGAAAATATCGAACGCGCCCTCAAAAAGTTCAAACGCAAGTACGAGAAGACCGGCGTTCTCAAAGAGCTCCGCTCGCGCCAGTATTTCACCAAACCCTCCGTCGAGAAGCGCGTGGCCAAACTGCACGCCATCTACGTTGAGAACATGATGCGCGAGGAGGAGGAATAGCCCCGCGTGCGGAATGTAAAAAGAGAGACCGAGGTCTCTCTTTTTTTGTTTGGCCATGTCATTGCGCGAACAGAGAAGCCGAACAAAGCGCGGGCAATCCACTTCACACAGTCATTGCGGCGTCGGGTTCTCCGCCCGCAGACGACGGAGGGCATGAAAGGGGACGCAGGCAGCCGAAGCAGCCCTCCGCATGGCGGCTGCGGGCTGCCGACCTTGCTCCGCAAGGCCGAAACTGATTTGCGACGGCTTCGCCGCGAGGATTTCGCCCGAAGCAGGTGTTTTTATGGATTGCTCGCCCGCAGTGACGGTAGATCGGACTTTTGAGACAGGCCGTTCTGTCCGGTCAGCTCCCCATCTGAAGTCACTGTGCTTCCGGTTATAACATCATATGCCATTACGCATTTAGACGATAGTGATTTTCCGGAATATTATTGAGGCGTAAGTCGAAGTTTGAGGAGTATCGGGAACAATTGTGGTTGATTGTATGAAGCGTGATG
>JAIRQC010000062.1 GCA_031256675.1 Rikenellaceae bacterium
GTTCGGGACAGAACGGAACCGACAAGCGCCTGCCACATGTCTCCGCCATACGGGGCTTGTCAAACGTCGGATGATCTTACAAGGTTGCATAAAGCAAGACCAGGCAAAAAATCACGCAAGCATTTCCCCGCGAAAACAAACTCGCAGCATCCACCTGCATGCAAATAAAAATACTGCCGAAAATCACCTCTCCTATCCATTTTCCCGAACGTTTATCAATTCGGGGGCGAAGCGAAGGTACCATCAGCATCCGAATGGTCGTGCCAAATATAGTAACGTGATATCAACGACAGCCTATATTTTACCAAATGACGAAAATCAAACTCTTTCGTATCAATAAAAACACCCCGAAAGTATGTGTCTAACTTTTGGGGTGTAGTTCAGAAAGGAGGCGTTTTTTTCGAACAAAATTGGCAGACACTTTGGCTGCGCCTCGCTGCGTTCAGGTCGAAATTAAAGACTTCGCTCAGGGGACATGCCATACCTTGCTTCACAGAGGTAGTTGGCTTTTGCAATGAGAGGGAAAGGCCGCGCCATACCTTTCTGGCTTGCAATAACAGGGTTTCAGTCCCTTGTAGTGATTGGCAAAGAAGTGATACACCTTTCAAACCTCGCAATGGCAAGAAGACAGAACTCCGCCCAATGACAAAGGCCGCTCTCGCAATGAAATAGGACCACCGATAGCAATGGCAAAGGCCGGAGACACAAATGTCTCCGGCCCTTTCAATGGTAGTGGGCAGGCCGCGCTCCAGCAGGAAAGTCCGCACCGCGCTCCGGCCCTTGTAAAAATATGGGCCGCCGCTTGCAATGATGTTGAGATCAGGGCTGCACCCACGCTGCACCCACAAGGCTACGCACTCGCACCCACATCAATATCGCGCCACAAGCACTACTGCGCCCATATAAGGGGAACCACGCAACACCCCGCTGCGTTCACATCAGAACTGCACCCACAGAACTGCTGCACCCATATCAAGGCTACGCACCCACACTCTCATCAGGGCTGCACCCACACTACGCGGAATCCGATATAAGGCGTGGTATAGTGGGGAGTGTAGCCGTTCCGTGCAGCCGAACGGCAGCTCGATCCCATCTCGTGCCACGAACCGCCGCGAATCACGCGGCTCGTACCTGTGGCGGGGCCCGTCGGGTCGGTAACGGCAGCATTGCCGCAACCGTAATCGTTGGCAAACCAGTCCTCGCACCACTCCTGCACATTGCCGTGCATGTCGTAAAGGCCGTAGTTGTTCGGCTGGTACGAGCCGACATCTGTGGTCGACTGCATCGTCGTTCCATTAGGATCGTAAAAACTTCCCGGAGGGGTCGCCGCCAGGTCGTATGAAGAGATGGTCGTGAAATGGGCCATACCTTCGATCAGTTTGGTGCCGTCGCCGACGCCGAAAGGCAAGGTTGCCGTCTCGGTGGCTTTGTTCGGATATTCGCCGCGGCACATGTATTCCCATTGCGCCTCGGTCGGCAGACTGCCGCCCACCCACGTTGCATACGCTTTGGCCCCGTACCACGTGACATTGCTCACAGCATGGTTTCCCTTGCCGGGCTTAGGCTCCCATTTGTCCCCGCTCCATGCTACGCCATAATCAATACTTGTGGTCGCGGCGTCGATTATCAAAACCTCATCGTTTTGAATGTCCGCCTTCTTGCCCGTGTCGTCGACGCCGTTGGCATTGAGAAATTCAGCATACTGGGCGTTCGTGATCTCGTACCTGCTCATGTAAAAATCATGGGTCAGGGTGACCTCATGCTGTGCTTCGCAAGAGATAACTCTGTAGGGCTCGCTATCCGGACTGCCCATTATGAACACTCCCTGCGTAAAGAGTTCGGCGACGATCATCGGAGGCTGGTTCACGACGACGGTTTTCATGACGGCGCCGGCGCTGATGGTTATCGTGGCCGACTTGGCGGTGTGGCCGGTGTTGGCTTCGAGAGTGACGGTAATCGTAACGTCTCCGTTGCCCGAGGCGGGGCTGACGGTGCACCATGATTCGGACGATACGGCGGTCCACGCCCGGTTAGAGGTAATGGCAAAAGTTGTGTCGCCAGCGTGGCTGCTGACAAGATCGATGGTTGCGGGGTTCACGTTGAGCGTCGGGTCGGATTCCGAACTCGAATTTCTTTTGCACGACGCTGCGGCAATAGCCATTGCTGCGCCCAGCACAAATAAATTTCCGATTTTCATGATTGAAAAAATTTAAGGGTTAATATTGGTGTTAAATTGTTGTGGCAAAATTTTCAACAAAGGTAGCGTATGTAATTCGAATATTAATCAAATAACGAATATTTTTTATAAAAAAAGCTTTTCGGGCTTTTTTTTAATTTTTTCGTAATTTTCAGTCCTGAGGCCTTGCGCATCTGTCGCAGGGGCAGAAATCCTGCCTCCCGTTGCGCGCGCCGAAAATATTTTTTAACTTTTTTGCCGCCAGCTATTGCATAATTCAAAAAAAACTCCTTAACTTTATAGGAGCTATCCTGACAGGCCTGCAACGTCCGGCCGCAGGGGAAGCCGTCGACACTGGCTCCCCGTGTCGACGGCAGCCGCGGGAGATGCCGTTTTGCCTGAATTTTTCGACAGTAACGCCAGTCAATACCAACTATAAAAACATAAAAAAACATGAAAAATTATCAGACCACCGACATCAAGAATGTCGTCCTGATCGGGGCGCCGGGCTCCGGAAAAACTACCCTTGCAGAAGCTATGGCCTTTGAGGGCAAGGTCATAGACCGCAGGGGTAGTGTAGAAGCCGACAGCACGCTCTCCGACAACACCGAGCTCGAACACCTCTACAAACGCTCGATCTTCCCGACGATCCTCTTCACGGAATTCATGGAGCGCAAACTCAACATCATCGACACCCCGGGATCGGACGACTTCTGCGGCGGACTTTTTTCGGCGTTCAAGGTTGCCGACGTCGGGGTGATGGTTTTCAATGCCCAGAACGGTTTCGAGGTCGGCTCCGAGATCCAGTCGCGCTACGCGGCGGCGCAGGAGAAACCGATCATCGCCCTGGTCAACCAACTCGACCACGAGAAGGCCAACTGGGAGTCGACCCTCGAGTCGATAACCCGCGCCTCGAGGGTCAAGCCGGTGATCGTGCAGTATCCCGTCAACCCCGGCGCTGACTTCGACGCTTTCATCGACGTGCTGATGATGAAGATGTACCGGTTCAAGGGCGACAGCGGCGAGCGTCAGGATCTCGAAATACCCGACTCCGAAAAGGAGCGAGCCAACGAACTGCACCAAGCGCTGGTGGAGCTCGCCGCCGAGAACGACGAGGCGCTCATGGAGCTCTACTTCGACAAGGGAACGCTCACGCAGGACGAGATGCGCTCCGGATTGAAGATCGGACTGGCCAAACGCGGCCTGATGCCGGTGTTCTGCGCCTCGGCCAGAAGAGACATAGGCACGAAGCGGCTTATGGAGTTCATTATCAATGTCGCCCCCGGGCCGAAGACCGCCCCGAACTTCAAGCTGGTCGACGGCACGGAGATCGAGTCCGACCCCGCAGGGGCGGTTGCGCTGCTGGTGTTCAAGAGCGCCGTCGAGCAGCATCTGGGCGAGGTGAGCTACTTCCGCGTCATTCGCGGCAAGCTCACCGAGGGTATGGAGCTGCTAAACCCCCGAACGGGCAACCGCGAAAAGCTCGGCCAGCTGTTCGCCGTGGCGGGCAAAAACCGTATAAAGGTGACCGAGATGGCTGCGGGCGACGTCGGCTGCACGGTCAAGCTCAAAGCCGTGCGCACCAGCGACACCCTCTGCGCCCCCAACGCGCAGGTTACACTGGCCCCGATCGTATTCCCCGAGCCGCGCTACCGCACCGCGATCAAGGCCGCCAAAAGCGCCGACGACGAGAAACTGGGCGAGGCGCTCAACCGCATGAAGTTCGAAGACCCCACCATTCTGGTCGACTACTCAAAGGAGCTCAAACAGATCATCGTACAGGGGCAGGGCGAACACCACATAAATATACTCAAATGGCAACTCAACAACAACAGCAAGATCGAGATCGAACTCTTCGCCCCGAAAATCCCATATCGCGAGACCATCACCAAAGTGGCCGCGGCGGACTATCGCCACAAGAAACAGTCGGGCGGCGCGGGGCAGTTCGGCGAGGTGCATCTGGTCATCGAGCCGTGGTACGAGGGGATGCCCGAGCCGTCTAAATACAAGGTCGACGGTCGCGAGCTGGTCGTCAACCCCAAGAACAAGGAGGAGTATCAGCTGGAATGGGGCGGCATGTTGCAGTTTTACAGCGCAATAGTCGGCGGGGCCATCGACGCCCGCTTCCTGCCCGCCATCCTCAAAGGGGTGATGGAGAAGATGGACGAGGGGCCGCTGACCGGTTCGTATGCCCGCGACATCCGCGTGGTGGTCTACGACGGCAAGATGCACCCGGTGGATTCGAACGAGATCTCGTTCAAGCTGGCCGGACGCAACGCCTTCAAGGAGGCTTTCAAGAAGGCCGCGCCGAAGATCATGGAGCCGATATACAGCGTTGAGATACTCGTGCCATCGGACAAGATGGGCGACGTGATGAGCGACCTCCAAAACCGTCGCGCCATGATCGAGGGGATGACCTCCGACAAGGGTTTCGACCGTCTGACCGCCCGCGTGCCCCTGTCCGAACTCTATCGCTACTCCACCACCCTGAGCTCGCTCACCAACGGACGCGCCACCTACACCATGAAGTTCTACTCGTACGAGCAGGCTCCCGCCGACGTACAGGAGAAACTGCTCAAAGCCTACACCGAGGAGGAGAAGGAGGAATAGTTTCCGGTTACAGGTTGCATGTTCGAAAAGAGGGCCCCTCGTGGCCCTCTTTTCTTTTGCCCTTATCGTTTACGCATAAAAAAATGACAGAACGAGGCGGAATTTATAAAAAAATATTATGTATTTATACGATATTGAATCACTTTTATATCAACCTAACTAATAATCAGTTATGAAAAACCTTTTTTCATTTGCCGCCGCTTTGGCGATGACGCTAACCGCATCGGCCCAAAATGGGCCGATGTTCGGGGTAAAAGCCGGCCTCAATCTGGCAACCATGACCAACGACAGCGAAGCCCGGATCAAGCCCGGATTTTATGTGGCATGGAGCATGGAGTGCAGGATAAACAGCTGGAGCGGCTTAGAGGCTGCTCTCGGCTATTCGCTACAGGGCTGCAAGGTAAAAGTGGAGGATACGAACCTTGCCATCAATTTGAACTACATCAACCTGCCGCTCGTTTTTAAAGTTTATCCGGTCGAAAACCTGAGTATCTGTGCAGGCTCGCAATTTGGTTTCCTCGCTGCGTCGAGGGTCAAAATGTCGTCCGGCCAAACGACTACAAGCGTAGATTTTGGCAGTGAATGCTATGCATTCGACCTTTCTGTGCCGTTCGGGATTGCATACAAGTTGAATAAGAATTTCGAGATCGGCACCCGTTATGTTATCGGCATTAGCTATGTTTTGAACGCTGAATCGACCCAGAACCGCGTTGTCCAGATAGGCGTCGGGTATATATTTTGATTGTCATAGCTTTACAAAAGGGCCCCCGCATAATTAACGGGGGCTTTTTTTTGCGCCTGCCTCAACACTCCGGCAAGAGCTGTGAGCTGCGACGGCGGGTTAGCGAAACGTGACGCAATGACGGGTTTTGGCTGCGGGCTGCGCCTAGGCGCGCACGGGCAGATGAGCAAGCCTTCAGACTGAAAAATTACGAACAAGGATAAAAAACGCCCGAAACACCTTTTTGTAAAAAAATTAATTATTGTGTAAGTATTTGAATTGCACATACTGCCTTTGTGAAAACTAAACCTCATACGGCTATGAAACCTGCAAATTTATTCGCGCTGTGCACGGCGACGGCACGAAGCTGGTCGACGGCATGGCCAGTTTCAATGCTCACTTTCCCTACGACCTGTCGCACAATCCTCCCTGCGCATATTACGAT
>JAIRQC010000077.1 GCA_031256675.1 Rikenellaceae bacterium
TTTTCGCGGGCTTAAAATGAATGTTATAATAAGTGAACCGTCCCAGTCACCTTAACAAGTCGGATTAATATTTTATACGGGTCTGCGGTTCACATAAAAAGCCGGAGGGACCAAACAAAGCAATAAGTCTGTCTTATGTCGAAACATGGTTCCCCCTCCGGCCGGATTGGTTACTATATCTCCGACTGAATATCTTCGAGCCTTTGCAATACAAGGTCAAACAGACCGTTATACGTATTAAGAACCTCGAATATCTGCGAGTTCCTCATTTCGATACCAATAATCCTGTCCTGCAAGTTGGAAAGCTGATTGACGATGGTAGAGAACCTCTCGCTCATCATCGGGCCGATGTTGCTTGCAAGCAGTTCATAGTCCGCCCTAATCAAATCAAACAGGGTGACCGGTGCGCCAGGCATAAACTCGCCGATAAGGGACTTGATTTCGTCAATCTTTGCTTCGAGAGTTGGGGAGGCGCCGGAACCGCCTCCGGCAAGCAGCTGGTCGAGCTTGTCGTCGAGGGTTACAACCATCTTGGTCAGCGATGGATAACCGTCCTCGGTGTCGGTGTTGCCGTCGGCGGAGCCGATGAGCTGGATAAATTGGCCAAACGCCCTAGTAGGTCACCTTTACCTTGCTGTTGCCCATTGCCGAGGCAAGGTTGTCCTTAACGACTTTCAGCCGCACTTTCAGAACCAGAGCGCAAATATCACTCTGTACCTGCAAGCTCGCGGCGTCGCCGTTGCCATGATGAATTCTCATTTCTCAATTTAATTGAAAGTTAAACTTGTCACGGAAGTAATCCACCATCGTAGCGTCCATCGCCCACTTGCGAAAGAGCGGAGGATAATAATACGCCTGATAGTGGTTGCCGTCCGAATCCGTAAGTTCGAACGGCAGGGGTTCGCTGCGCTTCAACGGCTTGAAGTCAGCCCGATTCTCTTTCGGCAAGGATAGGAAACGCTCTTCATTGACCTCGTCGTAAACCGCCGCGGGAAGATCGGTATAGAGATGTTCCAGTTCCGTTTCGTCCAGCTCGTTGAATATCTCCGTCTTCTCGTCGAACAGCCCTCTGCTGCTCGCCCAGCGGCGGTAATAAACCTTGCCCAAAACCCGATTATCCAAGCTGCTGCCTCTGGTAATATCGGCCTGTCGGCGATGTCTCTTCGCCGGGTGTGTACAAATTCCCCGACTATCTGACCGAGAAAGGCATCACCCTCGCCGCTCAGGGAGAACGGGTGAAGACTGTATACTGCCTCGAAGTCATCGGGTAACCCCGCAATCCCGAAATCATGATGTTTAACGAAAAACTTTCAGAAAATGGCAGATTTTTTATCATCGGCAAGTATATGACAACTTCCTCTTGTAAGATAGTCGGATTGGAATTTATCTCTAATCTTGCACGGTAGAATGGTTTCGACAGAATATTTCTTGTAAAAATCGCGACCTATTGTTTCTAATTCCTTATCCGATAATCCTTCACAATAGTCTTTCATAATAGCAAAATTGTATTCCAATGGTCGTAAAGTTGCTTGTCAAAGTTGTCATATTCAGCAATATTCGTTAATTCTTCCCTCAGTCATTTTGAACGTTGGTCAAATGCTCTGCAAAAATCACTGATTGCGTTTCTTAACACATTGCTCTTTATTGCAATAAGTTTTAGTTATTGAATAAATATCAGGGTTTCATATTCCGGCAAATCATTCTCATTAATGTTGATGGGATTGGCAAAATCATCAGGCAAATTATCTTGCTGGAATGTTTCTCTTATATCGGTTATCTTTTGATGCGGTTCATGTATTTGTATAGATTCGCTACCTTTGTTCAACATTATAATACGTTGTTGAAACCGCTATCCCTCAAGCCTTTCGAGGAATATATCTATCTTACATACGGGTACGGAAAATATCAATTCATTTTTAATCGCTGATAAGGTATCTTCGATAGAAAGCGAAGCATCTATAACTTTGATATTTTCAAGGAGCTTGCTCTGTTGTTCATGTGATAATTGTTTAAAACGTCTCGTGTCCTTTTTTGTTTGTCTTATTATTCTGTTTTTTGCTTATTTTCAGCACATTGTATTCAACGTGTTTTTCAAGGCAGAATTATCAGAATCTATTTTAAAAGTTTGTATAAAAGAATTATCGCTTGTATTAACAGTTATAATCAATGTAAAAATTGTATTGCAAACATCTACATGGTTAGAAATGATTAGCTCACTCCATACGCAGATTATTTACCCAAAATCCACACTTCTATCTCTCAAATCTGCAACAGAATTAATATGCAATTAAATCCAATATGTCAATATTTTCAATAACAATATCATCCAGATCTTCCAGTTTAAGGCACACATTATCCCTGTCTTTACTTTGTCAATAGCAAGTAAATACCGTATCTAATTTGATGATAATAGCCTATGAAGGCTCTTGTGCTGAAATCCTCCTTGGAATCTCAGTGTGGCGAAACAAGCTCAATTATCGTTTACATATCCGTTTCCAGACAACTAAGTAAGCGGTTCGAAACCCCGTCCTCCCAACCTTGCGACCGGTTGTTCATCGTCCGGCGAAACCGCACAAGGGCCGGCATCAAATATTTATGTAGCGCCCCGTCGGTGCTGTCCGGCTCGCGAAGGGATGCACGGGAAAGGAGCACAAACAAACTCTAAGGTATGCGGCGCAACCAGAGCGTCTGGAGCAAAAATTCCAGTACGAGCAGCGCAAGGGCGACGAGAGCGAAGGGAATGTAGAGTTCGTGGTAGCGGGTGAAGTCGTCGACCTCTATCTTGTTGCGTTCGAGGGAATTGATGTTGTCGTAAATCTCTTTGAGCTTGTCGTTGTCGGTCGCGCGGAAGTACTGTCCGCCGGTTTTGGCGGCTATCTGGCGGAGAATATCTTCGTCGATCTCGACCTTTGCGGGGACATAGGTAACGCCGCCCCACATGTCGATGGCAGGCGTCGGGGCCATGCCCATCGTGCCGACGCCGATAGTATAAACCTTGATATTGAAGCTCTTGGCTATGTCGGCGGCAGTCAGCGGCGAGATCTGTCCGAGGTTGTTGACCCCGTCGGTGAGCAGGATGATGACCTTGCTTTTGGCGTCGCTCTCTTTCAGGCGGTTGACCGCCGTGGCCAGCCCGTCGCCGATGGCCGTACCGTCGGCGACAACGCCCATTTTGACCCCTTCAAGCAGGTTGAGCAGCGTCCTCTTGTCGGTGGTCAGCGGGCACTGTGTGACGCTCTCGCCGGCGAACACCACAAGCCCCACGCGGTCGTTCGCGCGGTCGACAATAAAGTTGGCCGCCACCTTTTTGGCCGCCGAAAAGCGGTCGGGCTGGAAGTCGCGCGCCAGCATACTGCCCGAAATATCGAGCGAAAGCACTATGTCTATACCCTCGGTCGAACTGTTACTGCCCGACTCGCTGCTTTGCGGCCGCGCCAAAGCAATGATAAGCAGCGTCAAAGCCGCACAGCGCAGCACAAAAGGCAGGTGGCGCAGGTAATATTTCACGCTCCGCCGCGCCGAAGCCAGCGGCGCAGTGGTCGAGATGCCGATAGCCGCCCCGCCCTGCAACGCACGATAGACATAATAGGCCGCCACCGGCGCCAGCACAGCCAGCATCCACAGCAATCCCCGATCGGCAAAACGAACTATATCAGTCATTTTCTTTTTTAAACTAATGCCCGAAACTCATGGAAGATTTCAGATCTTTTTTATTTAGTAAATTGGCCAGATGGCTCTATCTGCAGCGTCCATAGACCATTGTGCCTGCCAAAGGCGTCCGGCAGTCCTGTCAAGGAGTAAAAAATTATACATATTTTGAGTAGGATACAGTTCAAATCGGCCTGCTTTTGTACCCAAGCCATAAGTCAGATCGGTTGAATTAATAGATGTCTGGAAACGATAATCGTTTCCTTTCGTACTAAACTGGACTTGCCATAATTTGCCAGAACGTGTATCTAATTTTATAAATGTCCAGATATTGGTGGTTGGATATAATTTGTAATATTCCTCTGACCGTGTATGTTCTGCAATAAACATCATAACCTTGTCTACTTTCTCTTCAAATGAAATCTCCGGTTTATCATCTTTTTGTTGCCTTGCCGCCTCATTCATTTGCAGAGAGTCGGCTAATACATCCTGAGCATAACTGCTTGACGGCAACATAAAAAATGCCGCTACAACAATAGTGTAAACCAACTTTTTCATACTATTATGCGAATTAAGGGCTGAAAATAAGCAACGCCATTAGCAGTAAAATGTTGTTAATAAAGGTATTAATCTGTATTTTTCGGCCTCGCAGAGGTCGGCGGCCCGCAGACGGCGGATGCGGAGGGCCGCAATCTATCGCCGTTATGCCCTTCGCCAGAGGCTTCGGGAGCAGCCTTCAACGAAGCGACCCTCCGCTGTCTGCGGGCCGAAAATCATTTATCGCGCCATCACCAGTTTTTCCCTCCTCTTGCCGGGGCGGTGCGGGCGGAGTCGAGTTTTGCGCGGGCCTTGTCTTCGCTCATCTGCACGGCGTCAAGCATCCGCTGCGCCTCCTCGCGGGTCATTTGCCCCTGCTGTTGCTGCTGTTGCTGCTGGTCCTGCTGGTCCTGCTGATCCTTATCTTTGTCTTTATCTTTGTTCTTGTCGTCTTTGTTGTCTTTATTATCCTGATCCTGTTGCTGTTCGAGCATCTTTTTGGCATATGCGAGGTTGAACTTGGCCTCGCGGTCGGAGGGGTTGAGGCGGAGCGAATTTTTGTAGGCCTCGATGGCCTCCTGATATTTTTTCTGCTGGAACAGGGCGTTGCCCTGATTGTAGTAGCTTAGCGGCGCATGAACATTGGCCGTATCCGAAGCCAGCGCGGCAAAACCCTGGGCGGCAGCGTCGTAGTTGCCCTGCTTGTACATGGCGTCAAGCAGTCCGAAACGCGCCTCGTAGGAGAGCGAATCGTGCGCCATCGCCTTCATGTACATCACCCCTGCCATCGGATAGCTCCCCTTGCCGTAGAGCGAGTTGCCGCCACGGATATATTTGCGCTCGGGGTAGCGCTGCGCCGCCAGAGGCACGGCAATCAGACACGCAAATATCACTGTCGCAACCCTTTTCATGCTCCCTCCTCCTCCTTGACCGCCACTGGGACGGTCTGTTCGACGAACCGGCGCGCGGCGGCGTAGCTCTCCTCGCCCTCGTCGGGCGTCGAGACATATTTTGCGAATTTCACCAGGTCGGACAGCGACAGCATCCCGCCGAGGGCCTCGCGCAGGTCGCGTTCGAGCTCCACCCCGCGCAGCGAAGCCATTATCTCCTCGCTGGTCATCTCCATCGCCCCGAAACGGTAGCGGCGGCCGATATACTCGCGCACTACGTCGGTCAGCAGCGTGTAGTAGGCCTTAGGCTGCTCCGAGCTCCACATCCGCTTGCCGGCGATGCGGTCGAGTTCGCGCAGGGCTACCACGTGGGGCGGTTCGGCAGGGCGGACACGGGCGACGATGGCTGGCATCACGCGCTTGTAGTTGACCGCAAACCAGATTATGAACGCCAGCAGCGCCATGCCGCCGATGATCAGCAGCAGGTAGAGGCTGATCTCGCCCAGACGGAACGGGGCGGCGAGCGGAGCCTTCACGTCGAAGATCGTCTGTTTGGTCGTATCAATCTCGAACGTGGTGACCATCAGCCTGAGCGTATCGTTGCTCCAAAGGGTGTCGACCACATTTTTATCGGCATAGAACACGCTCATGCGCCCCAGCGAGTAGAGCCCCTCGTCGAAGGTGGTCATCGTATAGCGTTTTTCGAGTACCATCTGCCGTCCGTCGCGTTTCAGGGTGTCGACGCCGCTCTCTTCGACGAACTCCATGCCGCTTGGTTGCTCGCGGGTAAAGTTCGGGAACTCGATTATCTGCATCGCATCCTTCGCCACCCGCAGCTTGACGACGAAGCGGTCGCCGATGCCGATGCTGTCAGGTTCCACCGTGGCCGAGACCACCGGACGCTGCTGTCCCGCCGCCGTGGCCGTTATGCCCAGCAGCAGCATTGCCATCCATTTCGCCCACACTCTCATCGCAGTTTGAAAAGTTTGATCAGCTGTTTGACATAATCTTCGCCCGTGGCCACCGTCACGCTGTCGATGCGGCACCGTTTGAGCGTCCTGTCGATAGCTTCGCTCGTGGCCGCCCAGTTGCGGCGATAGCGTTCGCGGATGGCAGCCGACGAGGTGTCGACCCATAGCTTGCGGCCGCTCTCGGCGTCCTGCAACTCGACGATCCCCACGTCGGGCATCTCCGTCTCGCGGCGGTCGTAGATCCTGACCCCAACCACGTCGTGTTTGCCCGAAGCGATCTTCAACGCATCCTCATAGGCAGGGCCCCGCTCGCCGTCCATGTCGAGGAAGTCGCTCAGCACGAAAGCCGTACAGCGTTTTTTCAGAGCGTTCGACAGGTATCTGAGCGGCTCCGAAAGCGACGTAAGGCGGCTTTGCGGCTGAAATTCGAGCAACTCCCTGATGATCATCAGTATATGCGAGCGTCCCTTCTTTGGTGGGATGAATTTCTCCACCCGATCGCTGAAAAACAGACATCCAACCTTATCGTTATTCTGTGAGGCGGAAAAGGCCAGCACCGCCGCGATTTCGGTGATCATCCCCTTTTTCAGTTTGTCCGTCGTGCCGAAGTTCCGCGAGCCGCTCACGTCCACCATCAGCATCATCGTCAGTTCGCGTTCCTCCTCATACACTTTCACATATGGCGAGCGGTGGCGGGCGGTAACGTTCCAGTCTATATCGCGCACGTCGTCCCCGACGGAATACTCCCGCACCTCGCGAAAAGCCATACCCCTGCCCTTGAAGGCGCTGTGGTAGCGCCCCGCGAACAGGTCGTTGCTCAACCCGCGGGTCTTGATCTCGATCTTCCGGACCTGCTTCAATATGTCGCTTTCGGACTCCGCCATATTTCTTTGCGACTTTTTGTAAAAAGTCGCCCAAAAACTTTTAACTATCGGTACGTTTCGGGATATGTGACGTGGTTGCTGCCGGATTGAAAATCAGCATGGTCGCTTTGTCTTGCAAGGCGACTTTATCTTCGCCGGGAAATGTCTTGTAAGCGTAACTTTCAGAAGCGATCTTTCGGCGAGGATAAACTGCGCAGGCGCAGTCCTGCTTGCTGATTTTCAACCCTGCGACCACAAATATTCGGAAGTTCTTTGCCCTGCTTTCTTTCAAAAAAGCGCGGGAAAGAGTATAAGAGCTAAGGCACCTCTACCTTGTTGAGTATCTCGGTTATGATCTCTTCGCTGGTTATGTTTTCGGCTTCGGCTTCGTAGGTCAGGCCGATGCGGTGGCGCAGAACGTCGTGGCAGACCGCGCGCACGTCCTCGGGGATGACGTAGCCGCGACGCTTGATGAATGCGTAGCTTTTGGCGGCTTTGGCCAGCGAGATGGTGGCGCGGGGCGAGCCTCCGTAGCTCACCAGCGGGGCCATGTCGGGCAGGCCGTACTCTTTGGGGTCGCGCGTGGCGAGGATGATGTCGACGATGTAACGTTCGATCTTCTCGTCCATGTAGATGCTCGACACGACGGAGCGGGCGGCGACCACGTCTTCGGGGGTGACGACGCGATTGGGGCGCGGCATCCCCTCGCCGGCGAGGTTCATGCGCATGATCTGCGCCTCCTCCTGTTTGCGCGGGTAGGTGATGCGCACTTTGAGCATGAAACGGTCGACCTGCGCCTCGGGCAGGGGGTAGGTGCCCTCCTGTTCGAGCGGGTTCTGAGTGGCGAGCACAAGGAACGGGTCGGGCAGCGGGAATGTCTCCTCGCCGATGGTCACCTGCCGCTCCTGCATGGCCTCCAGCAGCGCGCTCTGCACTTTGGCCGGCGAGCGGTTGATCTCGTCCGCGAGGATGAAGTTGGCGAACACGGGGCCCTTCTTGACGGAGAACTCTTCGCGCTGTTGCGAGTAGACCTGCGTGCCGACCAGATCGGCGGGCAGCAGGTCGGGGGTGAACTGAATGCGGCTGAAGCGCGCCTCGATAGCTTGTGCCAGCGTGGTGATGGCCAGCGTTTTGGCCAGCCCTGGTACGCCTTCGAGCAGGATATGGCCGTTGGATAGCAGTCCGATGAGCAGTGCGTCGACAAGGTGTTTCTGGCCGACGATCACCTTGCCCATCTCCATCGTGAGCCCCTTGACAAAGACGCTCTGGCGTTCGATACGCTCGTTGAGTTCCTTGATATTCACTGTTTCGCTCATGTTTTTGGTCTTTTGCGGAAAATTTCTGCACGAAAAAACGATACAAAGATAAAATAAAATTTTTTACGGTGTATCGTTTTTTCTATTTTCATTCGACAAGACAAAAAACAGTGCCGCAAATGGAAGATCTTCTTCTATATTATTCTTTAGTTTCATCCGCCTCAGGGTGACGTTTATTATGATGCTCCTCGCGGAACTCGCGGACACAATCAAACGGAGTGAATATGATTATGTATATGAACTGGAGATTGAAATTGAAAATATTGTTGAGATCGAACTCGTAACATATTTACGATACGGTCAACTTGCCGGTCAGCAACAGCTTGCTACCATAGCTAACATGTGGCAGTTTGCAAGCGTAACCGACCCGCAGTTCGTTCACGTAGGCGGTCATTGCCCTGCCGTTCTCCTCTCCTCACGAGAATAATGGCAGAAGCGCTCGGATTTATGCCAAGCAGGCTATTTCGTCGAGCGAAATGTGTTTATATATTACCGGTTGAGTTTTGCCATGCGCCTTGTTCAAATGCGAGTCGTTCGAGAACTGCACCGTAATGAGGTTCACTCGCAGGTCTGGATTGCCATCGTAACAGGCATCGCCGTTGTGGTACATGCGAGGCAGATAGCTGCCGACGAGCGTCAGGTAGCCGTTGGAAAAAGGCTCTATAATTGTGCAGGTGAAGTAAATACCGCTGATTTTGACGATGTACACGATCTCATATTCGAGGGATGCCACAGATCAGCCTCAACTGCTCGTGCACTATTTTATCGGTTTTTAATCTCATTTGTTATGTTCGGCAAAAACCTGTTTGAACGAAGAACTTTTTTATCCGACCTTTGCAAAAGAAATATTATGATATAACTTGGCGGTGGTTCGGGGAGCTGGACACGCTTACTCTTACCAAACTCAGATAGATAGGAGGCAAAGGAATTGTTTCGGCGTTGCCCCGCATTCCCAATGGTGAGAAGTGGAATCGCCCGCATGACATATACGGGATTCGCTGAAGCGAGGCGGAAAGCCTGCCTGTTTTTATGGTTTATGCAAGCATTTTGGCGAAAGAATGAAAAAGAGTTTTGGGCGCAGGGAAATGCGTCTAAAAATAACGTAGAAAGGGGATATGTTTGCAGTGTTAAGGCATTGTTTCGTGGTCGGAGTTTGAATGCGTCATACAGGCAGGGGAATAGGGTTGCCTGCTTTATTATGGAAAACTTATATGGCTGCTTCGCAGAGACTTCCTGCGAGACAGCCTCCGGGGCTGGAGGGGATCTCCGCCTCAATGGGCGGCGTGCGGACCGGATTAAAAATGTCTGCCATTTTCTGAAAGTTTTTCGTTAAACACATGATTGTTTTTATAGTTTTTGGCCCAAATGCTTGCATAAACCATAAAAATAGTACATTATTTCCTTATACCGGCTCCTTTCGGAACACGACAGAAAGGCCATCCGTCAGGTCGGTGTAAAGGCACGGCTCGAAGTTCTTCGGCTTCGAACACGTCGCACCGGCAGCTGCGGACGCAGCCGAGTAAAAGCAGCATTCGAAACATCGTTTCCTGCTACGCCACTCCGGAACGGCAACGCGGTAACGCGTCCGAAAAACAGTAAAGCATCGGCCCTGTTTATGTTCTTTTAACGTAGACATAACCGTTTACTTTTTGTCGTCATGTTCCCTGATTTTTCGGATTGTCTGGCCGCATTTGGTGCATTTCCACTCCTCGATGATAACGTCCTCATCCACGACAACGTCTTCGAGAGTGA
>JAIRQC010000039.1 GCA_031256675.1 Rikenellaceae bacterium
TATTAAAAGAGGCGGGCGAGAACTGCGGCCTGGGCGGGGCTGCACTTGCCGCTTTCAAAAAAAGAATTTTTTGCACATTTCGTTCCCTAAAAACTGCACATTTCGTTTGCGGGATTATATCTGCGCAAATAAAGAAAGGCCCCTCAGAGGGGCCCTTACCGTGGAAAAATGAAAGAAAGTCTTTACAGTTTGAGACTCAGGCCAAGCGTCAGGTACGAAATACCGTAGCCCAACTCGGCAAAAGCACCCAACTTTTCGGTGAAACGGTAGTTTGCGCCGAAGTAGAGGCTCCACGAGAAACCGCCGACGCTTAGGTTAGTGGTGGGGGTGTTGCCCCAGTTACCATAGGCCTTTGCGGAGGCGATATTGTAACCGACCATCAACCCGCCGTATGTATCCAGCTTCTTCACGTTGAACTGATAGTGGATGGCACTCCGCGCCCCGATGATCACGCCCGACACATTATATCCGTAATTAACTCCGGCATATTTATACTTTGCCGCAGTGTAGCCGAGGTAGCCGCCGACGCCGAGCGAACAGGCCTCCGCATCGAACAGTTCGTCCACTACGCCCCATTCTGCGGAGGCTGCGATGGGCGGGACCGTGGTGCTGTAACCCTCGCCGAACGTCGAACCGCCTACTCCCACGCCGAGGTTGATACGGGTAACGCCTTTTTCAAATTCGTTCTGCGCGCTTGCGACCGACACTGCGAACACACACGCGAACAATGCAATGACACGTTTCATAATTAAATATACGTTAAGTATTTTGCCTACTCTGACAGGTTTTCGGCCACCCCGCAATTATTTCAACGCTACGGCTCTGCTCGATCCGTCGGGCTCGTAAACAAGGGCGTTTTTCTTGTCAATGAGCGTGATGAGTTTCATGCTTTGGCCCTGTTCGGTGACGGCCGACCATGTCTTGGAGGCGTCGTCATAGGCAAGGTCGAGCGAGACGCCGGTGGTCTTGTTGATCAGGCGGTAGCCGTCCTTTTTGTGTTTGACGATGAAGCGGCCCTTTTCGCCGTTGATTTCCTGCTGTCCCTTGAAAGCCACAGGGTTGGAACCTGTCCAGAACTCGATGGAGTTGAGCACCAGAATGTCTGCGAAGACGGTCACCTCGTAAACAGGGGCGATGTTGAATGCGATGAATACAAGCTCGTTGACAAATTTGCCGCCGAGGTTCCTGTTCCAGTCGAGTACCTTGCTGGTTAGGCCGAACGAACCGATGCAGGAGTACATCAGCGTGCCAAAGAGCGCAACTGTTGCGCCTTTCAGGAGAAACTTTTTCATAGTGTTTTAATTTTTAAGTGATTGATGTAAATTTTATTAGCAAATATTATACCGCGATTTTCGTTTTGTGGCATTGTTCGAAAAATACCCTGTGAGGGTTCAAAAATAGCGGGTTTTATCACAGCTTCAAAATAAACAATCAAAAAGTTATCAACATATTATGCCGCAAAGGCAACTATCGCTTGCAGATCTCGCGGAAATCGCACAGAGCGCATGTGTCCGCGTCGTCGCACTGCTTGAACGGACGGTCGAAATCGAACAGTTCGGCCATTTTCTCGCCCAGCAGCCGCTCGAAATCCTCGGCGCACTCGGCGTAACTTGCCATGTGTTCGCCTTTCCCGTCATTTCGCGAGGCGTCGAACAGCAGCGGCGAAAAGTCGGGCTGCTCCATCGCGCGGATATAGTACAGCGCGGGCTGCACCGCGCCGGAAGCCCCTGCCGGTTGCATTGCTCCTGAACCCACTGCCTGTTGCACCGTGCCGGAACTCCCTGCGACCTCCATCCTGCGCGTCACCATCATAGAATACATAAGCGTCTGCAACACAGCCGAGTTGCGCTCGCGACGGCTGGAGGAGAACAGCGCCTCCACGCCTGCGAATTTGCTCTGCGGCGAGCCACTTTTGTAATCGACAATACGCCAGCGCGACCCGACGCGGTCGATGCGGTCGGCCTTGCCGTAGAGCATGACGCTGCCGGGGCCGAACTCGAACAAACAGTCCACCTCCTTTTCGAGTGCGGCGACGGTGAAGCCTCCGGCAGCGTCGTAGGGCAGTATCGCGCCGTTTATATATCGCATGACCGTGTCGCGGGCCAGCATCAGATTGCCCCCGTATTCGTCGCGCGGCAGGGCGAAATCGCTAAGGTACTCGCTCTCGATGGCGCGGTAGACCGCCTCCTCAACCTGCGGCGCGCCGATCATCGCCCTGATCGCCGCCCCCGGGTCGGAATTGCGCACCAGGTCGCTGTACAGCAGCTCCATAGCCTTGTGCAGGATGTTGCCGAACGCAGGGGCGTCGATCTCCTCGGCGAGCTCCTCCGCCGTCTCGAGCCGCATCACCGAACGGAAATGGAATTTCAGCGGACACTCGACGTAAGCGTAAAAGGATGAGGGAGATATGCGCCGCTTGCCGTTCAGGAACGCACGCAGCGCCTCGGCCGTCCGCCCGCTCTTGGGGATGGTGATGGCCTCGGGGTCGCCGTGGCTGATGTCGAGGGCGATCTGGCGGTTGACGACAGTGTGTGGCGACTCGTAACGCAGCTGGTAAATGTAGCGGCTCTCCTCGCCCGTTCGTCGCTCGTCGCTGGTGGAGCAGTAGGCAATATCCATACGCTTAGCGCGTTGCAACAGCCGGTAAAAGTAATATGCGTAAACTCCCTCGTGGTGCGAAGCGTCGGGCAGGCCGTATGCGCCGCGTAAATTATAAGGTATGAACGACGGCGCGCCGCTGCGGTTGCCGGGAAAAGTGTCGTCGTTGGCCGAGAGCAGCAGCACGTTGTCGAAGTCGAGGTTGCGCGTTTCGAGGATGCCCATGATCTGTACGCCCCGCAGCGGCTCGCCCTCGTAGGGTATGCGCACGGTCTGTAAATGTCGGCGTAACAGCGAGATAAAGACGCGGTCGGAGAGTTCCAGGTCGCAGTTTTCGACCGACCCCGCCACCCGCCGCACCGCCTCGACCATCACTGCGAAATACTCCGTCCGCACCGCGCGGTCCTCGCCGTCGTATGGCAGCCGCGCCACCGTCGCAAGCGTGTCGGCAAGATAGTCTGCCACCTGCCGCCAGCCCTCGCGACGGGTAAATATCGCTTCGAGCAATGGGCTTGTAACCAGCGTATTGCGGTCGACGTATATCAACCGTCCGGTGCGGATCCGGTCGACGAGTTGCTGCGCCGGCCCGTTTTTTATAAACGGGTGCGAGAGTATGCCGACCACGTCGCTGTGGTAGAAAAACGGCCTGTCGCCGCGCATCCTGGCCCGCGACTGCAACCCTAACAGCCTCTCGGCGAAGGAGTAAGCCAGGGTCTGGCGCAACGGGTAGCCCATCGTGACGTTGATCTCCGGGGCGAGGGCGGCAGCCGAATAGAGCGTCGGCAGCAGCAGGTTTTCGTCGGTCAGCACGATGGCCGTGCGCTTGTCGTGTGATACATCTCGCAGAAAATCACCGACATATTTGGATTGAAGCGCGTCGGAAGGCGAACTTATGACGGTTATCTGCTTGGGCTGCACGAAATTATGCGTGTCGAACTCCTCCTGCTGCGGGTAACGGCGGATGTTCTCGCGCAGAAACAGTCCCGCCTCCTGTTCAGCCGCGTCGACATAATAGTGGTCGTAATCCCAGAAAAATTCGGCCAGCCGCTCGTGCTGCATGTGGTCGAACAGGGTTTTCTCGCACTCCGTCAAGGCGTTGAACCCCGCCACGATATACCGGCCCGGGGCGAGGGCCGCCGCGCCGGCCTCCATATTTTCAGCCGCGCGGCGGTGCATCATTCCGGTGTATGCCAGCCCCTGCCGCTCGAGCGAAGCCTTAAAGTCATGATATACAGGCCCGAGGGTTCGCCACACGCGCAGGAACTCCTGCTGCTCTTTCGAGGTGCGGGCGTCGAACGTGCGCCAGAAACGGGCGATGATTTCACGTTGCTCGTCGGATAAAGAGCTGAAAATCTCGTCGATAGCGTGCAGGTCGTCGATATTGGCGAAGAGAGCATCGGCCTCGACGCGGTATTTGTCTATCTGGTCGAAGTCGGCCAGCAACGTCCCGCCCCAGAAGTAGAACGAGTCGAAAGTCTCTTTATGATACTGAGAATAAGTCTTGTAGAGCTCCGCAACCAGCTTTTCGCCGCCTGCCGTAGCGAGCCCTGCGAGCGGGGCCATCAACTGGTCGACCGAGATAAATGTCGGTTGCCAGAGCGGTTTGTCGGTCAGCCGGGCCAGCGCATCATTGAAAAAAAGCCGCGCCCGCCGCGAGGGAAAAACCATGCACAGGGACGAAACATCTTCCCCGTAACGGCGATATAACGCACTGACAACGTTAGCGATAAACCCCATCGGTTATCTTTATGGCACCGATCGTTGCGCCGAAACGGATGGCGGGCAGGGTTTCGCGGTAGATGGTCGGCTCGCCACGGTAGAAGATCATGCCGCTGCTACGCGCATCGAACTCGCCCCGCTCCTGCGGCCAGACGTATGCCTCGGAGCCGCTCGAAGCCGTGACGCGCACGCTGACGCTCTCCATTTGGCGACAGTCGATGCGGCTTTTGCCGTCGATCTGCATGGTGAGGTATTTGGCTGTGCCGCTGAGCATTGCGGTAGACTTGTCGGAGGATTTCAGCATTACGTCCATGCAGTCGAGCGTGGCGGTCAACTTTGCGCCATTGACGAGCGAGACGTCGAACATGCCGGTGTTGAAGCGTTCGCGTATCAGCACGTCGCTTCCCGACACGGACAGGTTGTCAAAAGGCTTTGTGTAGTAGATAAATACATTGGCCCGCCCGTTCCTGTTGCTCGATCCTACGGTGAGTTTCACCAAGAGCTCATCTTTTCTGACCTCCCACCGGAGCTTGCTCAAATCGCTGTCATATAGGTCGATAACGATTGAGTCGCCTTGCGAACGGACCATCTCGACGCTGAGCCTGCCGCTAAGGGCGACCGACTTGATCTGGCCGATATTGCGGCCCGTGACGGTCTGCTTGAACACCTGGGCCTGAACACTTTGCATGGCCGCTATGGCGACCGTGAGCAGGAAAAGAACTTTTTTCATAGCCAAAAATTTCCACTAAGTTAGTGATTTTTTCTGCAAATTAGCTACTTTTATGCAGAAAATTTTTCATTTCATGGGAAGCGTCAAAGTTTTGAAGGCTTCGGCCGGGTCGGGAAAGACCTTTACGCTGGCAGGAGAATACCTGACGGAGGTGATAGACAACCCGTTAAACTACCGCCACATACTTGCCGTGACCTTCACCAACAAGGCCACCGAGGAGATGAAACGCCGCATCGTGGGCGAGATAGACAGCCTTGCTTCGGGCTGCGCGTCGCAACATCTGGACAGATTGCGTGACGAACTCGGCCTGAGCGAGGAACAGGTACGCGAACGGGCAGCAAGGGCGCGGGCCGGCATCCTGCACGATTACAGCCGTTTTGCGGTGATGACCATCGACAAGTTTTTCCAGCGCATCATGCGCTCGTTCATCCACGAGCTGGGTATAGAGCTCAATTTCAACCTCGAACTGCAAACAGACAGCCTTGTCGAAGCGGCCGCCAATCGCCTGATCGAGCAGAGTTCCACGCGCGACGAGCTCAGGCGGTGGATCGTCGATTTTGCCGAGGAGCGCATTGCCGAGGGACGCCGCTGGAACGTGGCGGGCGAGCTCGCGGCCATGGGACGAGAGGTTATGCGCGAGGGCTTTACGGGGGTCGGCGTCACCCGCGAGCGACTGCTGGAGATCGTCGACGGAGCGCGAGACAGGGCGGCGACAATCCGCGAGACGATGCAGGCCGTCGGACGGCAGGCGATGGAGATCATCGGGGCGGCGGGGCTGACTGTCGGCGACTTTGCCTATGGCAGCGGCGGTTTTGCCTCATGGCTCGAAGCGATGGCCGCCGGAAACGTCAAGCCATGCGGCGCGAGGGTGATCGCCGCGCTGTCGAGCGACGAGAAATGGTATTCGAAGGGTTCGACGCGGAAGAATGACATTCAGGACGTTATCCCTTCGCTGAAGCCGCTGTTGAGCGAACTTTACCGGCTGTACGAAGCCGAGGCGGGCTTTCTGAACAGCGTGACGGTGGTCGAGGAGGGCTACCGCAGTTTTGCGCTGCTCGGCGATCTGGCCGCGCTGGTCGACGAGATTTGCAGCGAGGATGACATCGTGCACATATCGCAGACCAACAGCATTATACACAAGCTGGTGGATGGCAACGACGTGCCGTTTATCTTCGAAAAGTCGGGCAGCAATTTTTCGCGCTTCATGATCGACGAGTTTCAGGACACGTCGATGGTGCAGTGGCGCAATTTCCTGCCGCTGTTGCAGAACGCCGTTTCGCAGTCCGACGGGGCGCCGGCGCTGCTGGTGGGCGACGTCAAACAGTCGATATATCGCTGGCGCGGAGGCGATTGGCGTATCCTTTCGCGCGGGATAGGGGAGTGTTTCGAATCGGTCGTCGATAGGCCGCTCAAGATCAACTGGCGCAGTTTACGCAATATCGTCGAGTTCAACAACAACCTGATACGCAGCTGTGTAGAGGCCGACGGCGACTATCTCGACAACCGTCTGAACGAGGCTTACGAGGCGGGGCGCATCTCGGCCGAATGTTGCCACGAGCTGTCCGGACTGATCAGCGAGGCCTACGACGACCTCGACCAGGAGTCCGCCGCCACGGCCGCCGAGGGCCATATCACCGTGACCGCCTACCCGAAAGATGGGTTGCATTCGGTGGTCGCCTGCGTCGAACGGCTGCAAGAGGCCGGTTATCAACCTCGCGAGATAGCCCTGCTAGTGCGCGCCAAACGCGAGGGACGGCAGCTGGTCGACATGTTCATGGCGCGAAAAAGGGAGGTCGGGGCTGCACAAACGCAGTCGCAAACCTCACAGCAACCGCAGTCGCAACCGCAGTCGGAAACGTCACAGCAAACGCCGCCGCAGAAGGCTTATTGTTACGACGTTATCACTCAGGAGGCGTTGCAGATCGGTTTTTCTCCGGCGGCGGGTTTTGTAGTGGCGGTGTTGCGGCTGTCGGTTGACAGTGACGACAGGGTGGCCAGGGCGATCTTCAACCGCCGCAGGGGAACCCTCGACGATGCGATACCGCCCGACGAGCGCGAATTTTTCCGCCGCATCGGGATGCTCTCGCCGCTCGAAGCCTTCGAACATATCGTGGCGCGCTACGAGCTGGGGGCCGACCCGAACGAGGCGGCCTATTTGCAGGCGCTGGAGCAGCAGATCATCGACTTTTCCGGCTTGACGGTGGCCGACACGGCGCTGTTCGTCAAGTGGTGGCAGGAGACGGGGGCGGACGAATCCATCAACCTGCCCGATGGAAGCAACGCGATGACCATCATTACCATCCACAAGGCCAAAGGGTTGCAGTACCGTGCCGTGGTTGTGCCGTTCTGCCAGTGGACGACCAACCCCTCGTCCCGCACCGTGTTGTGGGCCGACATGGGTCGCTCGCCATACGCGCCGTTCGCAGAGATCGGCCCGATGCCGGTAAAATATCGCAACGTGTTGGGAGATTCGCACTTCGCCGAGGACTTCTATCGCGAGATGGTCTACTCGCACATCGACAACATAAACCTGCTCTATGTCGCCTTTACCCGCGCCCGCGAGGAGCTGCACATCATGCTCCCGCAGCGCGAACGCAAGGGTTTTACGTCGGTGGACGCGCTTGTGGCCGCCGCGCTCGACAACGTCGAGATCGGCGGCAGCGCGGGAACTGTCGCTGAAACGGAGGAGGGACTGGTGACGAGTTTCGGGGCGCCGTGCCGTCCCCTCCCCTGCGCGACAGCCTCGACGACGGCTTTGCGCCCGCGCTTCGCCGTCGCCGAGCCGGGGGCGCGCCTGCGGCTGAGGCTGCAATCCGACCGCTACTTCTCCGAGGAGTTAGCCTCGCCGCGAAGTCTGGGCGTGGCGATGCACAAGATATTCGAACAGGCCTCTAACGCCGAGGATATTGGCCGTGAACTGGGCCGCCTTGCCTCCGAGGGGACGCTCTTGGCCTCGGAGGCCGCCGAGGTCGGACGGACTATCGAGCGCGCCTTTGCCGACCCGACGGTGGCGGGGTGGTTCGACGGCACATGGCAGACGGTGCGCAATGAGAGCGACATCGTCGTGCCGGAGGGTTCGCCCGAAGAGGGCGCCATACGTCGCCCCGACCGGGTGATGATCTCCGGCGAGCGGTGCGTGGTGGTCGACTACAAGTTCGGCGCGCTCAAACCCGCCTCCCACCGCCGCCAGATGGAGAGCTACATGCAGCTGCTCGGGCGCATGGGCCACCGCACGGTGCAGGGCTACATCTGGTATATCACTCTGGGCGAGATAGTCGAGGTTCAATAGCGGACTGTCGACGGGGTTACCGGCAAGGTCGTGCGAAATGTTATCGGCAGTATGAAACTCATCCTCACCGCCATGCCGTCGCGGATAGCCGGTTGCCAGCGAGGGCTGTGCCTCAGTACATGGTCGGCGTGTCGGGCGAAGTTGTCGTTGCCGCTCTGCAACACCTCTATATCTGTCAGCGAGCCGTCGCGGTCGACGACGAACTTCAGGACGATCCTAACCTCGCTCACGCCGCGGGGCAATCTGAGCCCTGACATTTGACGTACAACATATTGGCGAAATTCATTGAAGGCCTCGTCGCTGTTGTTGAACCGCGCCTGCAACTCCCTGACGCCGGTGTAGTCGGCCAGTTTCCCATTTTTGTCACCCGCGAATACAACGTCGAAGCTCACCGTACTGCGGCGCAAACGTCCGTTAAGCGTGGCGGCAACCTAGCGCGAATGCTCCACAATATGTGTGAGCTGGCCGCGCAGATCGTCGTTGTCGCAACCGGCAATGACAATGTCTGTCAGCGAGTTGTCGGCCTCGACGGTGAACGAGACGCGCGTCGCGAAGCGGTAATCCTTCTTTTTGAACTTCTTTGGAATTTTGCAGGCGTCTTGCAACCAGACGATAAAGCCGTCGACGGTCTTCTTTTTATCCGAAGCCCAAAAGTATGGCGGGGTGTGGTCGTAGGCGACGGTCACGGCGGCGAGCTGTTCGGGCGAGAACTTGCGGCTGAAATCGTAGCTGTATGTTGCGGTTGCCCTGACAGTTTTGCCGCCAAGCATTGCCGGGCTCCAGCGCGACGAATTGACGGCTTTGCCCAACTCCCGCGACAGGGCTTCGTGAGGCGAACTCTCAATCTTGTCCCGATAGCCATTGCCATTGGGAGATACGGCGAACGTCATTTTGACAACGCCCGTAATCCCGTCGCGCAGGGCCTCTTCGGGGAAAGCGACGAGGCTGTCGATCCACCGGTCGAAATCGCCCTCGGCGAACACGGGAGGGGCGTCTAACTTCGGCCCGTTCCAGAATATCTGCCCCGCGGCAAGCGTCGGCAGAGCGATGGCAAGCAAAAGGAGAAGTCTTTTCATGATACAAAAATAGCAAAAAAAGCCAACCCCATTGAGGGTCGGCTTGCATTTTTGTGCGAACTGCGCCTGGCGCGCTCACTCCCCTTACAGTGGCGTGGCTTGCCCTTTACAGTGCGTTGACGCGCAGTTGCAGGCTGCTTTTGAGGTTGCCCGCCTTGTTCTTGTGGATGACGCCCTTCTTGGCCAGCTTGTCGAGCATTGATGCGACTTTGGGCAGCAGGGCCGTGGCAGCCTCCTTGTCGCCGGTGTTGCGCAGGGCCTTGACGGCGTTGCGGGCGGTTTTGTGGTAGTAGCGGTTTTCGAGCCGGCGCGTCTCGGTCTGACGGATGCGCTTTTCGGAGGACTTGTGATTTGCCATAATTTGTTTAACTGTTTGATTTGTAGCCCATAGGAGAGTCGAACTCCTCTTTCAAGAATGAAAATCTTGCGTCCTAACCGATAGACGAATGGGCCGGTTTGGGGTTTAGCGGTGCAAAGGTAATAAAAAAGCGCGTATCTCCAAATATTTAAGTTATTTTTCCTCTCGCAGCCGCACGCGCCCCTCGTCGCTGTCGAAACGTAGCGGGGTGTCGTCGAAGAGTTGCTGGAGCCGTCCGTCGGCAATGAGTTGCGCGGCGGCGCCGTAATGGACGCCTCCTCGGTGGATCATCGCGATCGTGTCGCAAAGTTCGAGGGCCACGGCAAGGTCGTGCGTTGAGAAAATGATGCTTTTACCCTGAATATGGGCCAGCTGGCGCAACAGCAGGCCGATCTCGTACTTGTTCGGCAGGTCGAGAAAGGCGGTGGGCTCGTCGAGCAAAATGATCGGGGTATCTTGGGCCAGCGCGCGGGCTATCATCACCCGCTGCCGCTCTCCGTCGCTCAGCCGGTCGATGTTCTTCGTGGCGAAACCGCTCATCCCGACCAGCTCTAACGATCGGGCAACCATCTGTTTATCCTCGTCGCGCAGATTACCGATCCAGTTGGTGTAGGGAGCGCGTCCGAGCGCCACTACGTCCGCCACGCGCAGGTTCGACGCCCGCACCTCGTCGGTCGAGACGAAACTGATAAGCGAGGCTATCTCCCTGGGCGTCAGTGTGTCGAGCGGTTGTCCGTCGACAGTGATACTGCCTTCGAGCGGCCTGGCGAGGGCGGCGATGGTGCGCAGCAGGGTGCTTTTGCCTGCGCCGTTGCGTCCGATCAGGGCGGTAAATTCGCCCCAGCCGAAGCCCGCGTCGACTCCGCGAAAAAGTATCCGCTCGCCGTAACCGAGCGTCACCCCATGCAGTTCGATGGTGTATATACGCCGGCTGTCCATCAGAATACGTTGCGGTTACGGACTATGACAATGACCACTATCGGGATGCCCAACAGGGCGGTTATGGTGTTGATTGGCAGAGCGGTCTCCGTGCCGGGCAGCTGCGAGACGATGTCGCACAGCAGCATGGCCGCCGCGCCGACAAGCATTGAGGCGGGGGTCAGCGTGCGGTGGTCGGCGCGGCGGAATATCATGCGCGAGACGTGCGGCGCAGCAACTCCGATAAAGCCTATCGGGCCGCAAAACGCCGTGACCGTGCCCGCCAGAAGCGTCGTGCCGATGAAGACCATGCGGCGCGTCGCGGCGATATTGAGCCCCATGGTGCGGGCGTAGTTTTCGCCCAGCAGCATGATATTTAGCGGCTTGATCAGCGCGACAGACAGCGTCAGGCCCACGGCGATCACCGGCGCCATAATGTAAAGCTGTCCCGTGGAGACCCCGCCGAGGCTGCCCATCGTCCAGATCACGTAGCTTTTAAGCAGCCCTTCGGGGCTGAGGAACTGCATCAACTCGACGATGGCCGAGGTCGCGCTGCCGAACACCATGCCGAGGATCAGGATAGCCATAATATCCTTGATACGCACAGTAACTGCCAGCGTAACAGTCAGTATCGCCGCCGCCCCCAGCCACGCCGAACCCGCCATGCCGATGTTGCGCAGCCACTCGATCCCCGTTGCGCCAAGCCCGACGAGCGGCGCGCCGAGCACGAAAAGCGACACGCCGAGGCTCGCTCCCGAACTGACGCCCAGCACATAAGGTCCGGCCAGCGGGTTGCGGAACAGCGTCTGCATCTGCAACCCGCTGGCCGACAATGCCGCCCCGGCCAGCAAAGCCACCAACGACTTGGGAATGCGAAAGTTAAAGAGTATGTAACGCGAAGTCTCGTCGCCCCCTCCGGCCAATGTACGCGCGATCTCGGCAGGGGAGAGCTTCACCGACCCCAGCAGCAGATCGAGGGTCATGAGCGCGACGGTCAGCAGTGCAAAAAGAGTGAAGTACAGACGATTGCGAGACATTACTATTCGAGGTGACGATAATAGTATAAGGTATGGCCGGGCAGCAGTTCGGGGTGTAGAATGGCGATCAGATCTTTCAGGGCCAGCTCGGGATGTGTCGCGCCGCTCTCCCAGAAGTCGCTGCCGCCTTCGGGAGTGCAGCGCAAATTGCTGTTATACACTTTGTTACTCATGACGGGCGGAATATCTGCGAAGCGGGGGTTGTCGGTCAGCGCCTCGGCAAGGGTTGCGACGCGGCCGCCCGGATTGAACCAGAAGTCTGATTTTCGGGCCAGTACGTATGCCGATTCGATGCTCAGCGGGCGGCTCTGGTCGGAATCTACCCCGCGGCAGACATAGCTCCCGCCCGCATCGTTTATCAGGGAAACCATGTAGTTGCGGTCGCCCGGCACGAACCACGTGTCGCGCCACGGAGCGTTGAGCATGACTTCGGGACGTTTGGTTACGTTTCGCGTCAACTCTTTGACGTTCAGATATTCGCGCTCGGTGCTGTCGAATATCTCGATCGCCCGTTCGCGCAGTCCGGCCAGATGGCCGAAAGCGACTATCCACTCGGCCCGTCCGAGCGGCGTAGTCTCGAGGTAATCGCCTATGTATGCGATCTTTACCCCCAATTCTGCCGCCTTGTCGCCCGTCAGGTCGCTGTGGCCCGCAACGCCGTAAACCAGCGTCAGATCGGGCTGCATGGCGGCCAAAAGTTCGTAGTTTATGCCCGTGTCGCGCCCCGCCTCGCGAACTTCGCCCGAAGCCAACGACTTTTGTATTTGTGGATTATAAATAAATTTTCCTCCCGAAACCCCGCGCACGAGATCGAGCCGCCCCAGACGGTCGAAAAACGCAACATAGGTCGACGACATGCACACCACGCTCCGCAACG
Source organism: Rikenellaceae bacterium (assembly GCA_031256675.1). Taxonomy (GTDB): domain Bacteria; phylum Bacteroidota; class Bacteroidia; order Bacteroidales; family Rikenellaceae; genus JAIRQC01. The sequence continues at coordinate 12,603 of JAIRQC010000039.1, forward strand.
GCAGCCGCACCGTCGTCCCCGTGAATCCCTCAGGCGGCCGCCGTCCCCCGGCAGGGAAAAACAGCTCCATCCGCACCCCCCGCGCCCCCTGCCACGGGTTGATAACCACCAGCATCGAGCCGCCGTCCGCCGCCGACAGCAGGCAAAACCCTTTGGCATAGCGCGGCGCGTAGAGCGTGTCCATATCGCCGACAGCGCCGCCCCGTCCCGTTCCGCACGACACGGCGACGGCAGACAATATCGTGAATACAAGCAACTTCCTCATCGTCGTTCGTAATAGAAAAGTTCGAAAACAAGATTGACAAGCAACAGAAAATAGTTCGGCGAACCGCTCACGACGGTCGAGACGAACGTCGTGAGCAGCGCGACCGAGGAGACGAGTTTGAACCGTTCGAGCGGCGTCGCGTGGCCGAAACGGATCACGCGGCGCACCGTCGCAGGTATGTCCGAAAGGATGTAAAGCGCAATCAGCACGCAGTAGAACCACAGCGCGATGGAGTGCCACCGCCGGAAGATTATTGCCCCGACGATCAGCAACGCTATGGTTATGAGTACTATGGCCCGTTTATTCTGCATATTCTATCATCGTCGATAGTCGGAAGCGACGCACGCGAGACAAAGGTAGCAAAAGTTTTAGAATCATGGACGTTTCACAGGAGGTCCCGCACAAAAAGCCTCCCGCCGCGATGCAGCCTTGACTGATCGGGCAGGGTTTGTTCTGCTTTGCCGTCTCTCTTCACGTTGTTTCTTCCGCTGTTCTTTCCATGATAACGGCACGTCCGATCGACGGTTTTGATTCTGCCCGATCGACTGTTTTGATTCTGAGCGTCGTCGGAACTTCCAATGCCTGAAACTCGTTCGACGGCCTCCGAGATTTTTTTCTCACTATTCTCTTCCCTGCCAAAAGGTTGGGCAGCATTATCTGGCCCTGCTTTTTTCGACGATGTGGAAATCCTATTTGGTCTGTGTTTGGTTGTTTGAGAGTCATCCTTGAAGACGTTTATTACTACAACGATTATCTGCCGCATCCCCATTTTTTTCAGTTCCTCGAATGCTTCTACAAAATATTTCTGTCCCAATATTTTTTTATGCTAACGTACCCTAAAATAAATCCGCTTTGGGAAGAGGCGCGGTCTTGTAATTTTTCTTAAATTTGCCCATCAAAATGAGTTGAAAATTATGCCGAAAATATCGAGACGTGGCGTTCTGTTGCCTCCGTCGCCCATCCGCAAACTCGTTCCATACGCCGAGGCCGCCAAACGACGCGGTACGGAGGTGTTGCACCTCAATATCGGCCAGCCCGACATCGAGACCCCCGTCGGGGCGGTGGAGGCGGTCAAAAACATTAAGGATAAGATATTTGAATATCAACACTCGGCGGGAAACGAACTCTATCGCCGCAAACTGGCCGATTATTACGACCGGATGGGGATAGAGGTCGGCCACGAGGATATTCTGGTCACCACGGGCGGGTCGGAGGCGATATTCATGGCTATGTGCGTATGTATGAATCCGGGCGACGAAGTGCTTGTGCCTGAGCCGTTTTATGCCAATTACAACGGTTTTGCGATGGAGGCGGGGGTCAACATCAAGCCCATCTTCTCGACAATCGACAACGACTTCGCCCTGCCGCCGATCTCGGAGTTCGAACGACATATAACCCCCTATACCAAAGCTATTTTCATCTGCAATCCCAACAATCCGACGGGTTATCTCTACTCTCGCGGCGAGCTCAACCAATTGCGCGACATCGTGCTCAAATACGACCTCTATCTGATTTGCGACGAGGTCTACCGCGAGTTCTGTTACGACGGGCGCGAGCATCTGTCGGTGATGAACCTCGACGGGGCGGTAACGCGAAACGTGATCATGATCGACTCGGTATCAAAACGTTACAGCATGTGCGGAGTTCGTCTCGGGGCGCTCGTGACGCGCAATCGCGATGTTATCGACGCCGCGCTCAAAATGGGCCAGGCACGGTTGTGTCCTCCGCTGCTGGCCCAGGTGGCGGCAATGGCGGCCATCGACACGCCGGAGGAGTATTTTCGCGAAGTGCATGACGAATATCAGCGGCGGCGCGATTGTGTGGTCGAGGCGTTGAACCGCATCGAGGGGGTTTACTGTCCGACGCCAAGGGGGGCGTTTTACTCGATGGTGCGGCTGCCGATCGACAGTTCCGACCGTTTTGCGCAGTGGATGCTCGAAGAATTTTCGTACAACGGGCGGACGGTGATGCTTGCTCCCGGAACGGGTTTCTATGCGTCGAGAGGCTTGGGACACAACGAGGTACGGGTTGCTTACGTGTTGAATTGCGAAAAGTTGCTGGCAGCCGTGGAGTGCATCCGCGAGGGGTTGAAAGTCTATCCGGGGCGAACAACGCGATAGAATGAACGATGCCTGTAATGTGAAGTAAATAAATTGTTTATCTGTAAAAACAATTCGAACATGACACACAAACTAATCCTCAAAAACTTTAAGAAAGTTCATGAGGTAATATTCTTTTCACTTAACCATCTTGCACTTTTTAGTGCATGATGGTTAGCTGTGACGGGTTTGGTTTGATTCAAGTCTTCCCATAGAAGGAGGATTCGTTGTTTTTCCTGATTCGGGGCAATTGGGATACATGTTTTATCTGGATTACGCATGAATGAGCCCAGCGATTAGCAAGATATAGGCGTCGAGGGTTACTTTCATTGCGGATGTCGGCGGCTGTTTTGGTGTGTCGTTTCGTCCTATTTGTTGTTCCTGATCGTCCCTACGTTTACGGTTATAACATCATATGTCATTACGCATTTAGACGATAGTGATTTCCCGGAATATTATTGAGGTGTAAGTCGAAGTTTGAGGAGTATCGGGAACAATTGTGGTTGATTGTATGAAGCGTGATGGACATGGGCTTACCTGAGACTGAACAAGTTAGAGTTACGAGTGCGAGGAGTGCAACTGTTGTTATGTGTTGATAATAAATACGTTGATACGCAAATCAAAATCGGGTTGCCGTAGCTGTTCCATTGCGAAGCGCTTTCCGAGCTCGAGGTGAAATGGTTTTTCTATCAGGGAGTTGCTGCGTCAGTCGGGTCACAAACGTTATCAGTCTGTGTGGCAGATGATTTACGAGTTGCGTAAAGCACTGGGAGTATGTTCTTGCGGGCAGGATAGATACGGACGAGAGTACTTTCCGAATGGACGGGCAATAATCAGAGGCGTTAAGAGAGGTTACGGCACCGCAAGCCAAAGGTTATCGCGACAGCCGAGAACGAAATTATGGAAACTGAACAAAAATTCAGCCAAGTGAGATACCTGAAAATTAGGGTTATAAACGAATTTTAGAACGAGATTCTCAATGAGCAGGTACAGAGGTTTACCCGGGGCGTGAGTCAGATCGATACGGATGCCTCGGGGG
>JAIRQC010000064.1 GCA_031256675.1 Rikenellaceae bacterium
AAACGCAATCCTATTATAAAGGCGGCGACAACCACCAGCACGCCGTTGACGGCGAACAGCGTAAGGCCGACAGGAATGTCGGCGGCGTAGTAGAGCATCATTCCCACGCCGGTCACCCCGCCGCTGCTGACCATTGCCGGACGCAGGATGGCCATCCACGAGAAGGAATAGAGCAGCAGCGCGATGGAGATAAGGGCGTACTCCTTGACCGTGCGCCGTATTGAATCCCGCGAGATACGTATCTCGGGTTTTTTCAGTGGGATACGCACCGGTTTCATCAGTTCCTTCGAGCTATCGACAAATAGTAGAGCAGCGTCGCTATTGCGCCCAATGCTGCCACGATGTATGTGCTTGCCGCCCAGCTGAGCGCCGTGCGCGCCTGTGGCAACTCCTTTTCGCCGAGCGTATGGCTCTGCCGCAGCCACTCCATGGCGCGCATCGAGGCGTCGAACTCCACCGGCAGCGTCACCAGAGCGAACAGGGCCGAGGCGGCGATCATGCCGATGCCGATCCAGAACAGCGCCGGAAATTGGTTGATCAGCACGATGCCGGCGATGATGACCCATATCGACCAGGTTGACGTGACGCTGATCACGGGCACCAGCGCCGAGCGCAGCTTCACAGGGCCGTACTGTTTGGCGTGCTGCACCGCGTGGCCGCACTCGTGGGCCGCCACCGCCGCCGCAGAGATCGTCGCGCTGTCATAGACCCCCTCGCTGAGGTTGACGGTTTTGTTGCGCGGGTCGTAGTGGTCGGTCAGGCGGCCGGGCGTAGAGATCACTTTGACCCCCATTATGCCGTTCTGGCGCAGCATCCGCTCGGCCACCTCGCGTCCCGTCAACCCCTCCGGCAGGTTAACTTTCGAATACTTTCTGAACACCGCCTTCAATCGCCACTGAACGATGAGGCCAACTACGCCGATCACAATGATCAGCAGATACTCGATGTTGATTTGATTAAGGGACATGGTTTACTGTTTTTAATTTGCAAAGATACGTTATAACTCTTTTGAGTAGTTGAGTGTTTTTATGTAATTCTCCATAAATTGCCAGTCGGGGATGCTTTGCTTTGTTGCAGGTAACTTAATTCTGATTTTTTGACTGTCGTTCAATCTGATTTGATTGCCATAAGTCCATCTGTATTTTTCCGTATCCAAAATTGCTTTTATAATATAGTGCGCAATATTTCGACATTTCAAATTTTGGGAATAGGACAGTTACATCGGCAGTAGCGCAAAAGGGAACAGGTTGATAAAAGTTTGCCATCTCTACTTTGCCTATTGTTAAACAGTTGCCGTTGAATGCGGGTTTTAAGTCCGTAAATTGCATTATCCCATTTTCACTTTTACTTGCGGTGACCAACGGCATTTTACTTTCTGAAAAACTATCTTTGGGATAATATTTTCCAGTTTGCATGTCAAAATATCTACCATAAAGATTAAACCACTGCCAACTGTCGGTATTCAATTCTATTTTTTTATCTACGATCGGTTCCTTTCTAAATTTATAGCAAATCGAGCCTTTACGCAGATCTTGTGGCAATTCATCCAAATCAGGCACAATGATAGATTCAAAACTAACATTTGCTTCGCGCCCAAAGGCGGAAAATCTGAACCTGTTTTGCTCAATGCAATAGCAATAATACAGCTTCACCAAATCGGACATTTCTTTTTTCGGTCTTAAAACTTTTACATTTTGTCCGGTGTAAAATGGTTCTTGTTGTACAAATGAAGCAAGCACCGTGCCACCCATTGCAACGGTAATCATTCCTGCAGGAAATGGCTTTTTGTTACCTTCTTCCAAAATGCGAGCAGAAACGCCACAATTTTTTTCGCTCCGGTTGACAAAATTATATCCGTCAGGTTTGTCGCAAACTATACATTTGTTCAAATCCAACTGACTGCCGTAGCGTATATCGAATATTTCATCCAGCCGCTTCATTTAGTCCACATCGTTTAACAGTTTGAACGCGACATATTCCTTGATTTTCTTTTCAAAATCGGCCTGATTGAGAGATGAGTAATCGGTTTCCATATACGCTTCGGCGCACCATTCGTCTTTGTGCGTTACGCAATGTTTGACGGACAGGCCCGCTTTTACATCCCTTTCGCGATACAATTTCAGCCATTCGTTTTTTATGCTTTCCCACTTTTCGTAAGCGTCGACGCGGCCCAGTTTTTTGCGTTTCACAAAACCGTCGTCGCGATAATAGCCGAAAAATGTCTGTTTGTCGGCAGGATGGGGCACATTGGCTGTCCAGACCATTACGCAGGGCGGCGCGGATGCGGCCGGGTTAAAAATTTCGGTCGGCATACTGAATACCGCCTCAAGCGTGTGACGTTTGAAAAGCCGTTCGCGCTCTGCCTTGCACGTCGTCCCTAAAGCGCAGTTAATGGGCACGACCGCAACCGCCACGCCGCGGGTTGCAAGTACCGATAAAAGTTTTTCCACAAAAGCCAGTTCGTTGTGGTCTCTCTGCGAATAGGGCGGATTTATCAGCCCGACGTCGATATTCTGTTCCCGCAATTTGGCAATAATTTTCTCATCGAAACAACTGCCGTAATGAATATTGCTTTTCCCGTCACGGCGAACGATCATATTGGCGATACAAAGGGCAAAAATATTGGGGTCTGCCTCCACGCCGTAAAGTCCGTGCTGCCGTATTCGTTTTATCTCTTCCGGATTGGCCTCTTTCATCATTTTACTCATTGCCGTGACCAGAAAGCCGCCCGACCCTGCACAAATATCAACCACTTTGCTGTTCTTGTTCAGTCCGCTGACTTCGCACATGAAATCGGTGAGGTGTTGGGGCGTAAGCACAATCCCCAGCGCTTTCCCGTCGTCCCCGTTTGAGAATTTGATAAATTCCTGATAAAATTCACCCAGGGCGTCGATCGACGAGTCGGAGTGGTTCATCATCGGCTTGATCTTCATGTCGAGTTCCTAGATATACCAACGCAATGAGTTGTCGTTGGGCATAGGAGTCGTCTGAAAATGATGCAAACTTGCCACGTCGTTGAACGCGCTTAAAATGCTTTCGATCCGGCCCTGTTCCACGTTTGTCGACCTGAGCACTCTTGCAATAGCGGATTGCAACCGCTCGACAAGCGAACCGAGAGTTGTCGCCGTCTGATATTCTGCGTCGAAAGCCTCATCCTGCAAGGCGATTAAAATCCCTGCAATAAAGATCGGCTTGTTGTTCGCCGTAACTTTCGCAATCCGCAGGTTGTTGTTCATCTCGATAGCCGTCCTGCGAATATCTTCGAGAGAATAGGCGATCGAAATCTTTTCGCCCTTAATGAATTTAAGATAGTTTAACGGCTCTAAGATGATGTTTATTTTTGTCAGTTCCCTGTAATCTTCAATTCCTTTCTGCCAGTAGAAAGTAGAAACCTTGCAGTCTTCCCTTTTCGTCCCGCTCACCGCAACCGCCACGACATTGTACCCCTCCTTTAAGAATTTGGCATAATACAGGGCGCCGTCGACAGCATACTTTTTCGGTTTGTTCAAATCTTCGGAGGCGTGCTGGCCGATCGAACGCTTGCACTCCACGACAAGCACGATATTTGCGTCGCTGTTGAACGTAATGACATATTCGGATTTTGCCTTTCCGTTCCCGCCTTTGGAAAAATCGGAAAGTTCGCACAAGTCTGGTTTTCCTCCCGCGATTTTCAAGAGGGTTTCGATCTTCTCAATCCCCTGAATGTCGCCTTGCGGAAATACGAATCCGAAGGGGTTTTCACCCTTTTTGACTCTCATTTCGGCCTCTACCATTTGCTCGCTGTACTGCTCGTTGGCCATTACCTTGTCTTATCCTATGTTTGATCTGTGTGTGTAGTAGGCGTTCGCCTGGGCGACGGGGGTCAGGACAATCTCGTCGATGTTGACATGCGGGGGCTGGCCGACGGCCCAGACTATGGCCTCGGCGACGTCCTCGCCGCCGAGCGGTTCGACGCCGCGGTAGACCTCCGCCGCCCGCGCCTCGTCGCCGCCGAAACGCACCTGCGAAAACTCCGTCTCAACCATTCCCGGACGTATCTCCGTCACCCGAATGCCGTGTGGCAGCAGGTCGATGCGCATCCCCTGACTGAGGGCGTGCACGGCGTGTTTCGAGGCGCAGTAGACCGCCCCGTTAAGATAGGGCTGCGTGCCGGCTATGGAGCCGATGTTGACGATGTGCCCCCGTCCGCGCGCGACCATCCCGTCGGCTATGATGCGCGTGACGTAGAGCAGACCCTTGACGTTGGAGTCGATCATCTGCTCCCACTGGGCGGGGTCGCCCTCGTGGAGCGGCTCGAGGCCGAGGGCCAGCCCTGCGTTGTTGACCAGCAGCTCCACGTTGCGAAACCGTTCGGGCAGCGAGCCGAGGGCGGCCTCGCACTGCCTGCGGTCGCGAACGTCGAAAGACAGGGCGGCCGCCTCGACGGCGAAGTCGGCTTCGAGCTGCGCCTTGAGCTGCCGCAGCCGCTCGGCGCGACGGCCCGTGACGATCGCCCACCACCCTTCGGCGCAGAGGGCGCGCGCCGTCGCCTCGCCTATTCCCGATGTGGCCCCTGTGATAAGGGCAATTTTAGCCATAGTATTGACAATATCATGCAAAAGTAAGAATTTTTATGTTACTTTGCGCAAACTTTCAGGCAATCTGAAATTATTATTTACCGTTTTCGCGTGAACAGTGAACTATTCATAGCCCGCCGCCTTTCGAGCGGGGGCAACCGCAGCCGCAACATTATGGTGAGGCTGGCGACGCTGACCGTAGCGCTGAGCATGACGGTGATGATCGTGGCGCTGGCGGTCATCGTGGGCTTCCGCGGCCAGATCGAGGAGAAGCTCGCGGGCTTCGGGCAACATATCCGCATCGTCGACATGTACCACAGCGATTCATACGAAAACCAACCCATAAAGCGTAACAGCGCTCTGGAACGGCGTCTGCGCGAACTCCCCGGCTGCCGGTCGGCGGCCCCGTTCGCCGAAAAGGGGGGGGTGGCGAGCAGCCGCAACGCCATGCAGGGCATCCTGCTCAAAGGGGTGGAGCGCGACTACGACTGGGGGTTTTTCGAACGTCACCTTGTCGAGGGGGCCCTGCCGCGCTTCGTGGACAGCGTGCGCACCAAAGACGTGCTGTTCTCGGCCCGGACTGCGGGGTTGCTCGAACTGGGGGTGGGCGACATGGTCGACATGCTCTTCGTGGGGGGTAACTTCGCTCCGCGGCGCGACCGCTTCCGCATCTGCGGCCTGTACAGCACGGGGCTCGAAGAGCTGGACAGGGTGAGCGCCATGACCGACCTGCGCAACGTGCAGAGGCTCGGCAACTGGGGGGCGACGCAGATAACGGGTTACGAGGTGGCGCTCGACGAGCCCGAAAGGCTTGACGAGATGGCCGCGCAGGTGAAGCTGCTCGCGGAGGGCGCGGGACGCATGTCGGTCGCGACGGTTCGCGAGCGGTTCGGGATGCTGTTCGACTGGCTGGCCACGCACAACGTCAACGCCGTGGTGGTCATCACGATAATGATCGTCGTCGCGCTGGTCAACATGATCGCCGCGCTGCTGGTGATCATCCTCGAACGCATCGGCCAGATCGCCCTGCTCAAAACCCTCGGCATGAGGGATCGCTCCGTCCGCAGGCTGTTCGTCTACCACTGCGGGACGGTGGTGCTGCGCGGCATGATGTGGGGCAACGTCGCCGGACTTGCGCTGTGCCTGGCGCAACGCTGGGGCGGGGTGGTCAAGCTCGACCAGGCCAGCTATTTCCTCTCCGAGATGCCGGTACGGCTGGGATGGTGGCTTGCACTGCTCAATACAGGGGCTTTTGTGGCGATGATGACGCTGCTGATGGCGCCGACGATGATAATTTCGCGCATTCAACCCTCCGAAGCCCTGCGTTTCCGATAGGCCTTATGAAACCTTACGACAATAACCGCGAGAAAGGGGAGCAGGTGCGCGAGATGTTCGACGCCATAGCTCCGCGTTACGACCTGCTCAACCGCCTGATGAGCATGGGTATAGACCGTCTGTGGCGTCGCCGTCTGGCCCGCATGGCGCGGCGCGGCAACCCGCTGCGCATCCTCGACGTGGCCACAGGCACGGCCGACATGGCCATCCTTATGGCGCGCCGCTGTCCCGAAGCGCAGATCACCGGCGTCGACCCTTCGGAGGGGATGCTCGCCGTAGCCGCCGCGAAGATCGCCCGGCGCGGCCTCGAGCAGCGCATCGCCCTGATGAGCGGCTCGGCCGAGGAACTCGACCTGCCTGTGGAGCACTTCGATGCGACGACGGTGGTCTTCGGCGTGCGCAATTTCAGCAGCATCCCCGACGGGCTCGCCGCTATTGCCCGACGGCTGAAAAGAGGCGGCGCGATATATATTTTGGAGTTCTCTGTGCCGAAGAAGCGGATTTTTTCCTATTTTTACCGCCGATATTTTCACCGCGTCGTCCCTGCCCTCGGCGGATGGCTGTCTGGCGACAGGTCGGCATACCGCTATTTGCCCTGTTCGGTGGACGAATTTCCCGCCACGGAACGGTTTTTGAAGCTGATGTTCGAGGCGGGCTTTGGCGAGTGTTGTGCATGGAGGGTGTTCTTCGGCGTGGCGAATATTTACAGGGGGGTGCGGTAACCATGGGGTTGCTGTTGCTGCGAAAGGCGTTTTTACCTTGTGCAATGATGCATTGACAGGATGTTGTTAATAAGCATATTGATCTTTATATTCCGGCTTCGCAGAGGTCGGCGGGGTGCGGAGGTCGGGCGCAGATGGACGCCGTCCGCCGCCCTGCGCCTTTCGCCCTGGCTTCGGGAGCGGCTTTCGGCGAGGCCTCCCTGCGCTCCGGCTGCGGGACACGATTGACATGAATACGTAAAGAATAATATAGATGAAAAGATCACTGTTACTTTCTGCGGTTGCCTGCGTCGCGCTGGTTGCGACCTCGTGCTGCAACGGTTCGGGCGACGTGTCGCTCGTCGAGATAAAGGACGTCGACCTCGGCGACCTGTCGCATCTGGAGCTCAAGGCCGCCATCGACAACGGACGCTGTCAGAACATCAACGTCAAAAGGGGCTCGCTGGCCCTGTATGACAGCAAAAGCAAGATCCTTGAGATAACCCTCACCGAAAGCGTCAGAATACCGCGCAACAGCACCTCGGAGGTAACTTTCCCGATAGCGGTGCGGCTCGAGAACCCGCTGGCGCTCATAACTTTGCCCCGCAAGCTGCGCCGCGCCGACAACACCCTCAACGTTACCGGCGAGATTGCCGGGCGCATGGGGCTGCTTTGCAAAAAGAAGCGCGTCGAGGCAATGCCCCTGAACGAATTTCTGCGCGAAATCGGCGCCGAAGGGTTCGGCTCGGGCGAGAGCAGGAACGACCTGTTAAATCTGCTGAACTTATGAAACGACTGCTGATCTGTTTACTGGCGCTGCCCTGCGGCGCCGCTGCCCAGATAAGCGCCGTCAAGGCACGTCTGGCCCAGCCTGGGGACAATCGCGCCCGCATCGTAATAGCCGAAGACCCCGCCGCCGCGCGCGCCGTCCGCTCGGGCGAAGTACAGGCCAAAAGCGTCGCCTCGGGCTACCGCGTCCGCATATTTTTCGACAACAGCCAGACCGCACGCCAGAAGGCCATGGAGACCCTCGCGCGCTTCAAGGCCGCCTATCCCTCCACGTCGGCCTACATGAGCTACGAAAACCCGTATTTCAAGGTCACGGTCGGCAACTGCATCACCGCCGAGGAGGCCGTCGCACTGTGCGGCGCAATATCCGGCGAGTTCGACAAGGCCTTCATCGTGCGCGAGGAGATACCTCTGTCCGCCTTCAAAGAGTGACAACACGGGGGCAAAAACAGTCGAAAAATGCCGTTTTGCAGATGCGAAACGGCATTTTTTGTCAATTTTCGAGATATTTTCGCGGTATTTTCGGGCCAAAGATAAAAATAATTAAAAATCCTTTGTTTTTAATTTTTCAATTACATACCTTTGCAGTGCAAAACACTTAAAAACCCCTTTGACCATGAAAACATTGTTTTCGATCTTCGCAGTTGCCGTTGCTGCCCTCGCCATCTCTTGTGGTAACACCGGTTCCAAGCCCGCCGCAGGTGATTCCACCGCGACCATTCAGGAGGCTACCCTTGCAGACACCACCAAGTGCTGCGAAGGCGACTCGACCAAGTGCTGCGAGCAGGCTGCCGAAGGCGAGACCGCTCCTGCCGAGGCTGCGAAGTAAGGGAAATTCGCGGGCGGCGATTCCAGGTGATCGCTCACGACATTTCTCAACAGGACAATCAAGGGACGCAAGTCCCTTTTTTATTTTATGAATACTGTGATCGAGGTTGAATATCATCCCTGGGGGTTCTTTGTGCCGCAGGGGGCGAAGATGCTGATGCTGGGCAGCTTCCCGCCGCCGCGGGCGAGATGGTCGATGGAGTTCTACTACCCTAATTTGCAGAACGACATGTGGCGCATCGCGGGATTGGCGTTCTATGGCGACAGGGAGCGTTTTGTGCGCGGCAAGGGGTTCGACGAGGCGGCGATAAGGGCGTTCTGCGCCGAGAAGGGGCTTGCGCTGGGCGACACGGCACGGGCGGCAAGGCGGCTGAGCGGCAACGCCTCGGACAAGGATCTGGAGATCGTCGAGACGGTCGACGTTGCGGAGCTGTTGCGGAACATGCCCGCCTGCCGGCACCTGGTCACGACCGGACAGAAAGCCACAGACGCACTGACGGAACAAATCGGGACGGAGGGGCCACGGGTGGGGGAATGTGCGGTTTTCGCGCTGGACGACAGGGTGATGCGGCTGTGGCGGATGCCCTCTTCGTCGCGCGCCTATCCGTTGCCGCTGCAACAGAAAGTTGCGGCATACGAAGCGATGTTCCGCGCGGCGGGGATGTTGCCGTGAACGAAACCGTGGAGCGACGGCAGCACGTTTTAGCGTTCTTTGCGCTTTCGCATTTTTTCGCGGGGCCATCCGAAAGCATTGGATTTCCCAAATAATAGCTACATTTGTATGAGGATTGCCGTTGCGGGCCGCCGTTTATTCTCAATGCGAATTAAGGATCGAAAATTCAGTATCTTATTCATGTCGCCCTGGCGAATTGCAGTTGCTGACAGTTGAGATTCGCCATTTTACGACAGACTGTTTTATATCATGTCGCCATGAACAAAACGAAATCAGACCTGCGCGGGAGAGAACGATTAGCGTCGCTCTCTATGGTACGCCGAAGGTCGCTGCCCCTATCGCAGGCCTCGGGCGAGTCGCCAGCGCAGGGCAGCGAGGCGGATGCTTCGACCACGTTCCGTTACACTCGTTCTGCCCGTTTCGCCCGTTACACTCGTTTCGTTCGTTTCGCCCTGCATGACATGTTAAACACAGCCTTTAATTCGCATTCAGTATGAAAACGCTTTACGGGAGGATCGCTTCGGGGCTGGCCTCGCTTGCCGTCGGGGTGCGGACGGCCCAGTGGTGGCGGTCGTGGATCACGCTGTTCGTGGGATGTTTCATCCTCGCGGCGGGGTTTGTGTTCTTCATCAACCCTTACCGGATCGTGCCGGGCGGGGTTTACGGCCTCGGCGTGGCGTTGCACTCGATCTACGGCGATATTCCCGTCGGCACCTTCGGCCTGATGTTCGACGTCCCGCTGTTGCTCATTGCCATACGGCTCTTCGGCGGCATGTTCGGCGCGCGTACCGTCGTGGCCGCCATCGCCACGCCGCTCATGATGAACGCCCTCACACGGTTCTTCGGCGAGCTCCCCTCCGAAATTCTCGGTGGACGCATTGACCTATCCAACGACATCATCCTCGCATGTCTCTTCGGCGGGGCGCTAATCGGAGTGGGCGTAGGACTGGTGCTCAAAACCCGCGCCACGACCGGCGGCACCGACATCGTGGCCATGATCCTCTCGCATTACGCCCGCATAACATTCTCCCGTTCGATACTCATCGTCGACTCGCTCGTGGTGGTGGTCGGTATCGTTGTCTTCGGCGACTGGCGGCTCCCGCTTTACTCTCTCGTCACCATATACGTCACCTCCCGAATGATCGACTTCGTGATCGACGGGGCCAGCTACGACAAGCTGTTATTCATAATCTCCGACCGCCACGAACTAATCCGCGACTTCATACTCAACGAAATGGAGCGCGGCGGAACATACATTCGCTCCAGCGGGATGTACACCGGCGCCCCAAAAGAGATGATATTCCTTGTCATAAACCGTCGCGAAATAACAACCGTCCAGCAACAGATCGAGCAGGTCGACCCCGCGGCATTCGTCGTCGTCGTAAACGCCTACGAAACCTTCGGCGACGGTTTCAAACCTTTCAGTCAGGCTGTAACTAAATAATTTGGGGTGGATTATAGATTTCATGGGCAAAACAGCTGTTTTCCGCCTTTGCACAGCCAAAGTATCTGCCGTTGCTGTGCTTTTGTCATATTCTTGCAACAACGAATATTTTCGAGACATTTCCCCTGACTGGCTCGTTTCCTGTCGCCGGCCCGACGCTCCGCGCCGATAGTTACCGCCTCCGGCAAGGGCGGCGATACGCCTCGCCCCACCGCCCGCCAGACCATATAGATACGTCGGAGACAGTCGAGATGCTGCATGGGCGCATCGACAGTCCAAAAAAGCCAATCGCTTGAAAGTCAGGCCAGCAGCCAGGAGAGAGCCAAGGCGTCTGTCGAAAAGAACCTCGACAGCCATTTTGT
>JAIRQC010000072.1 GCA_031256675.1 Rikenellaceae bacterium
ACAAAATGGCTGTCGAGGTTCTTTTCGACAGACGCCTTGGCTCTCTCCTGGCTGCTGGCCTGACTTTCAAGCGATTGGCTTTTTTGGACTGTCGATGCGCCCATGCAGCATCTCGACTGCCTCCGACGTATCTATATGGTCTGGCGGGCGGTGGGGCGAGGCGTATCGCCGCCCTTGCCGGAGGCTGTAACTTCATCGGCGCGGAGCGTCGGGCCGGCGACAACAGAAGTAATTCGTGTGCAATTTTTTAAACCGACTGCGGTTCAAACCTGTTAAAAGAGGATCATTGCATGTATTTCAAAGGGCACGCCGCTCAAATGGAGCGCACCGAAGAAAAGATGATGACATTATAGATAACTGGGGCGTTGAAAATATATATTTCAGGGCCATAACAGCTGTTTACGCCTTTGACAGCCTGCACAACCTGCACAGCAAAATTGTCATGTAATCCCTAAAGATCACATAAAACTTAGCCGTCATGCCTCTCCTGTCGAGACATGGCGGCCCATGCGCAAATATAATCATCACCGCAACCACAGCTACAACTGCAACCGGCAATCACAGCCGCAAGCACAACTATGACAACAACTGTAACCGGCAGCCACAACAACCACAACAACCGCAACCGGCAATCGACAACCACAGCCGCAGTCACAACTGCAACCTACACCCGTTTGTCCAGCTCTATAATGAAGTCGCTCAACACGTTCATGTAGTTGATGAACGCTTCGTAGGCCGAGTCGTAGGGGTTGAAGTAGCTGTGGACGTCGCCGTCGGAGAACCACTTGGTGGCCATGTAATAGAAGTGGTCGGAACACTGCATGAACTGCCAGACGTAGCTGAAATCGGGGTCGGCAATCTGCTTAACCTTCTCGCGCTGGGCGTACAGCGTTTGGAACGCCTCGTTTTGGAGCTCGTTGCCCAGCCACGCGGTGACGTCGCGCTCCTCGTCGGCCCACGACATGGCGTGCGGCGAGTGGAGCACCGACACGGGTTGCAGCCGCGCCGCCGCCTCGCTCACTGTGGCAAATTGCACCTTGCCGCTCGCTACGGCCACACGGGGCAGACGGTCCATAAACTCGAAAATGCCGGTGTCGGGCTTCTGATGCTCGCCGAAGGTCTCGTAATCCATGAACAGGTTGACAACATCGCCCGGCATATCCTCCGCCGTGAGCCACGACAGGAACTTGTCGGCCGTCAGCGGCCACTGGTCCCACCCGCGCGCCGAAAAGCGGAACGCAATGTCGTCGCTCAACTTGTAGTTCCGCAACAGCAGGTGCATCTTCTGGTCGAGCGCCGCGGCATAGACATAGTTCGGACTTTTCCACCCCAGCACGTGTTTTGCCCCCTCGGCGAGCATCGTCCGGAAGCCCATTTGCGCAACTATCTCCCCTATCCGGTCGGAATAGATGAGCTCCGTATTGCGGAAAGCCCGCGGTCGCTGGCCGAACTCTTTCTCTATCAGCGCAGAGTGCATCTCCACCTGATCGCGGAACTCCTCCTCGTCGATCAGCGAGGCCAGCGAATGCGAATAGGTCTCCGCCAGAAATTCCACACATCCCGTTGCAGCCAGCTCCCTGAAACTCTCCAGCACCTGCGGAGCATACTCGCGGAACTGCCCTATCGCCGACCCCGTAATGGAGAACGACGCTTTGAACGCTCCGCCGCACTCCTTTATCAACCTCAGCAGCAGCGCGTTCATCGGCAGATACCCCTCTGCGGCAACCCTCTGCATGATAGCCCGATTGGCCACATCGTCCAGATAGTTATGGTCGCGGCCCATGTTGAAAAACCGATACCGTTTGAGCCTCAACGGCTGATGCACCTGAAAGTAAAAACAGACAGTTTTCATACTTTTTTCTTTTTTGTTCTCTCCATTGTGTGCGGGGCGGCAGGCAGGTTTTACGATTAAAGGCAGGATTCGTAAACCTGTTTTACTTCGGCGGCGGCGTTGTCCCATTTGAGGCCGGTGACCTCTTCGAGCCCTTTTTTTGCGAACATGTCGGATAGGGCCGGATATTTTATGAGGGCGTAGATGGCGTCGGCCATGGCGTCAACGTCCCAGTAGTCGACCTTTACGGCGTAGTCGAGGACTTCGGCCACGCCCGATTGCTTGGATATTATGACCGGAACGTTGGATTTCATCGCTTCAAGAGGGGAGATGCCGAAGGGCTCTGAGACGGAGGGCATGACATAAACGTCCGACATCGAGAACATTTTCTGCACGTCGTCGCCTTTGAGGAATCCGGTGAAGTGGAAGCGGTCGGCAATGCCGAGACGGGCGACGCGACGGATGACATGGTTGAGCATGTCGCCGCTGCCGGCCATTACGAAACGGACGTTGGGCAGCTTTTTGAGCACTTTGGCGGAGGCCTCGACGAAGTAGTCGGGCCCCTTCTGATAGGTTATGCGGCCGAGGAAGGTGACGATCTTGTCGTCCACGCCGCGCTCGACCGCCGTCCCGTCGGACTGGGCGAAACGGACGGCGTTGTGCACCGTGACCACCTTTTCGGGCGCAATACCGTACTTCTCGACGACGATGCTGCGGGTGAGGTTGCTCACGGCTATCACGCGGTCGGCGGCCTCCATGCCTGCGCGTTCGATGTTGTAGACGCTCTGGTTGACGTTCTCGCCGCTGCGGTCGAACTCCGTGGCGTGCATGTGCACGACCAGCGGCTTGCCCGACGCCCGTTTGGCCGCTATGCCGGCGTAATATGTAAGCCAGTCGTGGGCGTGGACTACGTCGAACTGCCCGTCAAGGTCGCGGGCCACCTGCGCCGCCACGAGGGCGTAACGCGCTACCTCTTCCATCAGGTTGGCCCCGTATTTGCCCGAGAACGTGTAGCGTCCGCGCCACAGGTCGCGCCGGTCGACCTCGACGCCCGCCCTGCGGTGCAGCTCGGATTCGGAGACGAACTCTTCGGGCGAGATGTATGGCGTCATGTTCGAGTCGACATGGATGAAGGTGATCTTCTCCCAGAGTTCGGTCTCGACGGTCTCGCCGAACGAGGTCTCTACGTCGCTGGCGTTGACGACCCGCACAAAACGCTGATCTTCATCGCCGTATGCGTGTGGCATAACAAACGTCACCTGCACGTCGCACTTGGCCAGCGCGCGCGTCAGTCCGTAGCACGCCGTACCCAGCCCCCCCGCTATGTGGGGAGGGAACTCCCATCCGAACATCAAGACTCTCATGACGGTAATTATTTATGTTACCCCGAACGCAGTGAAATGTGCCTTAGCTGTTTTTCCGAGAAAAATTCGCCGGCCCGCTTCGCCCGTAATAACAGTCATTATCTATATTCCTCTATCATCTGATTGATCCTCAACACCGCCCCGACGCTCCAGGCCTGCGAGACGGCCCCTCGTGGCATGTGCGGGGGATCGCCGTCGTAGATCTCGGATATTGAGCCTATTCCGGCCGTGTTTATGTCCTCCTCGAAATTCTGCACGATCTCCTCGGCCCTTGCAAGCCATGCCTTGCCGTATATGTTGATGTTGGCCTTCACGAAAAATTCGAGCAGCCACGGCCACACCGTTCCCTGGTGGTACTGCCGGTCGCGCGTGGGCTGGTCGCCCTCGTAACGCCCCTCGTAGAGTTTGTTGCGTGGCGAGAGGGTGCGCAAGCCTTTGGGCGTGAGCAGGTGACGCTCGACCACGCCGATGACCGAGACAATCTGCTCCTGCATGAGCATCGTGTTGTCCAGCGCGCAGGCTATGATCTGGTTGGGACGGATGAAGAAGTTAGCCTGATCGGCGTTGACATAGTCGGCCAGATAGCCATCTTTCAGCCAGAAAGCCTCGATGAACGATTTGCGCAGGCGATCGGGCAACTCTCTGTACCGGGTCGTGAACGCCCTGTCGCGCGCCTCGCCGGCAAGCCGCAGGGCATAGCACAGTGCGTTATACCACAGGGCGTTGATCTCCACCTGATAGCCGTCGCGCCCCGTTGTGGCAACGCCGTCGACCATCGCGTCCATCCACGTCAGGGCGCGGTCGGGGCTCGACGCCCACACCATGCCGTTGCCATGCACCGCGATAATGCCCTGTATGCCCGCCATATAGGCCTCGATGATCCCCTTCATCACCGAACCGTAACTTTTCCATATCTCTTTCGGGCCAACCTGCCGTTCAAGCTGTTGCAGCGTCCAGAAGAACCACAACGGTGCGTCGACCGAGTTGAACGCATCGCCCATATTGGGAAACAGCCCCCCGCGCATCTCGGAGACCATCGTGTCGATCACCGCGCGGCAGCTCTCCAAGCCTCCCTGCGTCAGCGTGACGCCGGGCAGGGCGATGAACGTGTCGCGGCCCCAGCGTCCGAACCACGGAAAGCCCGCCACCACCTCCGTCCGCGAGCCGTGGCGCACGATAAACTGTCGGGCCGAGTGGCGCAGGCACGACAGGAAGTCGATCTTGTCGCTGCGGCGTGCCACCTCGGCGGCGAAATCCTCATCGAGCCGCGCCGGGTCGACCTGCTCGGTCGAACAGGAGAATATGATGCTTTGTCCCTTTTCGATAGGGGTCTCGAAATAGCCGGGCGTCAGCAGATCTTCGTGGGCCGGATAGCCACGGTCAAGCTCCTCGCGATATTCGAAATTGTAGTACCAGTCGGGCGCGGCGGCAAATTCGGCCCCCGTCGTCTGCATGTAGAGCCACGGGAAGTCGCTGTACATGCAGCATCTGACCCCTCCCTCGACCGGGGTCGAACGTCCGTCGGCGAACATGTTGGCCCGCCCCACCGTATGGACGTTCCTGAAAGCGAGAAATGGCCTGAGTTTGAGCGTCGTAGGCGAATGGGCTTCCATCAGCGTATAGCGGATCAGCAACTGCGTGCGCGAATGGATCCAGAGCATCTCCTTGCGCAGCACCACGCCACCAACGCGGTAAGTGATCGTCGGGCAGGGCGTATAGGTAAAGTCCGTGATATATTTGTGCCCGCGCGGCTCGTAGGTTCCCGGAAAGCGGTGGATTGCCAGGTTGAACGACTGGTCGTGCTGCACCACCGTCTCGTCGAGCGAGGAGAGCAGCACATAATTGGCCTCGCACGAATCGTCTATCGGGCAGACCACCAGCCCGTGGTATTTCCGTGTATTGCAGCACACGATGGTCGTGCTCATATACCCCCCTGCCCGGTTCGTCGCCAGCATCTCACGTTTCAACGAATACTCCAGGTTGCCCAAAAGGCCCTTGTCGAAATCCAAAACAGACATTTGCGCAAATTATTATTGAAAGTTTGTTTGAAATTCAGTCATCAAAATCAGGTTTTGCCCCTGAAATTCAGGCAAACTCCGATTTCGGTAACGAATTTAAGCAAAAAAATATTCCGAAACAACAATTTGCGCAAAAAAATTATTTTTTAGGCCATAATTCATGCGGAGCAGGGGGATATATCACAGTGAGGAGTGAGAATTGTTCGTCGCGAAGCGGAGAATAATCACCGACCGGAGCTGCTTGATCGCCCGCGAGGTGACTGCGCCACCTCGCGGCGGCAAGCGATCAGCGGAGGGAGGTAACTGAGAAATGATTTTCGGCCCGCAGACGGCGGAGGGGGGGCGACAGGAGCCTCAGGCGACAGAAGCAGCCCTCCGCGTGGCGCGGCTGCGGGCTGCCGGCCTTGCTCCGCAAGGCCGAACAAAACAATAAATGAGCAGTATAAGGAGGTAACTAACTGACAAGTGAGACGTGTTCGGAGCGAAGAATAATCACCGACAGGAGCAGGCTCGTCTCGCAAAGCGAGGCGCCGAACAGTGCAGTTTTGGTTAAAAAACTTTCGGCCTTGCGGAGCAAGGCCGAAAGCCCGCAGCCGCCCCCAGCTGCGGGCTGCCCGCTCTGCCTGCGGCGTCGCGACATCCTCCGCCGTCTGCGGGCCGAAAATCGCATCGCAGTAACGCCGGCGAGCAATGACGAGTGAGAAACGAGTGTGTGACAAGTGTGCAATGAGTAGTGATAAATTATTAGTCATTTCTCGCTACTCACTACTCATTGCACACTCGTCATTCGTCGTTAGTATGTTACCTCAATGCGCTATCTGCCCGCCGCCTCGCGGTGACTGCACCACCGCACGGACAACGAGCGGGCTCCGGTCGGTGACTGTTCTTCGCATAATTTAATTACCTCCCTCCGCTATCCGCCCACCGCCTCGCTTCGCAAGACGTGCCTGCTCCTGTCGGTGATTGTTCGGAGCGGAACTCCGCTCCGAACATCAAGCCCATTTGACCAGTGCGAAGTCCATACGGTGGGGGAGCATCGGGTTTTTGGGGAACACGCGCATTGCGAGTTCGAAGTAACCGGTGCGGTCGGGCATGGAGTCGACGGTGTAGCGGGCCAGACGGCCCTCGACGGACTGGAAGCGCAACTCATTGCTGGCTATTATCTTTATGTCGCGCCCGCCGTCGCCCTTTGTGGCGACGACCATCTCGACGCCGATCTCGTCGGGGCTCAGGCCGTTGATGTCGACCACGACCTCGAGGTTGTACTTGCGCCCGAAGACTATGGCCTCCTTGCCGACATTGAACTGTTTGACGCTGACCACATTGATCTTGTCCCATGCCGCGCTTACGCGACGTTTCCACGCGGCGATCTCGCGGGCCGCCCGATAGTCGGATGCGACGAGCGACCTTTTACGCGCGAAGAGTTTGTCGTAGAACCGCGACCTGTAGTCGGCCAGCATTCTGTTGGTGGTGAAATTGGAGGCGACGTCGGCCACGCAGCGTTTGACGGTGGCGACCCACCCTTCGGGGATGTTGGCGGCGTTGCGGCTGTAATACAGCGGCGCTATCTCCTGTTCGATGGTGTTGTAGATCATCTCGGCGTCCATCTCGTCCTGATAACGCTGGTCGGTGAAGGTGCGCTCCATGGGCAGCATCCACCCCGCCCCCTCGCGGTAGCCCTCGACCCACCAGCCGTCCAGCACGCTGAATTGCAGCACGCCGTTCATAACGCACTTCTCGCCGCTGGTACCGGAGGCCTCGAGCGGGCGCGTGGGGGTGTTGAGCCATACGTCCACACCCTGTACCAGCTTGCGTGCCAGGTCGATGTCGTAGTTTTGGAGAAAGATCACCTTGCCCACGAACTGCGGCATTACCGACACCTCGACAATGCGCTTGATGAGCTCCTGCCCCGGCTTGTCGTTGGGGTGGGCCTTGCCTGCGAAGACGAACTGCACGGGGCGGTCGGGGTTGTTGACGATGCGCGCCAGCCGTTCGAGGTCGGTGAAGAGCAGGTGGGCGCGCTTGTAGGTGGCGAAGCGGCGGGCGAAGCCGATGGTCAGCGTCTCGGGTTTGAAACTGTCCATGATGCGCACCATCTGGTTGGGCGAGCTGAAACGAATCTGCGTCGGGTCGGCGGCGCGTTTGCGGACGTAATTGACCAGTTTCTTTTTGAGGTGCATCCGCTGATCCCACAGATCGCCGTCGGAGATGTCGTGCACCCTCTGCCACATCGGTATGTTGTACTCTTTGCCCGAGAAGCCCTCCGCGAAATATTTCATGTAGAGCTTGCGCATTGTTCCTGCCGTCCAGGTCGGGAAGTGGACGCCGTTGGTGACGTAGCCTATGTGGAGTTCGTCCTTGAAGTATCCGGGCCACATGCTGCCGAGGATCTCCTTCGACACCTCGCCGTGGAGCCAGCTCACGCCGTTGACCTCCTGCGAGAGGTTGCAGGCGAGGAAGCTCATCGAGAAACGCTCGTTGGGGTCGGTGGTCGTGCGCCCGAGGCTCACGAACTGCTCCCATGTGATGCCGAGGCGGTCGGGGTAGTGCGACATGTACTGGCGGATCATCGACTCGGGGAAAGCGTCGTGACCTGCCGGCACGGGGGTGTGGGTGGTGAATAGCGACGAGGCGCGCACAACCTCCAGCGCCTCGCTGAACAGCAGCTTCTTGACCGCTATCAGGTTGTAGATGCGTTCGAGCCCGATGAACGCCGCGTGGCCCTCGTTGCAGTGGAAAACGTCCTGCCTGATACCCAGTTCGCGCAGCGTGCGGATGCCTCCCACGCCCAGAAGCAACTCCTGTTTGAGGCGGTTCTCCCAGTCGCCGCCGTAAAGGTGATGAGTTATCGAGCGATCCTCTTCGAGGTTGAGTTCGTGGTCGGTGTCGAGCAGGTAGAGCTCCGTGCGGCCCACCTCGCATTTCCAGATACGGGCCGTGACCGTCCGTCCGGGGAAAGCGATGCGGATGCTGCTCCAGTTGCCCTCGGCGTCGCGCACCGGGGTGACGGGCAGTTTCGAGAAGTTCTGCGTCTCGTAGGCCGCCTCCTGCATCCCCTGCGCCGAGAGCCGCTGGGTGAAGTAGCCGTATTTATAGAGCAGCCCAACTGCCACCATCGGCACGTTCATGTCGCTGGCCTCTTTGAGGTAGTCGCCCGCGAGGATGCCCAGCCCCCCCGAATATATCTTCAACGAGTGGTGCAGGCCGTACTCCATGCTGAAATAGGCGATTTTGGGCCCTTTGGCCTCCTTTTTCTCGGCCATGTATGCTGTGAAGTGGGCGTAGACCTCGTCCATTCTGGCGAGGAATGCCCCGTCATGCTCCAGCTCCTGCATCCGTGTGAAGCTCAGGTTGTCGAGGAAGTCGATCGGGTTCTTCTCGCACTCTGCCCAGAGCTTGGGGTCAATGTACTCGAACAGTTCGTGGGCCCCGAGCGTCCAGCTCCACCAGAGGTTTTTGGAGAGCGTGTCGAGCGGCGCCAGCCTGTCGGGGAGCCTCTTTTCGACTATCATGCTGATCCAGCGCGGGGTGTTGCTGACGATCTGCTGGCGGACGAAGTTTATCTGCTCCGCCGGCGCGCCCGCCTCGCTGTAAATGAGTTTGTGCGACCGTTCGGTCATCTTGTGCAACGCCAGCCGGTAGGCCTCGTCGTAGTATGCCACCAGGTTCTCCCACAGTGCGATCTTCGAGATCTCGAGGGCCGACGAGCGGTAGAGGGCGTAGATCTTCTGCTCCATCGCGGCGAACTTGACGATGGAGGCGGCGATACCCTCGACGATCTCGCCGTCGTTGTCGTCGGTGCGGGCAAGCACCTCCACCCCCTTGTGTTCGGGCAGATGGCTGTCGACCCACAGGCCGAAGCCGGCCAGCGTGGTGGTGACGGTCGGCACCGAGAAGGCGATGCTTTCGAGAGGCGTGTAGCCCCAGGGCTCGTAGTATGAGGCGAATACCGTCACGTCCATTCCGGCGAGCAGCTCGTAGTAACCCTTGTCGAATATGCCGTCGTTGCCGTTGAGGTACGAGGGGACAAAGATGACCCTGACGTTGGAGGCAGGGTCGAGCAACGCACTGTCTTTCATTGCATTGGCCACTGGATCCCACTCCTGCGCCGACAGGTAGTGGGTGGCGTGGGGCCAGAGGGTGCGGTCTATGGGCTGCGAGGGGTCAGCGAGGTGGTCGCGCAGGTCTTTTCGCGGCCCGTTGTTGCCCGCCGGAACGGTGATATACGCCAGCACCGGACGGCCCGTATTCCTTGCCGCCACAACTTTCAGCGCCTCCATGAAGAGGTCTATACCTTTGTTCCTGAACTCGTAACGTCCGCTGGCGCCGACAATCAGCGGCTCACTGTCGAATTTTGTGCCGAGGCAGGCTTCGGCCACGCGGACCATCAGCCCCCTTGCCTCCGCGCGTTTTGCGGAGAACTCCGGCTCGGGCCACACGAAGTCGTCCTCGAAGCCGTTGGGCGTCACCACATCCACCTCGCGGCCAAGCAGATAGCGACATTCGGTGGCCGTAATGTCGCTCACCGTGGCAAAGCAGTCGTAGTTGGTGGCAGCCGTCTTCTCGAGCGAGTGTTTGGCCACCACGTTGAACATCCGTGCGTACTCGTCGGCATTAAAGCGTTGCAGGTCGCCATACAGCGGCAGCCCGTTGCCAGCCAGCGAGCGTCCCATCACCGTTGCGTGAGTCGTGAAGACCGTCGCCACGTATGGCGAGTTCTTGCGCAGGTAGAGCCCGCCGCTGCTGGTCATCCACTCGTGGAAATGGGCGGCGATGCTGTCTGTGACGGAGCAGAAATTCTCGATGTAGCTCTCTATCACCCGTCCGGCGGCATAGCCGAAGAGCACCGGCTCGATATAGTCCCACTGCCCGCTGATCGAGTCGACCTTGTAGCTCTCCCATAGGAATTTCAGCACGTCGTCCTTGCGCGAGAAGTAGGAGCTGAAATCGATCAGGATGGCAATCGGGTTGCCCTTCACCCGCCAGCGGCCTATCTTGATGCGGATGCCGTCGTTGTAGACCTGCTGCCGCCAGCCACGCATCAGCGAGCAGTCCTCCTCGAACTCCGGGTTGAGGTTCTCGCTGTGGATGTCGGGGCCGATAAGGATATATTTGTCCCCCAGTTTTTCGGTCATGGTCAACGCTTTGGTCGCCACCACCGTATGTATGCCGCCCACCTTGTTGCACACCTCCCAGCTCACCTCGAACAGGCAGCTCGGCGACAGGTTCTCTTTTTTGCTCATTATTTTTTGGTTTCGTAATTTGACGCACCGGCAAAGGTAACACTTATTTGCGTCAGGCCGAAAACAATGTGGCGATAATTCGGTCGGATATTAAAAAATTTACAAATTTGATAACGTAACGGCCGTTTTGACGCTCGAGCAGCCCCTGACGCTCCAGTTCGGCGGCGGTACGCAGGAAATGGCCGGCAAACCCGTCGCCGAAAAGCCGTTCGACCTCCGCCGCGTCGACCCCCTCGCGCCGACGCAGCGAGGTCATCAGATGTTCGTTGTAGCGGTCGGTCGGCGTGAGGCGTTCGGCGGCGTAGATGTCGCCTCCCGCAAGATAACGCTCCACGTCGGCCACGCTCCAGCTGCGCTCCTCGCCGTTGTAGGAGTGGGCTGACGGGCCGACGCCGAGATAGCGCTCGCCGCTCCAGTAGCCGCTGTTGTGGAGCGAGCGGCGACCGTCTCGGGCGAAGTTCGAGATCTCGTAATGGTCATAGCCCGCCCTTTCCAACTCGTTGTGCAGCAGCATGAACTGCTCGCGGCTAAGCTCCTCATCTATGGGCTCGACCTTTTTGCGCCCGAACGGCGTGCCCTCCTCGATGGTCAGGTGGTAGGCCGAAATATGCTCCACGCCGAGCTCCACCGCGCGGGCTATATTGTCGCGCCACTCGCCGAGGGACATCCCCGGAACGCCGTAGATCAGGTCGACGGAGATATTGCCGAAGCCCGCCGCCCGCGCCCGCCTGACGGCTGTCGAGGCCTTGCGCGCATCGTGCCGCCGCCCCATAAAGCGCAGGTCGCGGTCGACGAACGACTGTACGCCGACGCTAAGCCTGTCGGCCCCCACGGCAAGCAGGCCGTCGAGATATTCCTGCGTCAGGTCGTCAGGGTTGGCCTCGACGGTAAACTCCTGCAACCCCGAGCAATCCCAAAGCTCTCCGATGCGCCGCGCTATCCGCCCTGTCTGCTGCGGGGCAAGCAACGAGGGGGTGCCGCCGCCTATATATATGGTGCGCACAGGCTCCTTCGGCAAAAAACCACGCCTCGCCCCCAGCTCCGTCACGATCGCCTCGACCGTCCGTTCGAGCAGTTCCAGCCGCGTCGACGAGCAGAAATCGCAGTAGCCGCAGCGGCTCAGGCAAAACGGTATGTGTACGTAGATCCCCGCCATAACGGGCGCAAGATAGTAATTTTCCGATAAAAGTTTTCGCCCCGCAGTCGGCTTAGGGCGCGGCGGAAGCCCCCCGCGGCCGGAGCACAAGAAAAATAATGTCGCAGCGGCGCGCCGAATAGAAAAAAATGTTTACCTTTGCCCTCCGGCTTGCGGGTCAGGCCGGGGGATTAACCTTAAAAAACAGTGAAATGGCAGTAAAAATCAGATTGTCGCGACAGGGTAAAAAGGGTTATGCCTTTTACCACATTGTCGTTGCCGACAGCAGGGCGCCACGTGATGGCAGGTTTATTGAGAAGATTGGAACGTACAATCCCAACACTAATCCTGCTACGATCGATTTGTGTTTCGATAAGGCGTTGAGCTGGTTGCAGAAGGGGGCGCAGCCCACCGACACGTGCCGCAGCATCCTTTCGTCGAGGGGCGTGCTCTACAAAAAACACCTTTTGGGCGGCGTCAACAAGGGGGTTTTCTCGGCAGAGGAGGCCGAAGGCCGCTTCGAGCGGTGGCTCTCCGACAAAGAGGGCAAGCAGGAGGCCCACGTAAAGAAACTCTCGGACGACAGGACGGCAGCCGCCAAAGCGCGTCAGGTTGCCGAAGCCAAAGCCAAAGAGGAGAAGGCCAAAGCCATCGCCGCCAAAAAAGCCGAAGCGGAGGCCGAAGCCGCCGCTGAGGAGGCCGCTGCGGTCGAAGAGGCTCCCGCCGCCGAGGAGGCAGGCGTCGAGGCCCCTGCCGAGGAGGCTTCCGCCGAATGATTCCTGGCCCGCGGTCGACAAAAGGTGCACGCGGGCATAGCGAAAGGTGCATGATGGCGTAGCAAAAGATGTACGAGGTCGCGCTAAGGCGAAAGTCACAGGCCGCAGGCTTGTAAAGCCGCACTCGGCAGAGGGTTGCAGCAGTGGCTAAGGGAGGTTGCGGGCTGTAAAACAACACTCGGCCCGGGGTTGCAGCCCGTACAGGACTTGCATGCTACGTCAGCTACGACGGGCTGAAACAATTAATGTTATGAACAGTTACGAGATTGTTGGCCGCATAGGGGGGCTTTCCGGCAAGGAGGGCGAACTGACCGTCGCGACTTACGACAGTTTCCCGACCGACAGTTACAAAGAGGGGCCGCTGTTCGTCATGATCGACGAACTGGCGGTCCCTCTTTTTATCGGCTCCCTGCGCCGCAGGGGCCGCGCCGCCGCTACGGTGGCCTTCGACGATATAGACTCTCCCGCCCGCGCCGCGGAGCTTGTGGGGCTCGAGATCCTTATCCCCCGCCGCGACAGGGAGGAGGCGCAGGCAGGGACATTCATCGGTTTTGCCGCCACGATCAACGGCAAACTGCACGGCGAGGTCATCGACTTCATAGACAACAGCATGAACCCCTTGCTGGAGATTGCCGTGGAGGGCAAGACGGTCTACGTTCCTGCCGTCGAGGAGTTTATCGTTGCGCTCGACAGTCGCCGCCGCACCATTGCGCTCGAAGTGCCGGAAGGGCTGGTGGAGCTGTACGTTTAGCTACGGGACAAGGACCACACGGAAGCCGACGGCGCTGCGGCGAATGGCTTGGGTGCCGACGCCCCTGCATGTAACAAGGCAGCCTTCCGCAACGACGCTCCAGCTGCCGCCGCACAACACGCGATCGGTTTTGTTGTTGAAATAATCTTCGCACCATTCCCACACATTACCGCTCATGTCGTGAATGCCGAGTTCACTCGGCAGTTTCGCGCCGACAGGATGCGAACTCTGTTCGCTATTGCCTTTGTACCACGCAACATCGGCCAAACGGTTGCTGCCGCTGTATTTATAGCCGTTGTTTCTGTTCCCGCCGCTCGCCGCATACTCCCACTGCGCCTCGGTCGGCAGGCTATCCTTTCGGCCCGTGGCGGCGCTCAGTTGCATTATGAATACCTGTGCATCGTTCCAGCTTACACACCGACAGGCAGGTCGTCGTCCTTGAATTTACTCGGATTATTGTCGCCCATGAGGCCTTCCACTGCGCCTGTGTCACCTCGTACCTGCCGATGTAAAATCCCCGCACACTGTCATTGCCCTCGACCATGACCAGCTCTATGCCGTCCGGATTCCAGGTTTGGCCGTTATTGTGCGCCCCTGCCGCCGCGCCGCACAGCAACAGGCAGGCTAAAAGTAATCTGTTTTTCATCGGCAACGATTTTCGCAAATATACGCACAATTTGTTGCAAAACCATCTGGCAACCGGCCTGCGGGTTCGGGAGGCAGGCGGACAAGGCGGGGTCATACAAACCCTGAATCCATAAACCACCTTACAGCCATTAGGTTAACCGGTCGGGTCTAAAAATTGTGCCGAAAAATTTGCATAATTCGCCGAAAAATATTTTATTGTTACATTATTATCTCTATTTTTGCACCGTTTCGAGACCATTTGTTGTTTCGGAAACAAAAACCAAACCAAAACTAAACGGTTATGAAAAAGATCATTTTTGCAGCGGCAATGGTTGTCGCGGGTTCCATCGCTTTTGCGCAAAAGAACGACGGCGCGCTCCTCACAAAGAACGGGCACGCCATTTTGCCCGAAGCAGGCGATTACGGTCTCTCGGTAGATGCGTCGCCGATACTGAAATACATGGGCAACATGTTCAACACCAGCACGAACAACGCCCCCACCTTTGGCAGCGGAAGCTATACCATCCGCGGAAAATACTTCCTCTCCGAAAAAATAGCCATTCGCGCCTCGCTGGTACTGAACCTCGCATCAAGCACCCAAAAATATACGATTGGCGACGATGCGGCCATCACGGCAGGGGACGCCAACGCGAGGACTTTCGACTCCTACACGCAGAGCGGCACCAATATCGGCCTGAACTTCGGCTATGAGTTCCGCCGCGGCTATCGCCGTCTGCAAGGCTTCTACGGGGCCGAGATCGGCATCGCAATCTCCAGTGGCAAGGACGCCTACAAATACGGCAACAGTTTCTCCTCAACAAACACAAACCCCACTACGCACAACTTCAACGGCAACTATTACGGCGGAACGCGCACGCTTAAATCGACCAATGGCGTGGGCTTCGGCGGCGTTGTCAGCGGGTTTGTCGGCGTAGAATATTTCTTTGCGCCCAAGATGTCGTTCGGCGGCGAGCTGAGCCTCGGACTGTCCGCCGAGACAGTGGGGGCCGGCAAAACCACCACCGAGAAATGGGACAACAGCAGTGTCGTAGAGACCACGCTCAAGAGCTATAACAAAGCAGGGGGCGACATTAGTTTCGCCGTAGCTCCCCAGGGCGGCATTTTCCTTAATTTCTACTTCTAACAAACTGAATTGCAATCAATGCGGGCGGAGCGAAAACTCCGCCCGCACTGGTTTATCCCAACAGTTGGGGATTGCAGGGGCAAACGACAATGCGTATCTTTGCGCCATGAAAAGTGATGCGTCATACAGGCGACTGTCGGAGCTCGGCAGCGGCGAGGTGGGGACTATCGTCAAGGTCTCCGGCCACGGGGCGTTCCGCAAGCGCATCACCGAGATGGGCTTCGTGCGGGGAAAGAGCGTCAAGGTGATCCGCAACGCCCCGCTGATGGACCCTGTGGAGTACGAGATCATGGGCTATCACATCGCCCTGCGCCGCAGCGAAGCCGCCCTTATAGAGGTGACGGCTGCGCCGGTGGAGGCGCCCTCGACGGCCGGCGCCATCGACGCCGCCCCGAATTACCGGCCCGCCGACCGACCGCCGCGCAAAAAGGCCGGTACGGTCAGCGTCGCGCTCGTCGGCAATCCCAACTCCGGCAAGACCTCGCTCTTCAACCGCGCCTCGCACTCGCACGAGCGGGTGGGCAACTACGGCGGGGTGACGGTCGAGGGCAAGAGCGCCGTGGTAAGCCACCGCGGCATGACCATCGAACTGGTCGACCTGCCCGGCACATACTCCATCACCGAATACACGCCGGAGGAGCTCTACGTGCGGCGGCACATACTCGACGAGAGGCCCGACGTGGTGATCAACGTGGTCGACACGTCGAACCTCGAACGTAACCTGTTCCTCACCACGCAGCTCATAGACATGGACTTGAAGGTGGTCGTCGCGCTCAACATGTACGACGAGTTCACCGCCTCCGGGGCCACGCTCGACTACGAAAAGCTGGGGGCGCTGCTGGGTATCCCCTTTGTGCCTACGGTGGCCTCGAAGAACCGCGGCGTCAAACGGCTGTTCGACGCCGTGATCGACATTTTCGAGGACAGGCAGCCCGTGGCGCGCCACATCCACATCAACTACGGCGACGATATAGAGGCGGGCATGGGGGCGTTGCAGGACAGGATCTGGGAAAACTCGGACATTGTGGCGCGCTACTCGTCGCGTTACCTGGCCCTCAAACTGCTGGAGGGCGACATGGAGACCCTGCGGCTGCTGCGGGGCGCGCCGAACCACGACGATATAGCCCAATGCGCGGCGCGCGAGACGGCACGGCTCGAGAAGCGTCTGGGCGAACGGGTCGAGACGACCGTCGCCGGGGCCAAGTACGGATTCATCGCCGGCGCGCTGGCCGAGACCTGCACGGGAGTAACCGCCGAGAACGGCAGCCGCAAGGCCTCGCAGATCGACCGCGTGCTGACCCACAAATACTGGGGATTCCCGATATTCTTCCTCATGATGTGGGTCATGTTCCAGGCCACCTTTATCCTCGGAGCCATTCCTGCGGGGTGGATCGAGCAGGGGGTCGGCTGGCTGGGAACGCTTGCGCGGGGGGCAATGGCCGACGGGTCGCTGCGCGACCTGCTCACCGACGGGGTCATAGGGGGCGTGGGGGGCGTGCTGGTCTTCCTGCCCAACATACTGCTGCTCTTCTTTTTCATCTCCATCTTCGAGGACACGGGTTATATGGCCCGCGCGGCATTCATCATGGACAGGGCGATGCACCGCATAGGGCTGCACGGCAAGTCGTTCATCCCGCTGCTGATGGGTTTCGGCTGCAACGTTCCGGCCATCATGGCCACGCGCACCCTCGAAAGCCGTAAAGACCGCATCCTGACCATATTGATCATCCCGTTCATGTCGTGCAGCGCGCGGCTGCCGGTCTACGTGCTGCTGATCTCGGCCTTCTTTGTGAAGTGGCAGGGGGTGGTGATGCTGTCGATCTACGTTACGGGCGTTCTGATAGCTATCGTCTCGTCGCTCGCGCTCAAACGGATATTCTTTCGCAAAAGCGACGCCCCGTTCGTCATGGAGCTGCCCCCCTATCGCGTCCCCACGGCCCGCAGCGTCGTGCGCCACATGTGGAGCAAGGGCAGTCAGTACCTGCGCAAGATGGGAACGGTGATCCTCGTCGCCTCGTTGCTGGTATGGGCGCTGGGCTACTATCCGCGCCATGCCTCGGAGCCTGCCTCCGCGTTGCGGGAGGCCTCCGCGCTCGAAACGTCCGCTGCCCCTGCACCCGCTTCTGCACCCGCTTCTGCGACGGTTTCTGCGTCGCGGGAGGCCTCGGAGCAGTCGTACATAGGTCGTCTGGGGCGGTTCATAGAGCCCGCGATCCGCCCGCTCGGTTTCGACTGGCACATGGGGGTGAGCCTGATCAGCGGCGCGGCGGCCAAAGAGATCATAGTCAGCTCGATGGCCGTGCTGAACAACATATCCGAAGATGACGCGGCAGGAGAAACGTCGCTGAACGCCTCGCTTGCCGACCATCTGCGCAGCCGTGTCTATGCGTCGGGGCCCCGCGCCGGACGGCACGTCTACACGCCGCTGACGGTCTACGGCATGATGATATTCATCCTTCTCTATTTCCCCTGTCTGGCCGCCTTCGCCGCCGTCCGCAAAGAGGCGGGCCTCCGCTGGGCAATCTTCACATCGTTCTACACCACCGCGCTGGCCTGGGTGGTCGCATTTCTTGTCTATCAGATCGGCAGCCTGTTCTGAGGCGAGTTTCGCGCACTTTCACGCAACCCGCACTATCACCTGCCCCAGTTGTCCCTGTCGAGCGAGCGGTATTGAATGGCTTCGGCAATGTGGCGGAGTTCTATCCGAGGGCTGCGCTCCATGTCGGCTATCGTCCGGGCAACCTTTATGATGCGGTCGTGGGCCCTGGCTGAGAGACTTAGCCGCTCCATCGCCTTGCCCAGCATTGTGCGGCTCTCCTCGCTCAAAGGGGCGAACTCGCGCAGCATGTTCCCGCTCATCATGGCATTGGTGTGAACCCCCTCGTGGCCTGCCAGCCGCCGGCGCTGGAGCTCACGCACGGCCGTAACCCGCTGACGGATAGCGGAGCTCGGCTCTTCCGCCCGATCGCTGCCCATGTCGTCGAACGAGACGGGCGACACCTCGATGTGCATGTCGATGCGGTCGAGGATCGGGAACGAAATGCGGTTCATGTATTTGAAAACGGCCACTTTGGAGCAGACGCACTCTTTGGTCGGATGGTTGAAGTAGCCGCACGGACAGGGGTTCATCGAGGCGACGAACATGAAGTTGGCCGGATAGTTGACGCTGTACTTTGCGTGCGAGACGGTCACAACCTTGTCCTCCATCGGCTGGCGCAACACTTCGAGCAGGTTGCGCCCGAACTCCGGCAGCTCGTCCATGAAGAGTATCCCGTTGTGGCTCAGCGATATTTCGCCCGGTGAGGGGTAGTGGCCGCCGCCGCCCACCAGCGCCACCTGCGAAGTGAGGTGATGTGGCGAGCAGAATGGCCGCCGGGTCATCAGGCCGCTCTCGGCGCCGAGTTTGCCCGCCACGGAGTGTATCTTGGTGGTTTCCAGCGCCTCGCCGAGCGACATGGGCGGCATGATCGACGGCAACCGTCGCGCGAGCATCGTCTTGCCCGCGCCTATCGCCCCGATCAGCAGTATGTTGTGGCCGCCGCTGACGGCTATCTCCAACGCCCGCTTGATGTGAGCCTGCCCCTTGACGTCGGCGAAATCCTCGTCGTAAAGGTTGCCCTCCGTTTCGAACAGCTGCCGCATGTCTATTTTCGCAGGGGCAATCTCCGTCTGCCCGCAGAGGAACTCGACCACCTGCCTGAGGCTCCCCGTCCCGATGGCCTCGACCCCGTCGACCACCGCCGCCTCGCGTGCATTGTCCAGCGGCAGTATGACCCCTTTGAATCCCTCGCTGCGGGCCTTTATCGCAATCGGCAGCGCACCCTTGACCGGCATCAGCGACCCGTCGAGCGACAGTTCGCCCACGATAACGTACTCTCCCAGCCTCTCGCCGGCGACCTGTCCCGACGCGGCCAAGATCCCCACGGCGATAGGCAGATCGAACGCCGAGCCCTCCTTGCGCAGATCGGCCGGGGCAAGGTTGACGACCACCTTTTTGCCGCTCATCCTATAGCCGCTGTTCTCGAATGCCGCCCTGATGCGTTCCTGGCTCTCCTTGACCGCGCTGTCCGGCAGCCCCGAGAGCGACATCCCGATACCGTTCCCTATATTAACCTCGACAGGGATCGTCGCCGCATCGATCCCGACCAGCGTACTGGCAAAACATTTAACAAACATCTCTCAATTTTTATCTCAAAGGTGAATAAAATTTGTGGCGCATCCAAATTTTTATGTTTTTTTATAAAAAATATCATGGGGAATATTCTCTTTTTTATGGCGTGGCAGCAAACGAACGGCAGCTGCGAACCTGTCAAAAGCACGCTGCGGCGTGACAATGCAATGTCGGGCGGGGATATTTGCAGGTTGCATGGCGGCACGGCGGCACGCAGCTGCAGTCCGTAGCTGCAGCCCGATTTATCAAGTAGCGCTACTGAAAAAGCAGGGGCATGATGGCCTAACAGGATGGCGCACATGCGCAAGTCTTATGGGTGCAAAAGCCTCTCATGTCAAAGCGTGGTTTTCATAGCCGTTTCACGAAAGGCGCAGAACCTCTCATATACCGTGCTGCTTTTTTTGCTTGCAGCCGTGACATCTTCGACTATGGCATTTGAGCTTGACGGTTAAGACCGCGAGAAGGTGCGACGGGCGGGCGATCGTCAAGTCTGGCTTCAGGGATGCGATGTCCTCGACGGTCGGAATGTGCGAAAAGAAGCGTATCCAGATCAAAAAGGTGCGCTGTTCCGTTAAATGAGAGTGTAAGTGTATTGAAACCAAAAAACAAAGTGTGTTAGAGAAAGGTTTTACAATACATTTTGAAATTATGGGAGAATTTATGGTATATTGTCGCTAATCGGCGCTCTCTTTTGCTTTTGCAGTTGCTATTGCTGTTTTAGTTAATGCGTAATTATTAGGTTTTTAACTTGCGAAGAACGTGGTGGAGATGGTGTAAATGTGGGCTTATCATAGTGAGGTGAGGTTGCAAAGTTGACAGGACGTTACACGTTCGGTTGCAGCTTATGGGTGGTGTTGGAGTGAATAAAACTGCGGTTTGAGATATTACCATGAACTTGGTTCAGCATAGTCGTAGCAGGGGTAATAGTGACAGACTGCAATATAACTGCGTATCAGAACCATGAAATCGCAATGTAACATGGTATGTTTGCTGCGCAATCGCCACCGAACATATAACACGCCAAATATGCAGGCGTGATTGAAACTGCCATATTCCGTCTTTCGAAGACAAATATAATCGGTCTGGTGAGACGAACAATAGCGAATGAGTCATATCGGAAAAAAGGTGATGTGAAACGCCAGTCAATAATAACTCTGTTTTAGGCTATTTTGCCGTATGATCAGGAGTTATCGGAAGCAGTTCCTCAAATGGAAAGATATGAAAAACGGAGTAAGGATTCTGTTTCTCTGACAACCACTCAAATATACGATGCCGAAGGGCCGTTCGGCCATCGACGCGAACTCATGCTTCGCCCGGTGGTATTCGCTGCACCTGAACAGCCCGCCAGACAGCATCTCGCGCGTGGCATTAAGTCCGCCCATCCTGCCCATTTTGGAGCACGCTTCATTACTTCACCATGCCGAACTCCTTAAACGTCCTGCGGGGCTGCGCTCCTCCTACTCATCGCTCGCTCTCGCGACCGGAGGGAATTATCCTGTTACCGGTTATTCCCCCCTGCTGAGGCAAAGTGAAGTTTCCAATATGGTTTCGGTTTGCAGCACGTTCCAACAGCGCGCTCCACGTGCATGAACGGTCGCGACCGATCTTGCCGGGCTTCGCCATTCACGGTCGCCTCTATCGGACGGTTCACGTAATCGCACCTCGCCCCAGGAGCGCAGATCACAAGCAACGGCAGGATGAGACCGCTTATCGCACAGTCGTAGCCGGAAGTTCCTGCCGGTAAGCCTCGCTTGGTTCACACGGAACGCGAGCAGCCCGTCACGAAGATGGCCGTTCACATATGGGGTCACTTCCCGAAAATATACCTAAGTAAACACTTCCACAGAAACATTCCCTCGGAAACGCGCCGGAAGAGTTATTCACAGATCGTTCGCCAGCCCTGTCGCAGAAAGGCAGCAGAGAAATCACAGAGAGTTGCAGAGATGTAGCAGAACGTACCGCTTTTCTGTGCAGGGAAGAAATCGCCACCGCGGGCCGAAGTCGCCACCGAAGTTACCACCTCAGTCGCCACTGCGGCGCGCAGACGGCAGTGGAGCATCGTGCAGATCTGATGCCGCTGTTTTCCACTCATCATCTGTACTTCTCATCGTCTTCGACCATTTTCAGATAGCTTTCGTAACGCTCCCTCGACACTTCGCCCGTCGACGCCGCGTCGATCACCGCACAGTCTGGCTCGTGGGTGTGGGTGCAGTTGTAGTAGCGGCACTGCGGGGCGAGGCGCATCATGTCGGGCATGTAACGGCACAGTTCGCGCGGCGTGAGGTCGATCAGCCCGAAACCCTTCACGCCGGGCGTGTCGATCAGGTAGCCGCCGCCTGCCAGCGGGTAGAGTTGCGAAAATGTGGTGGTGTGTTTGCCCTTGCGGTGGCTGGCTGATACCTCGCCTATGCGCGGGGCGGCGGCGGGCTCCAAAGCCCTTATCAGCGACGATTTCCCCACGCCGGAGTTGCCCGCGACGAGTGTCGTCCTGCCTTTCAGGGCGAGGTCGACCAGTCCCTGCTCCGGCCCGCAGGGACAGCCACCGCGCAGCAGTTCGCGCAACGTTTCTATACCTTCCCCCTCTGTCGCGGAGAGCTCTATTACGGGGTATCCGGCCTTTGTATAGACGGTTTTGAACTCTTGCAGCCGCTGCGGTTCGCGGCGGGCCAGGTCGATCTTGTTCAGGGCCACCACTGCCGGAATATGGTAGGCCTCGCACGTCACCAGAAATCGGTCGATAAACTCGTAGCTCGTCACGGGGTTCGACAGCGTGGCCACCACCACCGCCAGGTCGATATTCGCCGCGATGACATGCGACTCTTTCGAGAGGTTCGACGCGCGGCGGATAATATAGTTGCGCCTCGGATGTATGGCCGTAATGAGCGCCTCGCTTGCGCCGTCGGAAATATCGTCCGCCGCGTCCCACTGGTAGTCGACCACATCGCCCACCACCACCGGGTTGGTAGCCCGCGAGCCTTCGAGGCGTATCTTTCCGCGCAGGCGGCACACGATAGTCCTCTCGCCGTCCAAAACGTCGTACCGGCTGCCCGTAGCTTTTAGTACCAGTCCCGACGGCATTTCTAAAACTTTTTCCTCGCCCTCTCCGCCGCCGGAAATATCGCGCATGAGAGCTTCATTACCGGACGGTAAAGCGTCGAGTTGCCCTTCGTTTCGGGCTTCACCAGCTCCCACCGGCTGTCCACCGCCTCGAAGCACACCAGCAGCGCACTGACCGCCAGCAGCATTTTGGCCGTCGAGAGCAGCGCCCCGCCCAGACGGTCCAGCATCCCCAGCCCCGAGATCCTCACCAGCCTGCTCAACAGCCAGCCGAGCGTCGCTCCGGCAATCATCGTCACGACCACCACCGTCACGAACCCCGCGATCTTTGCCCCCTGTCCGCTGCCGGAGAGCCACTCCCCGACCGTCGCCCCGAAGCGGAACGCCAGCCAGACGCCCAGCACAACCCCCGCAATGCCGCACAGCTGCCGCACAAAACCCCTGCGCAGCCCCACGACGATCGCCCAGACGATCAGCAGCCCAATCAGTATGTCGAACGCATTCATTACAACCCTATGATTGTGTTCCGTATAAGCATGGCTGCGCCGAGGGCCCCTGTGCTTTCGTCCATCTGCGAGAGGCGGAACTTTGTATCCTTGTAAACGAGGTTGAGGGAGTATTTGTTGATCGAGGAGAGCAGCGGGAGCATGAGGTAGTCGCCTGCCCGCGAGAGGTTGCCGCCGATTATGACCAGTTCGGGGTTGAAGATGTTGATCAGGAACGCCACGCTTTTACCCGCCTTTTCGCCCGCCTCCTCGATGAGTTCGATGGAGAGGTTGTCGTCGTTTTTGGCGGCGGCGACGATGTCGTTGATGTGGATCGGCAGGCCGTGCCGGTGACGCTCGCGCAGGATCGTGTTGCGTCCGGCGGCGATCAGCGAGACTATTTTGTTCTCGATGGCCATGCCGGAGACCTCGGTCTCGAGGCAGCCCTTTTTGCCGCACGAGCAGATTATCTCGTTGTCGAAAAATGGGCTGTGGCCGAACTCGCCCGCGAAGCCCGACTTACCGTAATAGAGTTTGCCGTCGACGACAATCCCGATAGCTGCTCCGCGGCCGAGATGGAGGTACAGAACGTTCTTTTCGTCCTTGATGTTGCCAAAAAAATATTCGGCGTAACAGCGGGCCCGCGTGTCGTTCTCGAGCAGCACGCGCACGCCGGCGCGCTCTTCGATGATCTCGCAGAGCGACCTCACGCTTGATGTGAAGTATTTGTAGCTGCGTCCCGTCTTGGGGTTTACGCGCCCTGCCATGCAGACCCCCATACCGAGGATCTTGCCCCGGTCGATGCCCGACCGGTCGAGGAACATGGCGATGTTGGCGCAGATGGCTTTGAGCGACTCGGGCGTGTCCCCAAGCTGGAAGTCGGGCTGTATGTCGCTGGTTATGATGTTGTTTTTGAGGTCGGAGACAACAAAACGCATGTTGTCGCGGCACACGTCGACCCCGGCGAAGTAGAGCGCGGTGTTTTTCAGCCCGAAGATGTTGGGGCGGCGGCCTCCGGGGGTCTCGACCTTGCCCATGTCGCTGACGATGTTCTCGTCGACCAGCTCGCCGATCAGCTTGGTTATGGTGGGGATGCTGATGTGCAACTCGTGGGTGAGTTCGGAGAGGGTGACCTCTCCGTTGAGGGCCATATAGGCTATGATATTCCGCTTTATCAGATTGTTTTTGTGCGAAATACCCTTTTCAGTCTCGACAGGATGGTTGTTGAAGAAATCTTTTATGGATGACATGGCTCTAATTTATTCCGGAGGGCTCGGAGGCTGCCTCCAAAGAGGGCCCTCCTCTCATGTTTTTCAATTTTTTTGCAAATATACCCAAATAATCCCGAACGGTGCAGATATTATTTAATTTTTTTAATATAACTTTGAGGGTGCAAAAACCTGCCGCGGCACACAACGACAATTTTGTTTTACAGGAAAAAATTCTTATTTTTGCACAACGTTATATTGCTGCCACTAACCCAATCTTAATTAATATCTTATGAAAAATTTAATTTTGACCTTCGGGCTTGGTTGCATGACCGCCCTGTGCACAACAGCGCAGACAAAGAACGTGGACCTCGACAGGGTTTACTGCACGTACAAATATCGTGCGCTCCCTACGCAGCCGCAGGATCCGATCTATTTCCGCTACACAACCCGCGTCACGTCGTCCAAAGTAGCCGAGACCAAAGTTTCCATCCCCGACCTCCAAAATGCGCTGCGCATCGAGGGACAGACCTACACCCCGGACGAAGCCGAGGCCAAAATGTTGCTGGAGGCCTACATCGGCAACATTATCATCAAGGGCAGCAACATCGCCGTGCGCACGGTGGAGGACAAGGACAGGGACGGAAAGGTGACCAAGGTCACCCGTTACTACTCGGTAGACGTATCCTACACCTTCGAGTCGAGCTACCGCATATCCGCCGAGGGTAAGGAGCTGGCCAAAGGTTACCTCTACTCGCACAACGGCAACGCCCTCGTGTTCAAAACCGCCGAATTTTCCACCAGCCAGGCCGCAGCGGACAACTGGAACAACAACCGCGAGGTGTTCGTCGCCGAGTTCTACCGCGACCTTGCCAACAAAACCATCGGAGACCTCTCCTACCGCGCAACCAGCCTTTACGGATTTATGTCCCGCAGCCTGAACTTCATCCTGTGGACCTCCGACGAGAAGAAACACAACGAAAACATCCCGTTCCAGGAGGCCATCGGCAAACTGAAAACCATTTTGCAGGCCATGGACGCCAACACTCCCGTAGACCGCGAGGCCGCACAGGAGGTGATAGAGTATTTCAAGGGCATTCCGGCCAGATATGCAGACGTAAAGCTCAAAGCGGACGTCAAGTTGAGATATGCCGCCTATTTCAGCCTGTGCACATATTACCTGTATGCGGACGAGCCGGAAAAGGTAGCCGAGTATGCCGATCTGCTCATCGCCAACGAGTATGACAAGAAAGACGGCGAGAAGATGAAGAAAGAGGCGTCCGCCCTGATCGAAATATTCCTCAAAGTCGGCATGCGCTCGCGCCATTTCGTTCCACAGGGAATGCTGTAACCCTGTCGTATGTTGACAGTGCGCTTGCAGAGAGTCTGCAAGCGCACTGTCTTTTTGCCTCAACGGCCATATTTGCAGGCAGCTTTATTACACCCCCCTCCCCCGCCGCCCTGCCCTGCCCCTATGAGGGGCAAAGAGGTCGAACAGGGCGGCACAATGGTCTACGCAGGATCAGGGAGGCGTTCCGTCCATAAACAAAAATGGAGGCGTCCCTCAACGGGACGCCTCCATTTTTTTATCTCCCCTGCCCTACCCTACTTGTTTGCTTTCCTGCGGGCCACAAGGCCGAAGATGTCGTAGGAGATCGGCGTGGCCACAAAGACCGACGAGAAGGTGCCGAGCACGATACCCAGCATCAGCGTGAAGACAAAGCCGCGGATCACCTCGCCGCCGAAGAGGAAGATGGCCAGCAGCGTTACGACCGTCGTGCCAAGCGTGTTGACCGTTCGCGAGAGGGTGCTGTTGATGGCGTTGTTGATATTCTCGCTGAACACCCGTTTGGGGTACAAATGGCCGTACTCGCGTATTCGGTCGAAGATCACCACCGTGTCGTTGATCGAGTAGCCCACGATGGTCAGGATCGCCGCAACGAAAGCCTGATCGACGTCGAGGTTGAACGGCAGGAAACTGTGCAGCAGCGAGACCATGCCGAGGGTGATGATCACGTCGTGCGCAATGGAGACGATGGCCCCCAGGCCCCACTGCCATTTCCTGAAGCGGAAGGCGATGTAGATGCCGATGGCGATCAGCGCGAAGAGCACGGCGATGACGGCGTCGCGTTTGATGTCGCTGGCCACCGACGGCCCCACCTTGTCGGAGTTGATGATACCGTTGGGGTTCTGTTGCGTCGTCGTAAACTCGACCTCGGTGAGCGGCGTGTCGTACAGCGGCGAGAGGGCCGTGTAGAGCAGGGCGTTGATCTCGTCGTTGACCTCGTCGCCCGTCTCGTCCGACTTGTACTGTGTGACGATGCGCATCTGGTGGCGGTCTTCGGCCCCGTACTGCTTGATCTCGAAGCTGCCGGGCAGCGCCGCCTCGACGCGGTTTCGCACCTCGTCGATGGTCACGGCGCGGTCGAAGCGCACCACGTAGGCGCGTCCGCCCGAGAAGTCAACGCCGTAATCCATGCCGCGCGTGAAGAGCGAGGCGGCGGTCAGGACGATGAGCGCGGCGGATATAATATAGGTGAATTTCCTCACCCCCACAAAATTGAAGCGGACGTTGCCGAGGAAATTCTCGTTGAAACCGTAGGCGAAGCGCGGTTTGCGCCCCTTGTCGAGCAGCGCGACGAAGATCAGGCGCGAGATGAACACCGAGGTGAAGAACGAGGTGATGATACCGATGACCAGCGTCGTGGCGAAGCCGCGGATCGGGCCCGTACCGAAGGCCATCATCACCAGACCGGTGATGATGGTGGTGAGGTTGCTGTCGACAATGGCCGACATGGCGTGTTTGAAGCCCTCCGAGACGGAGAGGTTGAGCCCCTTGCCGCTCTTGACCTCCTCCTTTATGCGTTCATATATGATGACGTTGGCGTCGACGGCCATACCCATCGTCAGCACTATACCCGCGATACCGGGCAGCGTCAGCACCATCCCGAACGAGACAAGCACTCCGAACAGGAAGAACAGGTTGATGATCAGCACCACGTTGGCCACGAGGCCCGCGCTGCTGTAAAAGGACAGCATGTACAACAGCACCAGCACAAAGGCCAGGATGAACGACATCATGCCTGCGTCGATCGACTCCTGTCCGAGCGACGGGCCGACCACCGTATCCTGAATAACCCTTGCCGGAGCGGGCAGTTTTCCCGATTTGAGGACGTTGGCCAGGTCCTGCGCCTCCTGTATGGTGAAGTTGCCGGTGATCTGCGAGTGTCCGCCGCTGATCTCGTTGTTGACGCGGGGGGCGGAGTAGACATAGCCGTCGAGGACGATGGCCACGCA
Source organism: Rikenellaceae bacterium (assembly GCA_031256675.1). Taxonomy (GTDB): domain Bacteria; phylum Bacteroidota; class Bacteroidia; order Bacteroidales; family Rikenellaceae; genus JAIRQC01. Next base: position 27,108 of record JAIRQC010000072.1, read on the forward strand.
GTGGCCGATGTTGTCGGCCGTCAGGCGGGCCCAGATCCTCGAACCGGCGGAGTTCATCGACATCGACACCTCGGCCGACGAACCGGACTGCGAATACTGCTCTTTGGCGTCGGTCACCGCGCCGCCGTCAAGCGGGGCGCGTCCGTCGCGGGTGTTGGCCTTGATGGCGTGCAGCTCGAATATGTCGATCTCGACCTTGGGATTGCGCGGGTCGGTCATCGACTTGATGCTCCACATGAAGCGCGCGTCGCGCGGCATAAGGTTCCTGACTGCCGGCATGGCGAGGTAGCGGTTGATCGCCGCCGTATCTGCCGACAGGGCGCGCCCTATCACCGAACCGGCGCCCGGCTGATTGGCCTGGTCGACATTGGGCGAGAGTTTGCGCAGCAGCGAGGTGGTTGTCAGCGTCAGGCCGGGCGTAGCCGTCGAATCGCCCTGCCGTCCGATTAGCGAAGCCAGCTCGTCGCTGCCTCCGGTAGTGTCGGCGGCGGCGGCAACCCCGGCAGGCTGTTCCGTCCGTACCGTATCGGTCTGTATAGTCAACTGATCGGCCTGTACCAGCGCCGGAAATATCTCCGAGTTCTCATACGTCGCCCAAAATTCCAGCGAAGCCGTACCTTGCAGCAGTTTGCGCACGCGCTCCGGATCCTTCACGCCCGGCAGCTCCACCAGTATGCGGCCCGAGTTCTCCAGCTTCTGGATGTTGGGCTGCACCACGCCGAAGCGGTCGATACGGTTGCTCAGCACGGTGTAGGAGTTGTTGATGGCCGCTTCGGACTGTTCGCGCAGCACCTCGATCACCTCGTCGTTCGTGCTGCCCGGGCGGACAAGCTCCTTCAGCTTCGGGGTGTTAAAGATGTAGGCCAGCGGGGCGTTGTTCGACAGTCGCGCGTATGCCTCAGCGAAGTAGGTTATGTAGTCGCCGGAGCTGTTTTTCTGTCTGGTCGTCGCCTCGTCGAGGGCCTGGCGGAACAGCGGGTCTTTGCTGTCGTTGGACAGGGCGGCGATGATGTCCCTGACCGACACCTCGAGCATGACGTTCATGCCGCCTTTGAGGTCGAGGCCGAGGTTGATCTCCTTCTCCTTGCACTCCTTGTAGGTGAAGTCGATAAACCACAGGTCGTAGACCGGCTTCGCCTTGATGGAGTCGAGATAGCGTGTCACCCTCGCGTCGTGCTGCTCCGTGTCGAACGCCGAGGCATAACGCTCGGCCTGCCTCTCGACGCTGCGCGTGACGAAGGTGAACGAAAGCTGGTACGCACAGGCAACGGCCAACGCGACAGCCAAAAATTTTAATGCGCCTTTATTCTGCATCTTTGTTAAGGTTTTTTATATTATAATTATTCGGATCATCACAACTTGTCGCCGCAAAGGGCAAAAGTATATATTTTTTTTGTAATAGAGCTTTTTTCGGTATAAAAAAGCGATGCGGGGCAGCCTTTCGGTTGCCCCGCATCGAGACGGAGACTGCTTTTGCGGACGGAACTTCTCAAAATCCCGATTTTTCAATAGTTTGCGAAGCCCCGGCAAGTCCGCTTGCGTTCGGCGAACCCGACACATATCGGGGGAAGAGCGAGCCGTCAGCCCTTTCCTACTGCTTCTCGCTCAGGATGCGCATTGCGCAGTCGAGTATGGTCGTGTCGTCGAGCGTCACCACCCCGCCGTCGGGCCCCTTTTCGAAGTGGGCCCCTGCCGGCTTGCCTGCCGAGTCGAAATGGCTCCCGCCGAAATAATTCCTCACCGTGTCTTCGTCCAAGTTCAACTCCTGGGCAATGCGTCGGGTGCTGCCGCTGGGCAACTTGTCTTTGATGCGACGCAATTCATTGAATGTTATAACCATAGTTTTATTTATTTGTTTTTTGCGCATTTCAGATAGCTAAGTTAGCTAAAAAATCCGAACCTGCAAAATTTTTTTACATAAAAGAATTAAATTCTTTTTTCGCGCGGCAAAAATTATCGCCGCCGTTTCGCCGCAAAGCGTCCCGCAATGACGGGAAAGCGATGTTATCATGACATTTTGTCGGTAAAATTGCCGCAACCTGTACAATTTTGGCAGTTTTATCCCGAAAAACGGCATTGGCACAATGATTGTTACATACAAAAGGCAGAAAACAAATCTAAAAACGAATAAAACTATGGCAAAGATCATTGGTATCGACCTGGGAACGACCAACTCGTGCGTCTCCGTCATGGAGGGCAACGAGCCGGTGGTAATCCCCAACAGCGAAGGGCACCGCACAACACCCTCCATCGTCGCGTTCACCGCCGGCGGCGAACGCAAGGTGGGCGAGGCGGCAAAACGTCAGGCTATCACCAACCCCAAAAACACCATCTTCTCCATCAAGCGTTTCATGGGCGAGACATACGGGCAGGTCGACAGCGAAATCGGGCGCGTGCCGTACAGCGTGGTCAAGGGGCCAAACAACACCCCGCGCGTGGAGATCGACTCGCGGCAGTATTCGCCCCAGGAGATCTCGGCCATCATCCTGCAAAAGATGAAAAAGACGGCCGAAGACTACCTCGGCACGACGGTCGACGAGGCGGTCATCACCGTGCCGGCATACTTCTCCGACTCGCAGCGTCAGGCCACCAAAGAGGCGGGCGAGATCGCAGGCCTGAAAGTCAGCCGCATAATCAACGAGCCGACGGCGGCCGCCCTCGCCTACGGGCTCGACAAAAAGAACCGCGACATGAAGATCGCCGTCTACGACCTGGGCGGCGGAACGTTCGACATCTCGATACTCGAGCTGGGCGACGGCGTGTTCGAGGTGAAATCCACCAACGGCGACACCCACTTGGGCGGCGACGACTTCGACCATGTCATCATCGACTGGATGGCCGACGACTTCAAGGCCAGCCACAACGGCGACCTGCGCAAGGACCCGATGGCGTTGCAGCGCCTGAAAGAGGCCGCCGAAAAGGCCAAGATCGAGCTCAGCTCCTCGACCCAGACCGAAATCAACCTCCCATATATAATGCCCATCGACGGCATCCCGCAGCACCTGGTGACGACCCTCACGCGCGCCAAATTCGAGCAGTTGGCCGACCGGCTCATTCAGGCCACCATCGAGCCCTGCCGCAAGGCGCTCAAAGACGCAGGACTGTCCGCATCGCAGATCGACGAGGTCATTCTGGTCGGCGGCTCGACCCGTATACCGGCCATTCAGAAGGTCGTCGAGAACTTCTTCGGCCGCACCCCCTCCAAAGGGGTCAATCCCGACGAGGTTGTCGCCGTGGGGGCTGCAATACAGGGCGGCGTGCTCACGGGCGAGGTGAAGGATGTGCTGCTGCTCGACGTGACGCCGCTGTCGCTCGGCATCGAGACCCTCGGCGGGGTCTTCACCCGCCTGATCGACGCCAACACCACCATCCCCACCCGCAAGAGCGAGGTCTTCTCGACGGCGGCAGACAATCAGCCATCGGTGGAGATCAACGTCTGTCAGGGCGAACGGTCGATGGCGCGCGACAACAAGTCGCTCGGACGTTTCCACCTCGACGGCATTCCGTCGGCCCCGCGCGGCGTGCCGCAGATCGAGGTGACGTTCGACATCGACGCCAACGGCATCCTCAACGTCTCGGCACGCGACAAGGGGACGGGCAAGGAGCAGAAAATCCGTATCGAGGCCTCGTCGGGGCTCTCCGAATCGGAAATCCAGCGGATGCGCGACGAAGCCAAAGCCAACGAGGAGAAGGACAAACAGGAGCGCGAGCGCATAGACAAGCTCAACGCCGCCGACTCGATGATCTTCTCCACCGAAAAACAGTTCAAAGAGTACGGCGACAAGATCCCTTCGGATAAACGTTCGGCCATAGAAGAGGCGCTCGGCAAATTGCGCGAGGCGCACAAGACGGCCAACATCGCCGAGGTCGACCGTTGCAGCGAGCAGCTCAACACCGCCTGGCAGGCCGCATCGCAGGACATATACTCGGCGCAACAGTCCGGCGCACAGCAGCAGCCAGGGCCGGACAGCGGCGCGGGTTCAGCTCAGGCCGGACAGCAGGGCGAGGGCAATGTCACCGACGTAGACTTCGAAGAGGTGAAGTAAGGTCGGTTGTCTTGAATGGCGAAGCCGCAGTAAACATCTGATTTACTGCGGCTTTCTTTTCTGAGTGAGATATTCGGTAGTGTGTCGTCCGCCCCGAGGGACTGCACTGCCTGTGCCGTCAGCCTGCGTCAGGGAGACGGTACACAATAATCAGGTAGTAGTCGGCGGAGGTTATCAGGCTGTATCTACCACGGCGATCGCCGCAGCGCAGGGCGGCGGATTGCCGCCGAACGTGGCGCCGAGCATCCCGTACAATCTCATTGGCGGGGCGGGAAAAATATTTGCCACAATCCGGCGTTCGTCCGTCTCTTGCCCGGCGTTCGTCCGTTTTTAAGGCAAACGGCGTTCGCCACCGAGCGCAAAGAACACGGAAGGGCTTCGGGCATGAGTGTCTAAAAGCGGGGCCTCCTTTTCTTAAATTATACAAAATTAGACCGTCTGACGTTTGTTTTTATCATAATTAAACACTACCTTTACACCAAATTACCTAAACATTAAAAGAATATGAAAAAACTAACCGTTATTCTCGCCGTTGCAGCCACATTGATGGCAGCCGACAGCTTCGCCGCGGGCATCACAGTCAAGGCAAGCAAAAACTATGTGACCAAATTCGCCGAACAGATGCAGAATGTCGACGCTGTCAACGTCGCCGGCCCGATCAACGTCGAATTCAACCAGAGCCGCGGCTCGGAGGCCAACGTACAGATCTTCGCCCCGGACAACGCGCTCGAATTCATCGAGGTGACCAACTCCGCCGGCATGGTGACCGTCGGGGTGAGGAACGGAGTCAAAATCAGCGGCGCGTCCAAACTCAAAGTTATCGTTACCTGCCCTCAGCTCCGCGCAGCGTGGGTCACCGGCGAGGCCAACCTGCTGTTCAAAGGCGACTCGCAGTTCAAATCGCTCGAAATAAAGGTTAGCGGCACGGGCAACGTCCTCGCCGACAAACTCGGCAGCAACTCGCTGACAGTCAACATCAGCGGCAAAGGAGGCGTCGTATGCAAATCGCTCGTGGCCAACACCGTCAGCGCCAACCTCTCCGGCAAAGGCAGCCTCGAACTGCGCGGCCGCACCACCAAAGCCGACTTCGTCACCAGCGGTTCGGGCGGCGTCTCCGCCGAAAAACTCGACGCACAGGAGGTCACGGCCCGCGTATCGGGTTCGGGCGGCATCGCGTGCGCCGCAGACAAAAGCCTCGTAGCGTCCGTCTCGGGCAAAGGCAAGATAGTCTACGTCGGAACCCCGTCTTCCATCAACGCATCCGGCAAAAAAGAGAACATCAAACAGAAATAATTCCGGCCGGTCTCTGTCGGGGGCTACGCAGCCTCCGACAGAGACCGAACCAGACGAAACACAGAATTTGACAGATCGCCGCCCGTCGCGGCGTGCAGACAAAGAGGGACGTTTTCACAGGCGTCCCTCTTCTTTTTGCGGGTCGTTCAGATTTTTGCATGTAGTTCAGATCAGGATGTATTGACATAAAACAGGGAATTTCCTATTGATGTCAACACGCCAGGGGTTGGCATGTCGTTCAAATCATGGTATATTGACAGTGTTGGCATAAAACCGATAGCCTCCGGTTTGTGGCGACACACTCCGGCCTGAAATTATAGACTTGCTGCAATCACTGGCTTGGCTATGCAAAAGAGTAAATCAACTGTTTATTGCCGCATCGTAGGAACTTAGGCTGCGAAAGGCATAAAACAATTGTTGTTGCAGCTACATAGAGCCTGCGATCGGTCAAAACGGTATGTATATTGACAATATTGACACAAAACCGATAGCCTCCGGTTTGTGGCGACACACTCCGGCCTGAAATTATAGACTTGCTGCAATACACGGACTTTGGATATGTAAAAGAGTAAATAGACTGTTTATTGCCGCATCGTGGGGGCTTCGACGGCGATAGGCATAAAACAACTGTTTTGGCCCTGAAATATTTTCTCGGCAATCATGAATTATCTCTGAAACCTATATTTTTCAGCAACCTGAAATTATCTCTGAGATTTACAGTTTTAGCGACGCTGAATTATTATTGTTCCTGATTTTTTGCAAAAAAATTTCGACCGCTTGTTGCCCGTTTACGGATATTTTTTGCCGCCGACTGTTGCTTTCGCTCCTGTTACAGGCGCGACGAGGAAAGTCTGTCGGCGTTCTGCTGTAAGGGCGATCCTCTGAGAAATTTCCTCTGCATGGCACGCGATCCACCTCTGTTTTGCTGCGATTTTGTCTGCGGCGGATTCGGGTATCCTGCCGTGTGATTTTCGGGCTAAAATCGCGGTTTTACGCAGACCGGCGCAGAGGTCTCTGCGAAATGGCAAGCGAATGTCCGTCGAGCGGACAAATAGCGGTCGAATGTGGCGGACGAATTTTTTTTGCAAAAAAGTTTGCACGAACAGATTTTTTTACTACCTTTGCACTTCCAATACCGCGGGGTGGAGCAGTTGGCAGCTCGTTGGGCTCATAACCCAAAGGTCGGAGGTTCGAGTCCTCCCCCCGCTACAAGGAAGGGCAGGAACCGTCACAGGGGCCTGCCCTTTTTCTTGTGGCGGCTGTCTCCTTTTTTGTGCGGCCCCGTCCCTTTTGTGTGGCTCTTGCCTCTTCTTTTCCTGATACTCCTGCTGCCAAATCCTGCTCCAAATATGTTTCTGACCCTAAATGCAGTGAGGTTCTGTTGTTATGTGCAGTTCTTGGCACGACGGTCGGTTCACGGACAGAGGGCTCGCAGGCTATACAGGCAAGCATGATGGAACGACCGCCAACGCAGCGAAGTCAGTCTTCCACCAGCCACAAAAACGCCGAAGCCTCCTGAAATGGAGGCTTCGGCGCGTTTAAGCAATCTGCATGTACAGCCCGAACGAAATCGCAACATGACACTTTGCTGGGCAAAACCTGTCGACAGCAAGATGTTTTTGTCTAAAAAATACGGGCAATAAAACCTCGCCTTATCCCCATTTTTCGCAGACTTCGCCCAGACTTTCTGTGTTTGCGGGGTCAATATCCATACCCTTTGGTCTTGATGAACTCCCCGATCTTGGTTGCGATGCCGGAGACCTCCGTGTAGATGCTCATCAACTCTTTTACCCCCACTTCGCTTTTGCCCTTGCGCTCGCAGACATAATTGTCGCATTTGTAATACCCGTTGATCTTGCGCACCGCCATGCAAATCTCCTTGTAAATCTCTTTCGGCGCGCTGTTTTTCAGGATGTCGAGCGTCGTTTTCATATTATGCAGCGTGTTGTGGATCTCTCCCGTCCGTTCCGGCTTGTCGTGCAACTCCAAAAACAGCGCGCACGTCTCGGTCAGCGACGCCAGATATTCCGGCGCACGAAAGTTAAAGATCAACGCCTTGCGCTGTCGCGTCAGTGCATGGCGGATCGTACCCATCAAAACCAGCGTCAGCACCGCCAGAAAAAACTCCAAAACGGAGGCCCAATACGAAATATACGAAACTTCGTTCGCCCTGACCTCGAAACCAAACACTTCCATCATAATGCAGTCGATTTGTACATCGCAAATATACGACTTTTAACGATAAGTCGTATATTTGCAGTCTATTAACATAAAAAAACACTATGAGCGAGGTGACAACGGGTGGCGGCAGGCCACTAAATTTTCTGGAAGAGATTATAAGTGAGGCCATTGCACAGGGCCAGACGCGGGTTCATACCCGGTTTCCGCCGGAACCGAACGGCTATTTGCATATCGGACATGCAAAGAGCATCTGTCTGAATTTCGGGCTGGCAAAGAAGTATGGGGGCAAGTGCAACCTGCGTTTCGACGACACGAATCCGACAAAAGAGGACGTCGAATATGTCGATTCAATCAAGGAGGATGTGCGGTGGCTGGGTTTCGAGTGGGCAGGGGAGTATTATGCTTCGGATTATTTCAACCAGCTTTACGAGTGGGCCGAAGATTTGATCCGCAAAGGACTGGCATATGTCGACGACCAGTCGCAAGAGGAGATGCGCCTTTCTCGCGGCACAGTCACCATGCCCGGAACGCCGAGCCCGTGGCGCGACAGGTCAGTGGAGGAGAACCTCGACCTGTTCCGCCGCATGAAAGCAGGCGAATTTCCCAACGGATCGCGCGTGCTGCGGGCAAAAATAGACATGGCGCATCCCAACATGCTGCTGCGCGACCCGCTGATGTATCGCATCCTGCACACCGAACACCACCGCACGGGCAACAAATGGTGCATCTACCCAATGTACGATTATGCCCACGGCGAGAGCGATTCGATCGAAAGGATCACCCACTCGATATGCACTTTGGAGTTCGACGTTCACCGTCCGCTGTACGACTGGTTTATCGAAAAGCTCAATATTTTCCCCTCGCACCAGTATGAATTTGCGCGACTCAACCTCACTTACACGGTGATGAGCAAGCGCAAATTGTTGCAGCTTGTCGAGAGCGGCATCGTCGCCGGATGGGACGACCCGCGAATGCCGACCATCAGCGCGCTGCGCCGCAAAGGCTATACGCCGGAGTCGATACGCGCGTTTGCCGAAAAAGTTGGCGTTGCCAAACGCGACAATGTGATAGACATAGGCCTGCTGGAGTTTTGCGTGCGTGAAGACCTGAACCGTACAGCGCCACGACGGATGGCCGTCATCGACCCCCTGAAAGTTGTCATAACCAACTACCCCGAGGGCAAGAGCGAGACGATCGAGTGCATCAACAACCCCGAGGACGAGGCTGCCGGAGTGCGACAGGTTCCCTTCGCGCGAGAGGTGTTCATTTCGCGCGACGACTTCATGGAGAACCCTCCGAAAAAATATTACCGCCTGACGCCGGGCGGCGAGGTGCGTCTGCGCTATGGTTATATTATACGGTGCGACGAGGCGGTCAAAAACGCCGACGGCGAAGTTGTTGAATTGCGTTGCAGCTACGACGCAGGATCGGGCCACGGTTCGTCTTCCGACGGGCGCAAGGTGAAAGGAATTATCCACTGGGTTTCGGCAAAACATTGCATCGAGGCCGAAGCGCGACTTTACGACACGTTGTTCTCGAAAGAAAACCCCGACGACGTTGAAGACAGCAAGACTTTCCTTGACCATCTCAATCCGTCTTCGCTGGTCGTCAAGAAGTGTTTCGTCGAGCCGTCGCTCGCCTCGGCGTCGGTCGGCGAGAAGCTCCAGTTTGAGCGCGTCGGCTATTTCTGCGTCGACCGCGATTCCGCCGCCGACAAGATTGTCTTCAACCGCACGGTCGGCCTCAAAGATTCATGGTCGAAGATCGCAGGGCAGCAATAGTTCGGGATGTTCCACGTGGAACAAAGGCCGCGCGACAAGAGCAAGGATTGCATCGAGGGCCTCACAAGCAAAAGGGATGTTCCACGTGGAACATCCCTTTTGCTT
>JAIRQC010000131.1 GCA_031256675.1 Rikenellaceae bacterium
GTTCGCTCTATTAAAATTTAAACCTTAACATAGTTCGGATGTTTGAACTTCGAATTAACGCCTTCGACAAAGCACATGGTCGATCCTCTGTGACGAGGCGACGGCAGAAAAAGAGCAACAACCGATGGATGCCAAGCCGAGTGTCATAGAGCCTGCTCGAAAATGGATGTAACGCGGATAGACGAAAGAGAGAGCGCAAGGCTAAGTTTACCTGGAAGCACCCTGTCGAACAACGATGAGAAAGGCGAGCATCTATTTGCAAGCCAACATTGAGATAAGGCAAAGCCAAAAGAGCATAATAATTTTGACGGACTAAATCTTAAACAAACTCCCTGCGCTAACCTGTTGGTTTTGGCTGCATTCATTGCGGCCCGTGCCGACACGACGGTCGAATTCCGTGTCATATCGTTCGAAGCGCTCGACAAGCATCTCCCGTATCAATGCCATTCCATGAAAGACGCTCTTGACTTAGAGGTGGAGGCAAGCTGCAGTCGAATGAACGATCTTCTTGTCGATGTCGGGGTTGCGGCGGCGGCGTGTAAGCTGGTGTCGCTCAATGTGGGTGGCAGGCCGTATTATGGGATGGATATTGGTGATCAAGTGATGATTGTCCCACTTGGGAAGTATCTCCGATCAGATATCATCTTACTTGTTCCAATTATATCGGAATGTTTACCATACTCCGTACCCATACCACATACTCTGCAAGGGTACAGTCTGGTACGCATCTCATAGCAGCCAACATCCCGCATCCTTTTTCTCAACCGCCTCGTAACCACATACACAAACCCAGGTGATAGCACACAAAAACACCCCCGCAAACCCCGGATAACGGCGCGTCACAAAATCCCTGGCCCTGCCTTGAAAAAGGCGAGGAGGTTCTCTATTGCCCGCGCCCTGTGGCTGATAAGGTTTTTTTCGGAGGGCGGGAGCTCGGCGAAAGTCAGGGTGTAACCGTCTGGGACGAAGATCGGATCGTAACCGAAGCCTTCGCCGCCGCGCGGAGCGTCGATTATAACCCCGCCTACTTCGCCTTCGAACAGATGCTCCCTGCCTCCGAGGATGAGGGCGACAACGGTGCGGAAACGGGCGCGACTGTCGGCGACACCCTCCATGTTGCGGAGCAACAGCTCCATGTTGGCTGCAAAGTCATGAGTGTCGCCGGCGTAACGCGCCGAACGGACGCCCGGCGCGCCGCCCAGCGCAAAGACTTCGAGGCCGGTGTCGTCGGCAAAACAGTCTGCGCGGGTGCGGTCGTAAATGTAGCGCGCCTTGGCCAGGGCGTTGCCTGTCAGCGTGGCCTCCAGTTCGGGGATCTCCTCCGTTATGCCGTGGTCGGCAGGGGTGGTCAGGGAGAATCCCGTGCCGAGAATGGCCCCCGCCTCGCGAAGTTTGTGGAGGTTGTTGGTGGCGAATATCAACTTCATTCCTATTCGGATTTTGCCAGTTCGGCCAGACGGTTGTCGGCGACTATCTTGTCGATGATGGCCTTTACGAGCAGGTCGACACGGCTGTTTTCGGAGTAGTCGGCCGGACAGGTGTGGCTCACGCGGTTGTCGCGCAACAACTGTTCGGAGGCGCGGCAGCCGGCGGTGGAACCGGGCTCGTAGACCGCTATGGCGTGGCCACCCTGCGACTTGACCAGCCTCATGCAGGGTATGTCGGTCGTCCCGTCGCCGAAGTAGATCATGTGTTTGAACTGCACGGGGCGTTCGGCCTCGGGGATGAAACGGTTGACCAGTTTGCTGTCGTAGACCGACTCTATGCCTTTGTTGATCTTGAAGATAAACTGTGTTTTGTTGGTGTAGTTGACCGCCACGGCGGGCCAGTATGCCACCCCGTCGACGTCGTACAGGAACGAGCAGGCATATATCTTGCGGAACTCTCCGGCGATCGACGTCCCCTCGATCATCTCTTTGAGCCCCGACGAGTTGATGTAGTGTTCTACGGTCAGTCCGCGCTGTGCGCCGTAGCTGTTGATACGGCCAAACCACTGCTCGACCCCCCTGTAAAGCGCGATCTTGGCTCCCGAAGCTCGAAAAGCCTCCTTGCGCAGCGACAGGCCGGTGCTTTTGGCCTCGCGGATCATATTGTACATGTAGGCCAGTATCGGGTCGCCGTCCTGCTCCATTGCGGTGTTGTTGCTCTCGTTCCAGAACTCGCGGTTGCTTTTGCCGACGGCTGGGATAAAATCATACTCCTGCATGTTGCCGGCGGCCAGCGTGCCGTCGAAATCGTAGATCAGCGCAACGGTAATTTTTTTTGTCATAGCCTTTTTATTTGCGTTCCCGCGCTTTCTTTTTATTTTTTAATCTTAAAGAGGCTTGGAGTTTTTGACGTCCTTTTGCCTGTTGTTAGTCTTACCCCTTAATCTTAAAGGTCGCATTTCGGGGGTTTGGGGTTTTTGACGTCTTTTTGCTTGTTGTTTGTTTTACCCCCGTTGTTCTTTTTGCGATGGCTCTTATTCGTTGATTTGACATTCGTTGGTTTGACAGACACTGATTTATCAAAAGAGTCTGGAAATATTTGGCAGAGGTTTTCTTTAATATGTTGACGGGCTACCTGACGGTCTATGCCTGCGTCGTGATGTGTGAAGAGATGGCTTTGTCCGAAAGTTCGCTTTCAAGCGCCATTTCAACGCACAGCAGTCGCATTGCTTTCCAATGCAGCCCGTCAACATATCAAAACTCAAACCCCAAAGCAACCATATCTCACAACATAAAACCCTGCGGAAGTTTTTTGGGTCTCTATGTTTTTTTGCAGTCAATATGCTTATATTTAGCGCATTGGTCAGGCAACAGTGGAAAATGGGGTATGGTCTGGCGGCGTGTCCGGCGTGCGCGAAAGCCACATTTTGCGTATTTCAAATGACTGCGCAAATATACGCAACTTATCTTTTTTAAGGAAAAATATGGCGCAAAATGTTTTGGACTTTATTACCCCAAAGACACCTTAGTAGATGCTAAAAAAGATGTCCCGGAGTTTCTACATACATGCCGTCGAAATTAACATGCCAAATACAAACAGTCAGATATTAAACTCAGCCTGACACCATAACAATAGTCGAGATATTCTATGAAGCCTTTAACAAACTATTATTTCATAATTCTTGCTGAGGATAAAGTGTCTTTGCCCAAGTTTCCTGACCCGCCAGATCAATCCATCTTGTGGCAAATGACAAAAACACAGGTAAAATAATTTTTAACTACTTAACAATGTGAATTAAGGGTTGAGTTCAGTGAGGCCATGCAATGGAATAATTGATAAATGAATATTATTCTGCATTTTCCGGCCTCGCAGCCACAACAAGCGCAGGGCAACTGTCCGTCGCTGATATGCCCTTCACCTGCGGCATCGGGAGACACTCTCAACAAAGCGTCCCTCCGCTGGCTGCGCAAGATGCCATCTTTGTTAATATAATACATTAATGTATTGATAATAAATGGTTTTTGCGAAATAGCATTTCCTATTTCAACCCTTAATTTGCATTAATAATAATTTGCAAAAGATAACTGCACATTGTTGACAAGCAATATCTACAATACCACGCATTGCCGGCGATTATTGTATGATTATAATCATACTATATAAAAATCATGCACCCGACAAGTAATCAAGTAACCGTGACTTTCGCAACACGCAGGGCCTTTGCTGCCACAATAGCAGGGACCTGATAACATATCTTAATCTTTTCGGTAAAAGTCTATCCAGTTCAACGATCCACGCAAAAAAGCCGGAGGTACCAAATATAAAGACAGGCATAAAACCCATTTGTGTGGATGGTTCCCCAGCCGAATTGACCGGTTAACTCGCCAGAAACTGGTCGAGTTTGATGTTTAGAACAATAACCCTATTGGTAATAAGTAAGGGATAACCTTCTTCGGCATCGGAAGAACCGTCGGCGAAGCCCGAGGCGAAGATGTCGGCGGTTGGGGCGAATATTCCAACGCCAAGAATGGCGATGAAGGCCTTCAAAACCCTGTCAAGTGTCGTCTAATAGACGGTGAACAATGTTGTTACGCACCGCCACATGCTGGACGGAACACTCGAAAACTATCGGACTACATACCGCTCTCTGCAAAATACTTCAGGCTCTACACCAACCACGGTCAGCAAAAATATACAGCATGAGCTCGTCGCACCCGGTACGAATGCATTGGGATCGACAGCGTAGCGCTCATGTGACGCTCAAGTTTGAATATCAGCAAGAACCTGAACAACCGAGACATACGCATGAACCGCATGTCGCAGATAAACGACAGCCGCCATTGAGTGTCGTTGCAGTAAACTACCAGCGCCGCGCCATCATGATATTTGGCAAATTCTTTTACCAAACCTCGCAGTCCGACGCTATTTGGCCCTATTTAATCTCAAACGCATAGATGCTGCCTTGCTGAGAGCGTCGGTTCGCCTGCCGCCGCATGGCAACGCAGTCGCCATGCGGCGTTACTGCGATGCAGTTTTCGGCTCGCAGCCGACGGTGGATGTCGCGATGCCGCAGGCAGAGCTATTGAGATAGCCGTACTTGTAACTCATAATTTGTAATTCATAACTTCTCACTATATAGTTACTTCCCCTCGCTGTTCGTTTATTGTTTTGTCCGGCCTTGCGGAGCAAGGTCGGCAGCCCGCAGCCGCGCCATCCGGAGGGTTGCTCTGTCGCCTCTGGCTCCCGTCACATCCTCCGCCGACTGCGGGCCGAAAACCGAAACCACCCACAGTTACCTTCCTCCGCTGTTCGCTTGCCGCCGCACTGGCAACTCCGCTGCCAACCGGCGACAGGGCTGCTCCGGTCGATGATTATTCTCCGCATAATTGTTAATTACCTCCCTCCGCTACCCGCCGCCTCGCTTCGCGAGACATGCCTGCTCCGCTCGGTGATTATTCTACGCTGCGCTCCGAATAATTCTCTGCCACCACTCTGTTACCTCCTTTCGCTTTCAACGTCGTTTTTCTCCTCCTTGCAAGGCAGAATCTCGAGTAAACCCGACCACTGATGTACGATTGTCCTTTGTGTCGGGCCTGCCTGCCTCATAACCGTCCACTTTGTCGCAGGGTCCATTCTCCAACTGGCGCGGCTCGCGACGGATCCGTCACGCCGGACACATCGACATGTACCTGCTGCCGCTTTTCGCGGTCGAAAAGCTAGCGAAAAAGCTATTTGAGTTGGGAGTATCCATAATAATTATTGTTTATAGCTTTGGCTTTTTTCATTGTCATCGAAAAGTTTTTCCAAAGCAAACTGCCGTATGCTTCCAAAATATTGTTTTTAAGTAATTTGCTCCCGTCGTGGGCGCCGTCATTGCCAATCCATTTCAATGCAAGCAGAAGGGTTCCGACTTCACTGTTTCTTTCTGTTTTGAATGGTTCTATTCGTTGATGAAGCGTAAGATATGCGCCCGACCTCACTTTTTGTTTACTCTGAAATAATCCGTCAATCGTTCTAATGCCACCCCTATTTTACCCATACAAGCCGGCAGGTCAGAGCGATATAGCGCAAAAGGATCAACCACTAATTCTCTTTTGGGCATTGTTTTGGCATCTTAAACAGTTGACGTGCAGGATAAAAATATTCAGGTTCATGTACTGTGGCCGGATAATCTTCGTCATCATCATTTCCTTGACAAAGACCGCCAATCACACTGACATACTCATTGCATTATGATTATTGCGTCGCCGCCCTGTCATAAAAAAACTTGTGTTTATTCAGAGAACAGTTTGTTTTTGCGGAGCTGCAAAATGCCCTGTCGCAATTCGGACATGGCCAAATGGGAATATCTTTATCCCTCAAAAGCAAGTCCGGCCCCATAACTTTTTATCCATAATTCAACTCAAATGCATTTACCACGCCCGTTATACCGTCACTTTCAGCCCCAGCTCCCGAAGCTGTTCGTCGGCGATGGCGCACGGGGCGTCGATCATCACGTCGCGGCCGGAGTTGTTCTTTGGGAAGGCGATGTAGTCGCGGATGGAGTCGGCCCCGCCGAAGAGCGAACACCAGCGGTCGAAACCGAACGCGATGCCGCCGTGAGGCGGTGCGCCGTAACTGAAAGCCTCCATCAGCGAACCGAACTGCCGCTCGGCCTCTTCATCGCTGAACCCCAACAGTTTGAACATTCTGTGCTGCAACGCTGAGTCGTGAATGCGGATCGACCCGCCGCCTATCTCCACGCCGTTCACCACAAAATCGTATGCATTGGCCCGCACGCGCCCCGGATCGCTCTCCAACAGAGGTATATCCTCATTTTTGGGCGACGTAAACGGGTGATGCATGGCAAAATAGCGTCCGCTCTCCCCGTCCCATTCGAGCAACGGGAAGTCGACCACCCACAGCGGCGCGAACTTCGTGCGGTCGCGCAGTCCCAACCGCTCGCCCATTTCCAGACGCAGCTCGCTAAGGGCTGTCAACGAGCGTGTTCTGTCGCCGGCGATGATCAGTATCAAATCGCCCGGCGCAGCCCCGCAAGTTGCGGCCCACCCTGACAGGTCATCGGACGAGTAGAATTTGTCGACGCTCGATTTGAACGAACCGTCCTGCTCCGAACGCACCCAGACCACCCCGCGCGCGCCGATCTGCGGCCGCTTTACGAAGTCGGTCAACTCGTCCAACTGTTTGCGGGTGTATGTTGCGCAGCCCGGAGCGACGATCGCCCCGACATACTCCGCCGTGTTGAACACAGCAAAGTCGCCTCCTTGCACGCTGCCGGTCAACTCGCTGATTTCCATGCCGAAGCGCAGGTCGGGTTTGTCGTTGCCGTAGCGCGCCATCGCCTCGGCCCAGCTCATGCGCGGAAAATCGCCCTCGATTTCCACCCCCAGGGTCTCCCTGAACAGATAGCGCGCCATCCATTCGAAGGTCGACAGCACATCCTCTTGGTCGATGAAAGCCATCTCGCAGTCGATCTGTGTAAACTCCGGCTGGCGGTCGGCGCGCAGGTCTTCGTCGCGGAAACATCTGACAATCTGAAAATAGCGGTCGAATCCGGCCACCATCAGCAGCTGTTTGAACTGTTGTGGCGACTGCGGCAGGGCGTAAAATTCCCCCGCGTTCATTCGCGATGGCACCACAAAATCGCGCGCCCCCTCCGGCGTCGACTTGATAAGGAACGGCGTCTCGATCTCCAGAAATCCCTCGCCGTCGAGGAATCGTCGCACGCTCTGGGCCATCCTGTGACGCAGGATCATCGCCCGTCGCAACGGCGGGCGGCGCAGGTCTAGGTAGCGGTACTTCATCCTCAGTTCGTCGCCGCCGTCGCTGTGCTCCTCGATCGTGAACGGCGGCGTGCGCGCCTCGCTCAGCAGCGTCAGACGCTCAACCTCCACCTCAATGTCGCCCGTAGGCATCTTCGGGTTCTTGGAGCTGCGCTCCACAACCGCTCCTTCGACCCGAATCACGAACTCGCGCCCCAGCGAAGAGGCCAGTTCCCGCACCGTTTCCGGCGAGCCGTCGCCCACGACCAGCTGCGTAACTCCATAGCGGTCACGCAGATCGATAAAGCTCATCGACCCCAGGTTCCTCACCTTCTGAATCCATCCGGCCAGTGCGACCGTCCTGCCGAGATCCGCCATGCGAAGCTCGCCACATGTATGCGTCCTGTACATTTTTCTCTTTTATAATATGGTTCCAAGTTTCTGTGTTTCTGCCGGTTTAGGATGTTGAGAGATAATGTGCTGTGATGCGGTGATATGCATTCCCGTCCTCTCGCCCGTGATACTGTTTGAAGAGGGCGGGATTAGCAGTTCCATAATTTTTTATAAAAAACAAATGTTTCCGTGTTCTT
>JAIRQC010000003.1 GCA_031256675.1 Rikenellaceae bacterium
CGCTGCTTGTGCTGATCCACGAGTTCGGCCATTTCATTGCGGCGAGGATCTTCGGGATGCGGGTCGAGAAGTTCTACCTGTTCTTCAATCCGTGGTTCTCGGTGCTGAAAGTCAAGCGAAAAGATACGGAGTACGGCGTCGGCTGGGTCCCGTTCGGGGGGTATGTCAAGATAGCCGGAATGGTCGACGAGTCGATGGACCGCGAGCAGATGCGCCAGCCGCCGAAGCCCGACGAGTTCCGCTCGAAACCGGCATGGCAACGGCTGCTGGTCATCGGCGGCGGCGTGCTGATGAACCTCGTGCTGGCGGTAGCCATATACATAGGCATATCGGCGGTGTGGGGCGAGAAATATATTGCTAACCGCGACGTGGCTTACGGCTATGCCTTCTCGCCCCTCGGTGTTGAGATCGGGTTCAGGAACGGCGACAGGATACTGGCGGTCAACGGAAAACAGGTCGAGAGGGTGAAGGACGTATTCTTCGAGATCGTGCTCAACGACCGCGCCGAGGTGAGCGTGCTCCGCGGCGAAGACACCCTCACGGTAGCCATCGGGCCGGAGCACAAGGCGGCCTTTCTGAGCGCGCAGGAGCCGTTGCTCGTTCCGCGCGTCCCGTTCGTCGTTGAGAAGGTAATGCCCAGCGGTGGGGCCGACAATGGCGGTATGCTTGCGGGCGACGTGCCTGTGGCAGTGATCGTTGCCGGCGACAGTGCGTCGGTGCGGGAGGCCATACCCATGCAGTTCTACGACGAGTTCACCGCCGCCTTTGCCCGGCACAGGGGGCGGACGGTCGAGCTGGCCGTGCAACGCGATTCGGCAGGGGTCGCGCTTACCAGGACGCTGACCGTGCCGGTCGACACGATGGCGATGATAGGCGTGCAGATAGCGTCCCTCGAAAAACTCCTCTCCATAACCCACGTCGAATACTCATTCTTTGCGGCATTTCCCGCAGGGGTCAGGCGCACCGGCGTGGAGATAGCCAACTACTGGCGGCAGTTCAAGCTCATTTTCAACCCCAGCACCAAAGCATACAAGTCGTTGGGCGGCCCCATAGCCATAGCCAGCATATTCCCCTCATACTGGAGTTTCGAAGAGTTCTGGCGTTTGACCGCATTCCTGTCCATAGTGCTGGCGGTCATGAACATACTCCCGATCCCTGCCCTCGACGGCGGCCAGATGCTGTTCATATTCGTCGAAATCGTCACCCGCCGAAAACCCAGCGACCGCTCGATGGAGATAGCCCAGTGGATTGGCATGATAATCCTGTTCGGCCTCATCGCTTTCGCCCTCAAAAACGACATTTTCAGATTCTTCATAAACTGAGCGCCCGTCTGAAATGGCCAAAGTAAAGACTGCATATTTCTGTTCGTCGTGCGGACATGAGGCGCCGAAGTGGATGGGCCGCTGTCCGGCATGCGGGGAGTGGAATACGTTCACGCAGGAGGTCGTCGGCAGGGAGAGTTCGCGCGGGAACACGGGACGGACGGACGTTGCGCCGCCAACGCCGGTGCGGGATGTGCAGGCGCAGCAGTATGAACGCATTCAGCTGGGCAGCTCGGAACTCAACCGCGTGCTGGGCGGCGGACTGGTCAGGGGCTCGATGGTGCTGCTTGGGGGCGAGCCGGGGATCGGCAAGTCGACGCTGAGCCTGCAAATTGCGCTGGCCGACGGGAAACTGCGAACGCTGTATATTTCGGGCGAGGAGTCGCCGGAACAGATCAGGATGCGGGCGCAGCGGATCGGCATAAATAACGACGAGTGTTACATTTACGCCGACACGCTGCTCGAAAACATCATCGCGCAGAGCCATAGCGTGCAACCCGACCTGGTGGTGATCGACTCGATACAGACCATCAGCTCCGACGTGCTGGATTCGTCGGCGGGGAGCGTGTCGCAGATCCGCGAGTGCGCCGCCGGACTGCTCAAATATGCCAAGACGAGCGGCGTGTCGGTGTTCATTATCGGCCACATCACCAAAGACGGCACGATCGCCGGCCCCAAGGTGCTCGAACATATCGTCGACGTGGTGTTGCAGTTCGAGGGGGACAACAACAACGCCTATCGTTTTCTGCGCGGCATCAAAAACCGCTTCGGGGCGACGTTCGAGATGGGGATTTACGAGATGCGTTCCGAGGGGCTCGTCGAGGTTGACAACCCGTCGGACATACTGCTGTCGCATTACGAGGAGCCTCTGAGCGGCATAGCGGTAGGCGCGGCGTTGGAGGGGATAAGGCCCTATCTTATTGAGACGCAGGCGTTGGTAAGCAACGCGGCCTACGGCACCCCGCAGCGCAGCTCGACAGGTTTCGACATCAAGCGGCTCAACATGCTGATCGCCGTGCTCGAAAAGCGCGTCGGGATGAAGATGTTCTCGAAGGATGTTTTTCTGAACTTTGCCGGAGGTTTCAAGATTGCCGACACGGGGCTCGACCTGGCCGTGGTGGCCGCCGTAATCTCCTCATACTTCGACCGTCCCATAGTTTCGGGGGTCTGCTGCTGCGCCGAGATCGGCCTTTCGGGCGAGATCCGTCCCGCTCCCCGCAGCGAGCAGCGCATATCTGAGGCCGCCCGTCTGGGTTTCACCAGGATCATCGTGTCGGGCTACCTGCGCAAAAACAGCCCCAAGCCGCCGAAGAACGTCGAGATCGTCTACATCAACCGCATCGACGAGCTGCCGCGGGCGCTTTTCTGACCTTTTTGCGACATAAAGTTTGCTTTTGAAATAAACTGCATTGTACCTATCTTTGCAACCAGAATTATTTTGATTAAAAGTTTCTGCCCGAGGCAAAAAAGTCAAACCCGCCTGAACTGTGCCGCAAGAGAGTAATGTAGGAGTTCAAAACAAATATACCAACTAAAAAATCAAAAATTATGGAAGAGAAGATTTTGGCGGCGTTGACCGAGCCGGCTAAGGCAGGGGACGTTGCAACGAAGATCGGGGCCGACAAGGCCGAGGTTGCAAAGATTATCAAGAAGTTACAGAAAGAGGGCAAGGTTACCTCGCCGAAAATGTGCTTCTATCAGGCGGTGAAATGAACTCCGCGGTGACTGTTGCGGCGATTGCGACTATGATGGCGGGCGGATGCGCGGGGGCGAGCGGCAAGGGGGACGTTTATGAGACGATCCGCCTGGGACGCGATACCTTTCCAGCTGCGCAGGGCGAAATTGTGATCTCGTTCATCGGACATGGCAGCCTCGGGTTTCAATATCGGGGCCGGACGGTGTATGTCGATCCGGTGCGGTCGCTGCCGGGCGGGGAGGTGGATTATACGAAACTGGACAAGGCCGACTATATCCTCATCACGCACGAGCACGACGACCATTGCGACGCGACGGCTGTCCGGCAGCTCTCCAAACCGGACACAAGAGTGATCTGCAACGGCGGGGCGGCGGCGAAGCTCGGCAAAGGAGAAACGATGGCCAACGGCGATGTTCTCGATGTGGCCCCGTGGCTGACGGCGGAGACGGTGCCGGCTTATAATACTACGCCGGGCCATGAGCAGTTCCACCCGAACAACGGGCGCGATAACGGCTATGTTCTGACCGTCGCCGGACGAAAGATTTACGTGAGCGGCGACACGGAGGTTATCCCCGACAGGGTTGTCGAGGCGCGTCCGGAGATCGTTTTTGTTCCTGTGAACCAGCCTTATACGATGACGCCGGAGACTGCGGCCGGACAGGTGCGCAAACTTGCGCCGGGCTTCGTGCTCTACCCCTACCATTACGGCGGGACATCCACCCCTACCGACATTTCGCGGCTGACAACGCTGCTCGACGGCTTTGATGCGGATGTGAGGATTAAACCGATGCAATAGGCTTATAGCCAGCGTACAATGCACAAAAGAATCGTGCAAACCTTCGTCATTGCGGGTTTGCACGATTTTTTTGTGTCCGTAAAAACAAGAACATGTCTAAATTTTAACTATAAAACAGGCCATGCGAATCGGCAGCAGAGACTCGGCGTTTTATGGGTTATGTCTTTTTCTGCGGGGCGGAGTACGGCGCATTGAGCCGAAGGAGGGCTTGTCCCCCCTCTACATGATAAAGACGTTGCAAGTGTCCATAACATAACCGGCGACGGCGCCCCGATTGAGCCATGCCAAATCCATCTGGTCGTTGAACAGGGAGTTGGCGTAGTCGGCCCGGGCGCTGAAATTGATCCGGGCCCACGTGCTTTTGCGATAGTTGGTAGCTGGCGCAGGGCTGGCCGGACATTCTCTCGTTGCACCGGCGGCGTGCTGCTCCATCGTGGTGATGCTGCTCCGAAGCTGACGGCAGTCGACGCCCCGCCGGTCGAGGAGGCCGCCTCGGGATCGAACGGTGATTCTCCACAGATTGCGCCACACGGCGGAGAGCTCCATGTCGATCCTCTCGACGAACCGTCTCGAAGGCGGTTGTAGCACGGCCTCAGCTCCAACAGGCGGACATTGGTCGCATCGCAGATGCAGTATTTATCGCGGCCAGAACTGCCTCCGACGGCTTTGTATCGCACGTTGCGCCGATCATGCCGAAGTTGACCTCCTTGCCTCCCGCATCACTCAGGCTGATCGAGACTTTCGACACGTCATAAGAGCCATGAACGGTCTGCGTGCGCGAGAGTATCACGCCGCCCGAACGGGCCCAAAGGATGTCGATTTGTTATTTAGGATATTGTGAACCATTTGGAAAGCGTCGTCCCATGTTTTGGGGCTTAGGCGATGTTGCCGTCGGCGTTTACCGGCAGACTGCCGTTGAGGTGGTATTTGCAGGTCGGAGATGGTGTAAATGTCGCTTATACCGTCTCTCTCGAGATGGTGTAAATGTTGCCTATGCCATCCATTTCGAGATGTGGATCCAGGCCAAGCCGTGAGTTCCCCAACCAAAGCCGTCGTAGTGCCGCCATCGTTGCGCAGATAACTATGCTCGCTACTGAAACCTCAGGCATGATTGAACGTAAGAATGCCGTCGATCACATATAGCACGTTGTTGCCCTGCTTGACAGACCTCACGTCGCGCACTACCACGCGAACAGGGGCTCTCATCCCCGCCGTTCGCGTTATCTATCTCATCCTGTGAGGTGACAGGCACTGGACTCGCTGCTCGAAATACTTTTCACTGTGTTCCAAGAGCAGCATAGTGTCAAATTATTTTGCGGCGGCGTATGAGCTTTTCGCAGTTGGCAGAGTCGCCTTTGAGCCGCCGCAGTGCCTTCTCCTCCAACACCACGGATGCTTTGCTGCTGAAGAAAATTATGAAATTCACGATCATTCATAATGCACGGCAAGGCAAATTACCCTAAACATCAGAATGATGAAAATTCCTGCCGGTGTAAAAAATTATCGTTTATTAGCGGAGAGCATACCGTGACAAATCAGAGCATTCATGCAATCCCGTGGCAGTTTTTTCGTATACGCAGCTCATGATAATGATTTCGCATATGCGGTCGGACATCGAGTCAAAGGCATCGTATACAGCTGTTTGCACCATGTCGGAGAATATCTCATGAAAGTCGAGTGCTTCGAGCGTGGAGATGTGCACACAGAATATTCGCGCGGCATGTGCGGCGAGTTTTACCCTTGTCGGCCTGCACCCTGCGCGAGCACAGATAATTGAGCTGCTTGTGACGGATGGTGGCTAGGATGCGGGGCGGTGCACCGCATGTTACGTTCAAGCGCTCGAACGGGGCTTTTCCCTGTCGATTTTCCGTAAAAAATCACTCATCCTTTGCAGTTCGGAATTTTTTTATTACTCTTGCAAATCCGGCGCGGCAAAAGTAACGCGGCCGCTTGCCCCGAACAGAGCCGGACTGTGCCGAACACATACGTCGCAACAGAACAGGCAAAAAACAGTTCTTAAATAAATATGACCATGAATACAAAACAGTTAGCTTTTGCCCTTGTCGCACTGACCTGCGGATGTACGCGCGCCCTGCCGCCCGCCCCCTACGGGCCTGTGCCGACCGCCGCCCAGCTGGAGTGGCAGAAAATGGAGTACTACATGTTCGCCCACTTCGGGCCGAACACCTTTACGGACGTCGAGTGGGGCGACGGACTCGAAGATCCCTCGGTGTTCAACCCCTCCGACCTCGACTGCCGCCAGTGGGCGGCGACGGCCGCTGCGGCAGGCATGAAGGGGATCATCGTAACGGCAAAACACCACGACGGCTTCTGCCTGTGGCCGAGCAGCTACAGTTCGCACACCGTGCGCGAAAGTAGCTGGCGCAACGGTACGGGCGACGTGCTGGCCGAACTGTCAGAGGCCTGCCGCGAGTATGGATTGAAGTTCGGGGTTTATCTCTCGCCGTGGGACAGGAACCACCCTGCTTACGGCACGCCGGAATATAACAGTGCGTATGCCGGAGCTCTCGGCGAGGCCCTGTCCGGCTACGGCGAGGTCTGGGAACAGTGGCTCGACGGGGCGTGCGGCGAGGGGCCTGACGGCAAACGGCAGGTCTACGACTGGCCGCTGTTCTTCGGCACGATCGGCAAACATCAGCCGCAGGCGGTTATTTTCAGCGACATAGGGCCAGGCTGCCGCTGGATAGGCAACGAGCGGGGCGTTGCGGGCGAGACCAACTGGTCGCGACTCGACACGGAGGGGTTTGCTCCGGGCCATGACTCGCCGGGGCCCGACACGCTCAACCGCGGCAACATCTATGGACAGGCGTGGGTGCCGGGCGAGGTGGACGTTTCGATCCGCCCGGGATGGTTCTACAGCCCCTCGACCGACACGCTGGTCAAGCCGCTTGCCGCGCTGCTCGACATATACTACACGTCGGTGGGACGCAACGCCAACCTGCTGCTCAACGTGCCTCCCGACCGTCGCGGACGCATCCACCCCGCCGACTCGGCCCGCCTGATGGAGCTGCGGGCAGCCCTCGACGCCACTTTTGCCGACGACCTGGCCCGCGGAGCATCCGTAACCGCCTCCTCCTCACGTGGCAGGGGCTACGAGGCCGCGCGCATTGTCGACGGCGACTACGACACCTGCTGGGCGACGGACGACGGAACGCTCTCGGCCACGCTTACCATTACCCTGCCGCGCACGGTGCGCGCCGATCGCCTCGTGTTGCAGGAGTATGTCCCTCTCGGACAGCGGGTGGCGCAGTTCTCGGTGGAGTTTTTCGACGGCGCGACGTGGCTTCCGCTGGCCGAAGGCACGACCATTGGCTACAAACGCATACTGCGTTTCCCCGCCGTCGAGACCGACCGGCTGCGCGTCAATATCCTGCGCTCGCTGGCCTGTCCCGTGCTGAACAATATCGGCCTCTATCTGAGCGGCGAACAGGAGAAGGGCTAAACCAGGTATCAGGGCCGGCAGGGATTTTTCCTGTCGCAGGCAACGCCGCAGTCGACTTTGCATCTGCCGCCATTGCCGCACGCGACTTTCGGGGTGGCTTGCAGGCCATCATGCAATAAAACGTCCGCATTTATTTGGAAAATCCCTGCCGAATGACTAACTTCGGCGGGGATTTTTAACCACGGCCCTGTCTCCGCCATTGCACTCCGTCGCCTGCGGCTTCGGGCGAGGCTTTCGACAAAGCGTCCCCTCGCCGGTAGCGGGCTGCAAAATGCCATTACTGCAAGACGACGCACGACAAAGTCAATGTTTTTTCGGTTCCAACCCTTAACGGACTACTTATGAAGCATGTACTGCTGCTTGTTTCGCTTCTGTGCCTCTCCGCCCGCGAACCCGTGGAGTGGGTCGACCCATTTATCGGCACCACCAACAAGGGGGTGACCAATCCGGGGGCGGTGTGCCCCAACGGCATGGCTTCGGTTGTGCCGTATAACGTTACCGGCTCTACGGAGAACCGTTTCGACAAGGATTCGCTCTGGTGGTCGGCGCCTTACGAGTACCGCAACGTCTGGATGACGGGCCTCTCGCACGTTAACCTTAGCGGCGTGGGGTGCCCCGACCTGGGGTCGCTGCTGCTGATGGCCACCACGGGCCGGCCGGATGTGGACTATCGCAGCTACGGCAGCCGCATGGCGCGCCAGCAGGCCTCGCCGGGCTACTACTCGGTCGAACTCGAACGTTACGGCGTGCGCGTCGAGGCCACGGCCACGACGCGCTGCGGAGTCACGCGGTTCACTTTCCCCGCAGGACAGGCCAACCTGCTGCTCAACCTCGGCGCGGGGCTCACCAACGAGAGCGGGGCTATGGCGCGCATGGCCGGCGAATGCGAAGTGGAGGGGATGAAGCTGCTGGGGACGTTCTGCTACAACCCGCAGGCGGTCTTTCCCGTCTACTTCGTCATGCGGCTGAGCAAAGCCCCTGCGCGGTCGGGCTACTGGAAAAAGCAACGTCCGACGCAGGGCGTAAGCTGGCAGTGGGACACGGACCAGGGCAAATACAAAATATACAGTTCATACTTCAAGGAGATCGCCGGCGACGACGTCGGGGCGTGGTTCTCGTTCGACACGCAGGCGGGCGAGCAGATCGAGGCGCGCATCGGCATATCGTTCGTGAGCATCGACAACGCCCGCATGAACCTTGAGGCCGAAGCCGCCGGGCGCAGTTTCGACGAACTGCACGCCGCCGCCCGCGGGCGGTGGAATGCCGATCTGGGGCGTATCAGGGTCGAGGGAGGCTCCGAGGCGCAGAAAACGGTATTCTACACCGCGCTGTACCATACGCTGATCCATCCGAACGTGCTGAACGACGTCAACGGACAGTATCCGGCCATGGAAAATCCCCGCATAATGACCACGGAGGGGACGCGCTACACCGTCTTCTCGCTCTGGGACACCTATCGCAACGTCCATCAGCTGCTTACGCTGGTCTACCCCGAGCGGCAGGCGGAGATGGTGCGCTCGATGATCGGCATGTACGACGAGTGGGGCTGGACGCCCAAGTGGGAGCTTTTCGGGCGCGAAACGTGGACGATGGAGGGCGACCCGTCTATTCCGGTCATCGTCGACACGTGGCTCAAAGGGGTGCGAGGCTACGACATTCAAAAAGCCTACGGGGCTTTTCGCAAGTCGGCCTTTACGCCCGGGATAGATACGCCCGAGGAGAATGTGCTGGAGGAGGGCGAGGCGCCCGACTCGTACTACTCGCTCATGGAGGGCGGTTTCAACCGGATGCGCCCCGACAACAGCGACTACATGCGTCTGGGTTACGTGCCCCTGCGCCGCCAGTGGGACAACTCGGTGTCGCACTCCCTCGAATACTACATCGCCGACTACGCCCTCTCGCTGCTGGCCGACAGTTTGGGCCATGTCGAGGAGGCCGCCCTGCTGCGCAAGCGTTCGCAGGGGTGGCGCAACTATTACGACCCTTCCTTCGGCACGTTCCGTCCCCTGCTCGCCGACGGCAGCTTCTACTCGCCGTTCGACCCGACGCAGGGGATGGATTTCGAGCCCAATCCCGGCTTTCACGAGGGCTGCGCATGGAACTACACGTTCTATGTGCCTCACGACGTGGCAGGGCTGTGCGCGGCGATGGGCGGGCGGCGCAGGTTCGTCGAGAGGCTCGAATCGGTCTTCGATCGCGGCTATTACGATCCGGCCAACGAGCCCGACATCGCCTATCCCTATCTGTTCAGCTACTTCCCTGGCGAGGAGTGGCGCACGCAACGCCGTGTGACGCAGCTGCTTGAAAAACACTTCACCGCCGCGCCCGACGGCATACCGGGCAACGACGACGCGGGGGCCATGTCGGCATGGGCCCTGTTCTCGATGATGGGTTTCTATCCCGACTGCCCTGGCAAACCCGAATATACCCTCACAACCCCCGTTTTCGACCGCATCGAGATCACGCTCGACCCGACGTACTTTCCCGTCGGAAAACTCGTGATAAAGGCCGTTCGCAAAAATCCGGACGACAACCGCATAGAGGGCGTCTCCCTCGGCGGGCGCGCCTTGAAAGGACGAAGAATAACCCACGAAAGGCTCGTCAGGGCCGGCGTGATAGAATACTCACTTAAACCATCAATAAAATGAAAATCAACCGATTGATCTGTTCGACAATGTTCGTTGCCGGTATGGCGACCTCCGTGTGCGGCGCTCAGGCCACTGCCGACTACAACGTAGCGCCACAGCCGCGCAAGATACAGCTCCTCTCCGGCGCGCCGGCGTCCGTGACCGCCTCGACCGTAATAGTCTGTACGAAAGGCGACCAGACCCTGCTCCGCACCGCTTCATTCCTTGCGCAATATATCGAAGAGGCTACGGGGCTCAAACTCAAAATCACCGATAAGCAGCAGAAAAGCAATTCGATAACGCTGCGCGTACAGTCCGGCGAACCGGAAAGCTACACGCTGACGGTCGGCCCCAAAAGCGTGGTCATAGCAGGGGCTGATCAGGCAGGGGTGTTCTACGGCGTGCAGACCCTGCGCAAGTCGATCTCTGCCGCGACCAAAGGCAATACGCTGCTGCTGCCGCAGGTTGTCGTGACCGACGCCCCGCGTTTCGGCTACCGCGGCGCGCACCTCGACGTGAGCCGCCACTTCTTCACGCCCGGGGAGGTGAAACGGTTCGTCGACATGCTCGCCCTGCACAATATCAACCGCTTTCACTGGCACCTGACCGACGATCAGGGCTGGCGCATCGAGATCAAAAAATATCCCAAACTGACGACGCTCGGCTCAGTCCGCACCCGCGAGCAGATCGGGGTGGACATTAACGGCGAGCGCGAAAGGGTGTTCATCGACAAGTCCCATGGCGGGTTCTACACTCAGGACGACATACGCGAGGTGGTGGCCTACGCCGCCGAACGCTTCGTAACGGTGATCCCCGAGATAGAGATGCCCGGCCACGCCAGGGCAGCCCTGGCAGCCTTTCCCGAACTCTCCTGCTGCGGCGGGCCGTTCAGGGTCGAGGGCGAATGGGGCGTGCTCGAAGACATCTTCTGCACACGGGAGGAGGTCTTCACGTTCCTCGAGAACATACTGACCGAAGTGGTCGGGCTTTTCCCCTCGAAGTATATCCATATCGGCGGCGACGAGGCCCCTAAACTGCGCTGGTCGCGTTGCCACGCCTGCCAGGAGCGCATCAAGGCCCTGGGGCTGAAAGACGAGCACGAACTGCAATCGTGGTTTGTCACCCGCATGGAGAAGTTCCTCGCCACCAAAGGCAAACGGATCATCGGCTGGGACGAGATCCTCGAAGGTGGTCTGGCCCCCGACGCAACGGTCATGTCGTGGCGCGGGGTAGAAGGTGGCGTCGAGGCTGCCCGTCTGGGACACGACGCCATAATGACCCCGACGGATTACATGTATTTCGATTACTACCAGTCGGAGAACAGGGTGGAGGAGCCGGTGGCCATCGGCGGTTATGTGCCGCTGGAGAAGGTTTACAGCTACGAACCCTGCCCCGAGGAGCTTACCGCCGAGCAGCGCCGCCACATCATAGGCGTGCAGGCCAACCTGTGGACGGAGTACATTGCCGACTATCCGCATGTGGAATACATGTCCCTGCCGCGTATGGCCGCCCTGTGCGAGTTGCAGTGGTGCGGGCCAGAGCAGAAAAACTACGGGGAATTTTTGAAGAGGCTCCAGCGTCTGACGGCAATATACGACCTGTCGGGCTACAACTATCGCCGCCATGTCGCAGAGGCAAAATAATCCCCTGTCGTGGGTGCCGTCGGTATATTTTGCGATGGGGATGCCCTTCGTGATGCTGTCGCTCGTGGCGGTGGTGATGTTCTCGGAGATGGGGATAAGCGATGCGCGGGCGGCATTCTGGACGTCGCTCATCGTACTGCCATGGACGCTCAAACCGCTGTGGAGCCCATTTCTGGAGCTGTTCCGCACTAAGAAGTATTTCGTCGTCACCACCCAGCTCGTCACCGGACTTTCGTTCGTGCAGGTAGCCTTGTCGCTGCCCCTGCCCTGCTTTTTCACATACGCCATTGCGCTCATGGGGTTGATAGCGTTCAGCGGGGCGACCCACGACATCGCCACCGACGGGGTCTACATGGCCGAACTCGACAGCGCAACGCAGGCGCGGTACATCGGCTGGCAGGGGGCCTTCTTCAACATCGCCAAAGTGGCGGCCAACGGAGGGCTGGTCTTCCTGGCCGGGGCCCTCAAAGCGCAGGTGGGGACGACGCAGGCCTGGATGATCGTCATGGCCATCTGCGGCGGGACGATGATATTGCTCAGCTTCTGGCACGGCGTGTCGCTGCCCTCCGGCGGGGCGGCGGCCGCCGCCATCAGCAACGCAAGGGAGGGCTGGAGGTCGTTCCTGCGGGTGTTCGGCTCGTTCTTCGTCAAGCGACATATTGCGGTCTACATAATTTTCATAATCCTGTACCGCATGGCCGAGGGGCTGGCAATCAAGATACTGCCGCTGTTCCTCAAAGCCCCTGTCGACAATGGCGGCCTGGGGCTGGAACTGAAACAGTACGGGTTGATCGTCGGCATTTTCGGCACGGCGGCCTTTATCGTCGGGTCGATCCTCGCGGGCTACCTGATCGCGGCGAAAGGGCTGCGGCGGACGCTCTTTGTGCTGTGTTGCGCCATTAACCTGCCGTTCCTGGTCTACCTGCTGCTGGCCTTTGTGCAGCCGGATAGCCTGGAATTGATCGGCACGGCGGTGGTGGCGGAGTATTTCGGCTACGGGTTCGGCTTCGTGGGGCTGACGCTGTTCATGATGCAGCAGGTGGCCCCGGGCGACCACAAGATGGCCCATTACGCCTTTGCGTCGGGGATTATGAACCTCGGCTACATGCTCTCCGGAATGGTCAGCGGATACATCAGCGACGCTTTGGGCTATCGCTGGTTTTTCGTCGTGGTGGCCGCAGCGATGGTTCCGGCGTTGATAATGTCCCGCATTGTACCGTTCACTTATAAGGAATAGAGATGAAATTACATATCGAAGGGCAGCCTCTGCCCGCCATGCCGTGGGAGGATCGCCCTGCGGGATGCAACGACGTGATGTGGCGCTGTTCGGCCAATCCCGTCATCCCGCGCAATCTGCTTCCCACCTCCAACAGCATCTTCAACAGCGCGGTCGTTCCCTTTGGGGAGGGCTACGCAGGAGTGTTCCGCTGCGACGACACCAACCGCCGCATGGCCCTGCACGTCGGCTTCTCGGACGACGGCCTCGCGTGGCGCATAGAGCCGCAACCGTTGCGCTTTGAGTGCGACAATAAAGAGATCGGCGAGTGGGTCTACGGCTACGACCCGCGCGTGGCGCGCATTGACGACCGCTGGTGGGTCACATGGTGCAACGGCTATCACGGCCCGACCATCGGCGTGGCGTGGACGACCGACTTTCGAACGTTCCACCAGCTGGAGAACGCCTTTCTTCCGTTCAACCGCAACGGGGTGCTCTTCCCGCGCAAAATCAACGGTCGCTACGCCATGCTCTCGCGCCCGAGCGACAACGGACACACGCCGTTCGGCGACATATTTTACAGCGAGTCGCCCGACATGGAGTTCTGGGGCCGCCACCGTCACGTGATGTCGCCCGCCCCGTTCGAGGCCAGCGCATGGCAGTGCATGAAGATCGGCGCGGGGCCCATACCCATCGAGACAGACGAGGGGTGGCTGATGATCTACCACGGCGTGTTGCGCTCGTGCAGCGGCTATGTGTACAGCTTCGGCTCGGCGCTGCTCGACCGCGACAAGCCGTGGCGCGTTACGGCCCGTTGCGGCCCCTACCTGATCGCACCGCGCGAACTGTACGAACTTGTCGGCGACGTGCCGACGGTCACATTCCCCTGCGCCTCGCTCCACGACCCCGCCACGGGACGCATCGCCGTCTACTACGGCTGCGCCGACACCGTGACCGGCCTCGCATTCGGATACATCGACGAGATCATCGAATTTACCAAACGCACGAACATATTATGAAACGACTGTTGTTGTTTGCCTCGCTCGCCGTCGCCGCCTGCTGCCGCGAGGGCTCCGAAACCGATTACGTCCGTTACGTTGATCCGTATATAGGGACGGGTGGTCACGGGCATGTTTTTATGGGTGCGAGCGTGCCGTTCGGGATGGTCCAGCTCGGGCCGACCAGCATCCCTCAGAGTTGGGACTGGACCTCGGGCTACCATATCAGCGACACGACCGTCATCGGTTTTGCCCATACCCACCTGAGCGGTACTGGCATAGGCGACCTGGGCGACATTGTCCTGACTCCCGTTGCAGGAGAGGTCGCGCTCGGACGCGGGGTTGAGGAGGATCCCGCCTCGGGTCAGTGGTCGTACTTCCGCCGCGCAAACGAACGCTGCGCCCCGGGCTACTACGCCACGCGGCTCGAACGCTACTGGATCGACGTCGAACTTACCGCTACGGAACGGGTCGGGCTGCACCGCTACACCTTCCCCGCGACGGACGACGCCCGCGTGGTGATCGACCTGGCCGACGGACAGTGCTGGGACGGGCCCGTCAATAGCTGCATTGTGCAGACGAGCGACACGACGCTAACCGGCTACCGCTTCTCGAAAGGATGGGCTCGCGACCAGCGGGTATGGTTCACCGCCCACTTTTCGAAACCGATCAAACGGCTGCTCCTCTCCGAGGGCAACGGCGCGCGGGAATCGGCAACCAGCCTGCGCGGAGTTAGGGTTTTCGGACAGGCCTGCTTCGGCGACGTCGGCTCCGTCATGATCAAGGTTGCCCTGTCGCCGGTAAGCGTGGAGAATGCCGAGGCGAACATGCTTGCCGAGGCGTCCGGATGGGATTTCGAGGCTGCCGTTGCCGCCGCACGCACCAAATGGAACGCCGAACTGGGCAAAATAGCCATTGAGACGGACGACCCTGCCGTGAAGAAGATCTTCTATACCGGGCTCTACCACACCATGATAGCCCCGTCGCTCTACTGCGACGCTAACGGCGACTACCGTGGCGCCGACAGCGAGGCGCACCGCGACGGGGGCTTCGTCAACTACACCACCCTCTCGCTCTGGGACACCTATCGCGCCGCCCACCCGCTGATGACCATTATCCATCCCGAACGTGTGCCGGATATGATCAACGCCATGCTGCACATATATAAACAGCAGGGCAAGCTGCCCGTGTGGCACCTTATGGGATGCGAGACCGACTGCATGGTTGGCAATCCGGCCATCTGCGTGGTGGCCGACGCGCTGCTCAAAGGGTTCGGGGGTTTCGACCGCGAGCTGGCCTGCGAGGCCATGTCGCGCTCGGCGATGCTCGACGAGCGCGGCCTGGGGCTGCTCAAGAAATACGGTTACATCCCGAGCGATCTCTACAACGAGTCGGTGGCCACCTGCATGGAGTATGCCATCGCCGACTGG
Source organism: Rikenellaceae bacterium (assembly GCA_031256675.1). GTDB lineage: Bacteria > Bacteroidota > Bacteroidia > Bacteroidales > Rikenellaceae > JAIRQC01. Next base: position 15,192 of record JAIRQC010000003.1, read on the forward strand.
GCCCTGGCGCAGGCGGCGCAGAGGATGGGGCGGCAGGACGACCATAAATATTTCCTCGATCGCAGCCGCTCATACCGTCGCTATTTCGACCCTTCGACAGGCTTTATGCGAGGTCGTTTGTCTGACGGCAGCCTTCGCGCGCCGTT
>JAIRQC010000055.1 GCA_031256675.1 Rikenellaceae bacterium
GTTTTTCCGTGAACGGTGTGGATAACTTACCGCTTACCGTTTTGACCGAAAAATTAGCCGTAACATCCCGTGGCAAATCAAGCGTAATGCTGCCGGAGGTTGTTGCGAGTGACGTGTTCTCGACATTTTCAGCAAGCGCGCAGACAATATTGCCGTTCGTCGTGCGAATGTCGACAGCATTTTTGTATGTCGCCGGAATATGGATCTCGAGGCGCGAGCGGACAATGCTGAACAGTCGCTACGAAAGCCACGATCCGCGTTTGATGCTCAATTTGTTGCCGGAATTTGTGACTTTTGCAAAGAATTTTTTGTTGTCGCTGTTCCGGTACTCCTTTACAACTATCCTGTCTGCGTCACCTTGCAGCAAGGAGGCGTTTTCTTCGTTAAACGAGATCTCTATCTCCGTTATGCCGTCCAAGCCGATTGACCGCACATTAACGGGTTCGGCTCCCATGTTTTGACAATGCGCCGTTACTGTCAGACAGGCGCAAACAGCACTGAGAGCAGCTTTTTTTATCGGAATGTTACCCATCTTTAACATATTTTATGCCATTTCGAACGGTTGATTTTCGGCATGGCAAAACTGCCCCTGAAAGCTGCCCGACACTGCTTAAAAACTGTATAACGCTGGTGCAAAGGTACAAAAAATTTATTCTATAACAAATACTACCGTTCCGAGCACCGTGGCCCAGTTGTAGATGAACTCGGCGTGGGAGCTTGCCACGCGGACGCACATGTGCGAGCGTGGCGTGGTGCCGAGCGAGGAGCTGTACTCCACAACGTTGGTGTCGGGCAGCGCGACGGGTACGCCGTGAATGTAGGCCCCACAGCAAAAGCGACTTGCAAAGGGGGCAAAACCGTCCAGCTCGTCCGTGCCGTCTTTCAGGTAGGGCATCTTGTCGCGGGTCTCCTGCACCATGAAGATACCTAACGGCGTGGGCATTTTGTAGGGCGGGGCGTTGACGCCGGTTGTGGCGGGGTTCATGCTGAGGACGTTCCAGACCTTGCCGCGCTTTTCGAGCGTGACGATTATCTGGTGGCAACGATCGATGAAAATAGCCTTGTGAAAACGCATCGTGTCGGGCGTCATGCACAGGTAACGCTTGGGAACATCATACCTGCCGCCGATGAATAACGGATTGATACACACCGTATCTCCGTCTTCCATATCTTCCAGTACTTTAACCAGCCATCCGTCGCGTCCGTAACGGGCGGGCAGTTCGTGCGCGTCGGGTAAATAGAGCGGCGCGGACTGGTATCGCTCGACGCCGAACATGTCGACGACGTTCTCCATCGCGTTGCGACGCCACGACTTGACGTATGGGGCGGCGCCGTTGCGGTTGTTCTTGTTCTGGATTACGGCCCAGCGTCCGGGTTTCCAGGTAGTTACCGAGTCGAGGAGCCTCAATCCCGCCTCGATCTTGTCCCACTGGAAGAAGCGGGGCCGTCCGCGGAAGTCGAAGGTGTCGGGCAGTGTGTAGCGGTTGTAGAGCATCTCGCGCTCGAAGAGAATCTCCGGCTCGGTGTAGAATGCGCTGCGTATCCGGTCGTTCCACGAGATCAATCCGACTTGTGCGCCGACGCCGACAGACTCCGTGCAGGGCTTCTGCCAGCACGAAAAAGCCGTCGCCGAAACAATAGAGAGAAAAATAATGTAAAAAGTCGATTTCGTATTCATACAAAGGCAGATATAAAAAAATTGGCCACAAAGGTAAGTAAATTCAGTGGGAAACTCTAATTGTAAATAAAAAATTACATACCTTTGCAAAATGAACAAATATTTATCCCTATGAAAATAAATCATTTTGTATATATTTCCCTCTCTGTTGCACTGCTTTTGGCCTCGTGCACGGCACAGAAAAAGGTGGCGTACCTCAAAAATGCAGACCGCATAACCGAGGCGCAACTTCAAAACAACAGCGCAATATTCGAGGCAAAGATCATGCCCAAAGATGTGCTCACGATTGCCGTCAACACCATCACTCCCGAGGTGGCCGCGCCGTTCAACCTGGGTTCGTCCGCCGGAAGCGGCGTCACGACCAGCATTGGCCTTCAGGGCGCCGAGTTGCAAACCTACGTGGTGGATGCTGCGGGCAACATCAACTACCCCGTGGTGGGGACGCTGCATGTGGCCGGACTGGGGCGCGTACAGTTGCAGGAGCTGATCAGGACGAGCATATATCCCAAATATATAACGGAGGAGCCGATCGTAAACGTGCGGTTCAAAAATTATAAGGTGTCGGTTCTGGGCGAAGTCGCCAAGCCGGGACAGTATACGGTGCAGAACGAGCAGTGCACCATATTCGAGGCGCTGGCAATGGCTGGCGACATGACCATTTACGGCAACCGCAACAACGTGATGCTCATACGCGAAGACGCAACGGGAGCCAAGCGGATGCGCCGCATAGACTTGCAGGACGACAGCGTGCTGACCGACCCGACAATATTCTACCTGCAACAGAACGACGTGCTATACATCGAACCGAACAAGGCCAAGTCGCGTCAGGCGGGGCTGGGTTCGGCCGAAACATACTCGCTTTCGGCGTTAAGTGTACTCCTTTCGGTAATATCAATAATTCTATCTTTTAAAAAATAATGGCAGAGGCGAATAAGCAGATAGTGATGATGAACAGGGAAGAGGACTCGACGTTCGACCTGAAGTTGCTGTTCACAATCTTTTCCAAGTGGCCGCTGTTTGTGGTTTCGGTGGTCTGTTTCATGACGCTGGCCGAGCTCTATTATCGCAGCCGCACACCGATGTTCGAGACCAGCGCCTCGGTGATAGTCGAGCAGACGCGCAACGCCCCCGAAGAGCAGATGCTCTTGCAGGGCATGGGCTTCACAAACACGCTGCGCAACAATATAGATAATGAAATAGGGGTGCTCTCCTCGCCGAACCTCGTGGGCAAACTGGTGCGCGACATGCACCTCTATGCCGACTACCGCTGGGACGACAACGTCATAACATACAGGCAGAACCTCTACAAGGACACTCCGATCATGGTCATGTTCGTCGGCGAGGACATGGGGCGGATGCCGTCGGCGGAGCTGCACATAACCTGTTCGGGCAGCGGAGTGTACAACGTCGAGGCGCAGTACCGCAAGGAGAAACGGAAGATCGTCGAGGCACACCGTCTCGCTTTGCTTCCGGCGCGGATCACGATTGACGGGGCGCAGTTCGAGGTGAGCCGCAACGACTCGATCCCGTTCGACGGGCAGCGGCTGATGGTGCGGCTGACAAACCCCGACATCGTCACGGCGCACTATGTCAAAAGCCTCAATATCACCACCAGCGCACAGTTCTCAACCCAGCTCAACAT
>JAIRQC010000074.1 GCA_031256675.1 Rikenellaceae bacterium
GATTTTCGGCGGCAAAGATAAAATCGTTTAACGGCAAAGCGTTGCATATCGCCGCGGCGTCCTGTTCGAGCTGTGCCCATACTGCGTCGTGATCGTCCGCCCCGGGCAGCCTCAGCAGCCTCAGCGTGACTTTGTACCTGTCGCGACACTCCCTCCGCCCGCGATGCTCGACCAGTCCCGGCGGCTCGATCCATGCCGCAGGGAGGCCCTCCACGAGAGGGTCGAGCTTGTGCCCTGCGCCGGAACCGGCCTCGTAACCGCATTGGGCGGCAGCAAGTTTCAATGCGTCTGTCAATTGCTCACGTATCATATCCATAGATGTTTTTAAGGGTTGAATTATATGGACGAAACGGCGTTGCCATACTTCACTTTGTTTCGCGGTTTCGCTCGGGGTGAGATGGTGTGAAGACAGCGTGGTTATGAACAGCGGAAGGTTCAGGCAATATTTTCAACACTTTATTGTTGACGGCCTGTCGATCAGGCGTTGGCAGATTGTTTATTAATGTTTATAACAAATTTTTTCAGTTCGGCGAGCTCTTTTGCCACGGCTTTGGCGCGCGACGGGTTGAGATGGTCTTCGTTGCGGGCGCGGGCGAGCAGCAACGCCATCCTGATCGCGTTATCTATTGCATTTACAGTATTTTACCCCGCAGTATCCACCGAAACCGAGGTCGCCATTTTAACGTTGTCCATAACCAGGGAATTTTTTTGACAAATATAATGCGCCCGCACCCCGCTTGTCAATAGATTGAGTCATTATTTCAAAAAATGTATAACACTAAACAAAAAAAGAGCGCCCCGAAAGGCGCTCTCTATCAACATATAACCTCTAAAAAAATCAAAAATGCCCCCGCCGGTTCAATCCCGCAGTTTCGCTTTCAGGAACTCCCTGTTCAGCCGTGCGATGTGGGCGATGGAGATCGCCTTGGGACACTCGGCCTGACATGCCCCTGTGTTGGTGCAGTTGCCGAAACCCAACTCGTCCATCCTGGCTACCATCGCTTTGGCCCTGCGCGCCCCCTCGATGCGGCCCTGCGGCAGCTTGGCGAGCGATGACACGCGGGCGGCGACGAACAGCATCGCCGAACCGTTCTTGCAGGTGGCGACGCAGGCCCCGCAGCCTATGCACGCCGCGGCGTCCATGCTCTCGTCTGCGTCGGTTTTGGCTATGGGTATGGCGTTCGCGTCGGGCACGCCGCCGGTGTTGACCGACACGAAGCCTCCCGCTTGCAGTATCTTGTCGAACGCCCCGCGGTCTACCGCAAGGTCGCGCACAACGGGGAAAGCCCTCGAACGCCACGGCTCTATGGTGATCGTATCGCCGTCCTTGAACTTGCGCATGTGCAGCTGGCATGTGGTTACTTCGGTGTCAGGCCCGTGCGCCTCGCCGTTGATGTGGAGCGAACACATGCCGCAAATGCCCTCGCGACAGTCGTGATCGAACGCCACCGGTTCTTCGCCATTGTGTATCAGCTCGTTGTTGAGTATGTCGAGCATTTCGAGGAACGAACTGTCGGGCGAAATGTTGTCCACAGTGTACGTCTCGAACCGCCCCTTGCCCCTGGCGCTCTGCTGACGCCATATTTTTAACGTAAGTCTCATAGCCATTAGTCTTTATAGTTACGCTGCGCCAGATGCACCGCCTCGAACCGCAACTCCTCTTTATGGAGCGCCGGTTCCTCTCCGTCGCCCCTGTACTCCCACACGGCGGCGTAGGCATAGTTTTCGTCGTCGCGCAACGCCTCGCCCTCAGGGGTTTGGAACTCCTCGCGGAAGTGTCCGCCGCACGACTCGTTGCGGTTGAGGGCGTCGCGCGCCATAAGCTCGCCCAGTTCGAGAAAATCTGCCACGCGCAACGCCTTCTCAATCTCCTGATTGAACTGATGTCCCGACCCGACGACCTTCACATCGCGCCAGAACTCCTCGCGCAACGCCCTGATCTCCTCTATCGCCCCGGCAAGTCCCTCCCTGTTACGGGCCATGCCGACCTTCTCCCACATTATGTTGCCCAGCTTTTTGTGCAGGTCGTCCACCGATTGCGTTCCCTTGACGGCGAACAGCCTCGCTATCTTTTCGTTAACCGCCTGCTCCGCCTTGTCGAACTCCGGCGACGATATGTCGATGCGCGGCGTCTGGATCTCTTTGGCCAGATAATCGCCTATGGTGTAGGGCAGTACGAAATATCCGTCGGCCAGCCCCTGCATCAGGGCCGACGCGCCCAGACGGTTTGCGCCGTGGTCGGAGAAGTTGGCCTCGCCGATCGCGAACAGCCCCGGCACGGTGGTCATCAGGTTGTAATCCACCCAGACGCCCCCCATCGTGTAGTGCACCGCCGGATAGATCATCATCGGCTCCTCATACGGATTGACGTCGGTGATCTTCTCGTACATCTGGAACAGGTTGCCGTAGCGCTCGCGGATCACATCCTCGCCCAGCCGCTCGATGGCGGTTTTGAAGTCGAGGAACACCGCCAGCCCCGTCTCGTTCACCCCGAGACCTGCGTCGCAACGCTCTTTGGCCGCCCTCGAAGCCACGTCGCGCGGCACGAGGTTGCCGAAAGCCGGATAGCGGCGTTCGAGATAGTAGTCACGGTCGGCCTCGGCAATTTCCGACGGCCGTTTTTTGCGGGCGCGGATCAACTCAACGTCCTCAATGTTTTTCGGTACCCAGATGCGCCCGTCGTTGCGCAGCGACTCGGACATCAGCGTCAACTTGCTCTGCTGCGTGCCGTGGACGGGTATGCATGTGGGGTGAATCTGTGTGAAGCAGGGGTTTGCGAACATCGCCCCCTTCTTGTAACATTGCCAGGCCGCCGAACCGTTGGAGTTCATCGCGTTGGTCGACAGGAAGAAGACGTTGCCGTACCCTCCCGAAGCTATCACGACCGCGTGGGCGCCAAAACGTTCTATATCGCCCGTGATGAGGTTGCGGGCGATAATGCCGCGCGCCTTGCCGTCGACCACCACCACGTCGAGCATCTCGTGGCGCGGGTAGCTCTTCACCGACCCCGCGGCAATCTGCCTGTT
>JAIRQC010000082.1 GCA_031256675.1 Rikenellaceae bacterium
GATAACTGTTTGGCGTTCTGGAAGTGAAAGAAATCGCCTGTGCAACGATCATTGTTGTCGCTAACCTTACCCTTGATGTAGGTCAGGGCTGTCGTCCGAGCGTCGAACTCTCCAAATGCTGCTCGCGGACTATGCCCAGCAAGGAGAAGGGAGGATGAAACTAATGCTCCATACTTTGCCTTTCGAAAGAGGTAAAAACGATACTAATATTATAACATTACCCTCGTTCCTGCTCCGGTTCGGCTGCACTTACGCTCCGCTCCGTGTGACATAAATATATTGTGCAACATTAGACATATCAACGCCGCTGTTCATAAAAGCCGGATTAAGTATCATAAAACGCTAAAGCTAAGTCGCCTTTTTCAACCAATCGCTTTCTCTTGCTTTCCAATGGATATTCCAACGTTCCTGCACCGGTTCCGACTTCGTTTGCGCTCTGCTCCGGCGACATAAATAATCACTTTATCTTGCTTTCCAGGGGATATTTCAGCCCCGAAAAACCTGTCAGGCGGGCCGAGATGCTGCCCACGCGCACCGGCGACTCGATGCGCAGCGGGATGCGGTTGGCGTCGTCGGAGATCCACATTGTGAACTCGCTGCCCTCTTTGAGACGGTCGTCGCCCTCGATCGTTACCAGCTGACAGGCGAAACGCAACGCCTTGAACGTCCCTACCTTCTTGATGGTCACCTGTTCGTGCCCGATGAAACGGAAATAGATACGGCGGATGGCGTCTTCGAGCACCAAGTCGAGCGGCTGACGGACGCCGGGACGAAAATCGGCCTCGTCAGTGTTGCGCATGTTGTAGAACAGCGACAGGGCGTCGTAGCTGCGGGCCGAGAGCGGCATGGTCTTGTGGCTGTCATTGGGGTTTTTAAGGTTGCGCCACGTGGAGTTGACCACCATCTGCTTCCAGTCGAAGGCCATGTTGCTCTCGAAACGGTAGCTTCCCTCGTTGAGGCTGGTTTTGGCCACGACGGGCCGCAGCGTGGCGGCGTCGATGGTGGTGCGATAGTGGTCGTCGAGTTCGAATATCCATTTGACCGCCGAGTATGTTTTGCCGTTGGCGTATATCTCGAAGTGCTGCGCGCCCCGGCGGGTGATGTTCAGCCCCACCGTTGCCACGTCGGTGTCAGGGAAGAGTTTTGCGCTCCAGCTGACGCGGAGTGTCAGCTTTTCGTTGTCGCCGAAAGCCCACTCCTTTTGCGCCGCCTGCTTCCCGCCGGACTTTTTGGAGGCTGCGGCAGCCTCTTTTGCCGCCTGCGCGCTGCTGTCGGCGCCCTGCCCTGCGCCCTGCCCGAAATCGCTACTGCCGGCAAGCAGCGCCGCTGCAAGTAAAATGATCTTTTTCATAACGTATGCAAATCAATGGTTGAAAATCGACGATACCACGCTAATTCATCTCTCTCGGCCATGCATAGGCCGGCGGTCGCGCAACATAAATATTTTACCAGAAATCTAACTTATCTGGCTGAAATCTATCTCTTCCGTGCGGTTCGAATAGCGTTCGCGCAACTGTCGCAGCAGCAGGTTTTCGGGGCTGGCCAGCAACGGGTCGGCCTCCAAAATGCCCATTGCGGCGGCGCGGGCGGCCTCGACTATGCGACCGTCCTGGCCCAGGTCGGCGATTTTGAGGTCGATGGCCATGCCGCTCTGCTGCGTGCCGGTTATGTCGCCCGCCCCGCGCAGTTTGAGGTCGAGTTCGGCCAGCCGGAAACCGTCGTTGGTTTCGACCATCGCCTCCAGCCGCGAACGGGCCTCGCGCGAGAGTTTGTCGCCGCTCATCAGTATGCAGTATGACTGCTCGGCCCCGCGCCCCACGCGCCCCCGAAGCTGGTGGAGCTGCGACAGTCCGAACCGCTCGGCGCTCTCGATGACCATCACCGAGGCATTGGGCACGTCGACCCCCACCTCTATGACGGAAGTAGCTACCAAAATGTGTGCCACGCCCTCCTTGAACATGCGCATCACCTCTGTTTTGTCGTCGCCTGACATCTTGCCGTGCAGCGCAACCACGTGATATTCAGGCAGCGGGAACTCCTGCGAAATATATTCGAACCCGTCGTAAAGGTTCTGGTAGTCCATCTTTTCCGACTCCCTGATCAGCGGGTAGACCACATAGGCCTGCCGTCCGAGTTTGATCTCGCGCCGCATGGCCCCGAACACCCTCAGCCGTTCGGCTTCGCGGAAGTGAATGGTCTTTATCGGTTTGCGGCCCGGCGGCAGTTCGTCGATGGCCGATGCGTCGAGGTCGCCGTAGAGGGTCATGGCCAGCGTGCGCGGTATGGGGGTGGCGGTCATGACGAGGATATGTGGGCGCGAGCGGTTCTTTGTCCAGAGCCGCGCGCGCTGCTCGACCCCGAAGCGGTGCTGCTCGTCTATGGTCACGAAGCCCAGGTTGGCAAAGGCCACCCGCTGCTCGAGCAGGGCGTGGGTGCCGATAAGCAGGTCTATCTCGCCCTGTTCGAGCTGGGCGAGTATCCGGTCGCGCTCGCGTTTGCGTGTGGCGCCGGTCAACACCGCCACGCGGAAACCCAACCCCTCGGTCATGCCGCTCACCGAGGCGTAATGCTGCCGTGCAAGTATCTCCGTCGGGGCCATCAGGCAGCTCTGGAAGCCGTTGTCGGCCGCCAGCAGCGACGCCATGAGCGCCACGAGGGTCTTGCCGCTGCCCACGTCGCCCTGCAACAGGCGGTTCATCTGGCAGCCCGAGACCATGTCGCGCCGGATCTCCTTCACCACACGTTTCTGCGCCCCGGTCAGCTCGAAAGGCAGCCGTTCGTTGAAAAATCCGTTGAACAGCTCCCCCACGCGCCCCATCACGAAGCCGTCGCCCCGCGCCATGCGTCCGCTGCGATGCGAGAGCACGTCGAGCTGAACGCCCAGCAACTCCTCGAATTTCAGCCGGTAGCGCGCCGCTTTGAGCATCTGTTCGCTTTGTGGGAAATGTATGTTGTAAAGCGCCTCGCGCAACGGCATCAGCCGGTTGGCCTTCACGAACCATTCGGGCAGGCCCTCCTCGACAAACTTGCCGAAGTCGCGCCACAGGTTGCACACCAGCGCATAGATCCCTTTGGCGCCCAGCTGCACCGCGCCCAGCTTCTCGGTCGAGCCGTAAACTCCCTGCATCCCGCCGCCCGGCTTCTCCTGCGCCGCGAGCGTCGACTCGATCTCCGGGTGGACAATATCCAGTTCGCCGTTAAAAATGGTCGGTTTGCCGAAAACGATATATTCGCGCCCCCGTTCCAGCCGCTTCATCATCCAGTCGACCCCCTGAAACCAGACCAGTTGCGCATGTCCGCTCCCGTCCGACACCTCGGCCACAAGCCGCTTCTTGTGTCCCGCCCCCAGAATGGACAGCCCGTCGATCCGCGCACGGAACTGCACCCAGGCCACCCCGTCGTCGCGAATATCCCCGATGCGGTAGATCTTCGAGCGGTCGATGTAGCGGCGCGGGAAGTGATAGAGCAGGTCGCGGAGCGTATGCACGCCGAGTTCCTTGCCCAGCAGCGTCGCCCGCCGCTCGTCAACCCCTGCCAAAAACTTTATATCGTTGTCCAGCGGAGACATTCGACGAAAAATCCCTATTTTTGTTGCAAATATAGTATTTTTTATGCGAAGGGAGAGTTGCGAGGTGCGTTTAGGGCCGGCGGCGATCGGTGGAGGGCTGCCGGTGGCGGTGCAGACGATGACCAGCGTCGACACCAACGATACGGCCGCCTGTGTGGAGCAGATCGTGCGGGTGAGACAGGCCGGCGGACGGATCGTCCGCCTGACGACGCAGGGGGTGCGTGAGGCCGAAAATCTGGGAAACATCCGTCGGGAGCTGCTTGGGCGCGGCGTGAGTGATGTGGCGCTGGTGGCCGATGTGCACTTCTCGCCGGAGGTGGCGCTGGCGGCGGCCGAACATGCCGACAAGGTGCGCATCAACCCGGGCAACTATCGCGACGCGGAGGGGAGCCGGTTGCGCGGGTTGATAAAAAAATGCATGGAGCGCGATGTGGCCCTGCGCATCGGGGTGAACCACGGCTCGCTGGCGCCGCAGATCGTCGAACGGTATGGCGACACGCCGCAGGGGATGACGGCTTCGGCGATGGAGTTTCTGCGAGTGTGCCGCTCGGAGGGGTTCGACAGGGTTGTGGTCTCGATGAAGTCGAGCAACGTGCGGGTGATGACGGCCGCTTACCGGCTGCTGGTCGCGGCGATGGACGCCGAGGGGATGCGCTATCCGCTGCATCTGGGGGTTACGGAGGCGGGCAATGCGATGGAGGGGCGGGTGAAGTCGTCCGTCGGCATTGCCGCGCTGCTGGCCGAGGGGCTGGGCGATACCGTGCGGGTCTCGCTCACCGAGGAGCCCGAATGCGAAATACCCGTGGCGCAGCGGCTTGTCGACTATTTTGCGGGAGCTGCCTCCAGTCATTGCGGGTCGGCAGGCGAAGCAGTCCACAGTGCCGCTGTTAACCCCCGCGCCGACGGGCAAAAGCATCCGCCCCGCCTGTACAGCGAGCTGTCCCCCGGGGAGTTGGCCGACTGCCGCATAATAAGTTACGACGGCCGGGGCCCCGCGGCCCCATACTGGCGCAGGGCGGTTGCCGCCCTCGACGGCGACCGCCCCGTGATCCTGCACCGCCGCTATGACGAGCAGGGCGAGGCGTTGTGGGTCAAGGCTGCAGCCGATTTCGGGCCGCTGTTCCTCGACGGCCTCGCCGACGGGATATGGATCGACGCCGCCCGTAACGAAGACGCCCTTGCGCTTGCCATATTGCAGGCGGCGCGGGTGCGCATATCGGCCCCTGAATATATCGCCTGCCCTGGCTGCGGACGCACGCTGTTCGACCTGCAAGGCACGCTCGAAAGCATAAAACAGCGCACCGGCCACCTCAAAGGGTTGAAAATAGCGGTCATGGGCTGCATCGTCAACGGCCCGGGCGAGATGGCCGACGCCGACTACGGCTATGTCGGCGCGGCCCCCGGCCACGTAACATTGTACAGGGGCCGCGAGGTCGTTCGCCGCAACATCCCGCAGGAGGAGGCCATCGACGCGCTGCTCGAACTGACAGGGAGATGACCATCCTGCCGCTCACATATCTGGGTAACATACAGTGGTTCACAAAGCTGCTGTTCGAGGAGTGTGTGATCGACCTCGGCGAGCACTACGTCAGGCAGAGCTACCGCAACCGCTGCGAGATACTCGCCTCCGGCGGGGTCGTCCCGCTGTCGGCGCAGGTCGTGAAGCCCGACAACTGGAACAGGCAGACAATGGCCGAGGTGCGGCTCGACTACTCCAAGCGGTGGCAGCACCGGCACTGGAACTCGATCGTGGCCGCCTACCGCAGTTCGCCCTGGTTCGACCACTACGCCCCGCTGCTGGAACCTTTCTACCGGAGGCGGTTCGAATTGTTGTCGGAGTTCAACATGGAGCTGCTTCACCTGATGCTCAAACTGCTGAACGCCTCGCCCGGGCTCCGTTTCTCGCGGGAATACATTCCGCCCGCCGAAGGGGATCTCCGTGCCGTCCTCTCCCCGAAAGCGCGGAGAGCAAAACCCGACCCCCGTTTCGCTCCGGCGGAGTACTGGCAGGTTTTTTCCGACCGCCACCCCTTTGCCCCGAACCTGTCGATAATCGACCTGCTCTTCTGCGAGGGGCCGCGCGCGATGGAAATCCTTAGGGCAGGTTATTTATAAGAATTTTTATTATTTTTGTGGGATATTACAATAAGATGAACGAAAAACTGCTGCTTCTTGGCGACGAGGCCATAGCTTTGGGGGCGATAAATGCCGGACTGACCGGGGTTTACGCCTATCCGGGCACGCCGTCGACCGAGATTACCGAATACATTCAGCATCACCCACTGGCCCGCGAACGGGGGCTTCACAGCCGCTGGTGCGCCAACGAAAAGACCGCCCTGGAGGCGGCCCTCGGCGTATCGTACATCGGCAAGCGGGCCTTGGTGTGCATGAAACACGTGGGAATGAACGTGGCAGCCGACGCTTTTGTCAACGCCGCCATGACCGGCGTGAACGGCGGGCTGGTGGTAGTGGCTGCCGACGATCCGTCGATGCACTCCTCGCAGAACGAACAGGATAGCCGCTTCTACGGCAAGTTCGCCTTCGTGCCGATCCTCGAACCCTCGTCGCAGCAGGAGGCATACGATATGACCTCCGAGGCGTTCGACCTCTCGGAGCGGCTGGGCGTGCCCGTAATGATGCGCATCACCACCCGCATGGCCCACTCGCGGGCGATAGTGAGCGTGGGGGCTGCCAGCGAGCAAACCCCGATGCGTATGCCCTCCTCGCCGGCAGACTGGATACTGCTGCCGGTCAATGCCCGCCGACGCTATCTCTCCCTGCTGGAAACTTATGACCGTGCAGCCGAATATGCCTCCTCGCGCAACCTCTGCGTCGACGGCCCCGACCGCTCGACGGGAATAATAGCCTGCGGCATAGGCTATAACTATGTCATGGAGCATTTTACCGATGATGCTTGCAGAGACGCCCCGCAGCCCCGCTTTTCGGGCGCCATGCCCCATCCGCTGCTCAGGATCACCCACTACCCGCTGCCCGTCGAGGCCATTCGCCGAATGGCCGCCGAATGTGGCCGCCTGCTGGTGGTCGAGGACGGTCAGCCCTTTGTCGAGGAGCAGGTGCGCGGGGTGCTGCCCTCTGCCGCCGTCGTCGCCGGCCGTCTGAGCGGCGAGTTGCCCCGCGTCGGCGAGCTCACTCCGGACAACGTTCGCGCTGCTCTCGGTCTGGGGCCATTGCAGGGAGCGGGGCCGTGCCCGCTGGTCGTTCCCCGTCCCCCTGCGCTATGTGCGGGCTGCGGCCACCGCGACCTGTACAACGTGCTGAACGAAGAGCTGCGCAACTATCCCGAAGCCAAAGTGTTCAGCGACATAGGCTGTTACACCCTCGGCGCGCTGCCCCCCTTTCGCGCCATTGACAGCTGCGTCGACATGGGGGCCTCCATAACCATGGCCAAAGGCGCAGCCGACGGCGGACTCCACCCCTCGATAGCCGTCATCGGCGACTCCACATTCACCCACTCCGGCATGACGGGGCTGCTCGACGCGGTAAACTCCAACTCGCCGATCACCGTGGTCATATCCGACAATCTCACCACGGCCATGACCGGCGGCCAGGATTCCGCAGGAACGGGCCGCCTCGAAGCCATATGCCAGGGGCTCGGCGTAGACCCTGCTCACATTTGCGTCGTCGTACCCCTGCCTGCCAACATGGGGCAGATCAGGGAGATACTCCGCCGTGAACTCGACCACCAGGGCGTGTCGGTCATAATCCCGCGCCGCGAATGTATTCAAACCCTGAAACGTAAACTATGAAACTGGATATAATTCTTGCGGGGGTCGGAGGTCAGGGCATCCTGACCATTGCGACGGTTATCGGCGAGGCTGCGCTGGCCGAAGGGCTCGACATCAAGCAGGCGGAGGTTCACGGAATGAGCCAGCGGGGCGGGGATGTGCACTCCGGGCTGCGCATCAGCGACGGGACGATATGGTCGGACCTGATAGGCAGGGGCATGGCGGACGCGGTCATCTCGCTCGACCCGATGGAGGCTTTGCGCTACTTGCCATGGCTGAAGCCCGACGGGTGGATAGCGGCCAACTCGGCCCCGTTCAAAAACATACCGAACTATCCCGACGAGCAGGCGTTGCTCGACGAGTTGCGGCGGCGACACGGAACGGTGATGGTGGACGCTGACGCTGTGGCGCGCGAGGCCGGAGCGTCGCGCTCGTCGAACATCGCGCTGCTCGGTGCGGCCTCGGTGCGGCTCGGCCTGCCATACGGACAGTTGGAGGAGGGCGTTCGCCGCGTCTTCGCGCACAAGGGAGCCGCGGTGGTGGAGGCAAATCTTAGGGCAATGAATGCAGGAAAAAATGGCGCGCATATTTAATGAAGATCTGGTGGCCGGGGTGGCTGCCGAATTGGGTATCACCGATCTGGCCTCGGCGACCATCGGGCAGGCTGTCCTCGACGCCATGTCGTTGCAGCAGAGGACGGGCACGGGTTTTGTGCGTATGGATCAGGGGGTTCCGGGGCTGGAGCCGTCGATCGTCGGGCGGCGGGCCGAACAGCAGGCTCTCAAGGACAATATCGCCGCCATATACCCTCCGGCAGAGGGGATTGCCGAGCTCAAAAACGAAAGTTCGCGCTTCGTCAAGGCATTTTTGAATTTGGAGGTCTCGCCGGCAGGGTGCATTCCGGTAACGGGCTCCGTGACAGGCTCGTTCGGGGCCTTCGTGATGTGTTGCCAGTGCACGCCGGGCCGCGATACGGTGCTGTTCATTGACCCGGGCTTCCCGATCCAGAAGTCGCAGCTCAGGGTGCTGGGCTACCCGTGGGAGAGTTTCGACATTTACGAATATCGCGGCGAGCGGCTGCGCGCCAAGCTCGAAGAGTATCTCTCGACGGGGCGCATATCGTCGATCATCTACTCCAACCCCAACAACCCGGCATGGATCTGCCTCGCCGAGCCGGAGCTGCGCATCATCGGCGAGCTGGCCACAAAGTACGACGTTATCGTGCTCGAAGACCTCGCCTACTTCGCAATGGATTTCCGGCGCGACCTGGGACGTCCCTTCCGCCCGCCGTACCAGGCCACCGTGGCGCGCTACACCGACAACTACATCCTGTTTCTGTCCGCCTCCAAGATATTCAGCTACGCCGGACAGCGCTCGGCGGTGACCGTCGTCTCCGACAGGCTCTACGCTCGCCGCTTCCCCGCGCTTGCCGAGCGTTACGGCGGCCTCGGCGAGTTCGGGAACGTCATGACCAACGCCGTGCTCTACATGATAACCTCCGGTTCGACCCACTCCACGCAGTTCGGCCTGGCCGCCATGCTCCGCGAAGCCGTCGACGGGCGTCTCGACTTCCGCGCCCACACCAGCGAGTATGCCCGTCGGGCAGGGCTCATGAAGCAGGCTTTCCTGCGCAACGGGTTCCACATAGTTTACGATCGCGACCTCGACGAGGAGATCTCGGACGGATTCTTCTTCTCGGTCGGCTACCCGGGCCTCAGCAGCCGCGAGCTTATGGTCGAGCTGATATATTACGGCATAAGCTCCATATCGCTCCACACCACGGGCAGCCTCCGGCAGGGAATCCGCGCCTGCTCCTCCCGCATGACCGACGACCAACTCGCACTGCTCGACGAGCGGCTGCAGGCATTCAACGAAGACCACGGGCGAAGGGGAGGTAATTAGTTTGGCCCCGCAGGCGGCAGATGGCCTCCGCCCACGGGGTTTTTGTCCGCTGATACGGACGGATTTTCTTTCCGCTGCGCGCGGGGCGGTTCTTTTCGCGGCGAAGAGGCGAATCGCCTCGAATAGGCGAGGATCCGCCGAGGCGCGAAAAAGCGTGAAAAAATCAGCGCGGCGAGGAGGCGTTAAGAAAATTGGCAAACCGAAATTTAACCCTCGCGCCGACGATTTTAGCTTTTGTCGCGCAGGCGCGGCTTTTGATGACTTTTGGCCGGCCAAAAGTCACAAGAGAAGCCTCCACATCGCCAGATGTGAAAATGTTACACCCTGTGGGCGGAGGCTCACAAAACGCCCCGTGTACAGCGGGGAAAAATCCAGTCCGCGCCAGCGGGCAAAGAACTTCGGCTTTGCGGAGCAAAGTCGGCAGAGAGCAGCCGCCGGATGCGGAGGGCTGCTCTCGCGTGGCTCGAACGCCCCCCGCCGGCCGCGGGCTGAAAGGAGGCGTCGAAAACCGCCCCGCGCAACGAAAAAAACCGGATTGAACGAGCAAAAAAACAAAAATATCATGATCTGGAACGAACCGATGGAGTGTATGCCTCGCGAGGAGTTGCGCAGGTTGCAGGGCGAGCGGCTGCGGGCGACGGTGGAGCGGGTTTATCACGGCACGCCGTTTTATCGCCGCAAGATGCAGGCGGCAGGCGTCGCGCCCGACGATATAAGATATGCCGAAGATGTTGTGAAGCTGCCCTTTACGACCAAAGACGACCTGCGCGACAACTATCCCTACGGGCTGTTCGCCGCGCCGATGAGCCAGATCGTGCGGCTGCACGCCTCGTCGGGCACTACCGGCAACCCGACGGTGGTGGGCTATACGCGGTGCGACCTGCAAGCGTGGGCCGAGATGGTGGCGCGTGCGCTGACGGCCTACGGAGCTTCGGGCGACGACATATTTTCGGTGGCTTACGGTTACGGGCTGTTCACCGGCGGGCTGGGGCTGCACTACGGCGTAGAACACCTGGGCGGGGTGGTGATACCGATGTCGAGCGGCAACACCCGCAAGCAGGTTCAGCTGATGCGCGACTTCGGCCCGACGGGGCTGGCCTGCACCCCCTCCTACGCCCTCTATCTCGGCGAGGCGATGCGCGACAGCGGCTATCCACGCAGCGATTTCAGGTTGCGTATCGGAGCTTTCGGGGCCGAACCGTGGAGCGAGGGGATGCGCGCCGAGATCGAGCAACTGCTGGGTATCAAGGCCTACGACATTTACGGCCTGAGCGAGATCATGGGGCCCGGCGTGAGCCACGAGTGCCAGTATCAGCACGGTTCGCACATTCACGAAGACCATTTCATAGCTGAGATCATCGACCCGCAGACGCTCGAACCGCTGCCCCACGGCGTTCCAGGCGAACTGGTATTCACCACCATAACCAAAGAGGGGCTGCCGCTGTTGCGCTACCGCACCAAAGACCTCACAAGCCTCATCGCCGACCCGTGTCCCTGCGGCCGCACCAGCCTGCGCATGTCGCGCATCACCGGACGCAGCGACGACATGCTCATCATCCGCGGCGTGAATGTCTTCCCGTCGCAGGTCGAGAGCGTGCTGCTCGAAATGGCCGAATTTACCCCCCACTACCTGATAGTCGTCGACCGCGTAAACAATCTCGACATTATGCAGGTTCAGGTCGAGGTCGGCCCCGAACACTTCTCCGACGAGATGAGCGCGATGATCGAGCTTAAAAAGCGTCTGACCCACCGTTTGCAAAGCGTGCTCGGGATAGCGGCCGACGTGCGCCTGGTCGAGCCAAACACCATCGCCCGCAGCGAAGGCAAAGCCAGGCGGGTCGTCGACAACAGAAAGCTATAAGTTCGGATTTCCCGCGCCAAGACAGACCCTTAGCCGCCCATCGTGAACGTAGTACCCTGCGAGGCGGTGAACTGGTCGGCGATGGTTATTTTTTGGCCGGCCTGCATTATCAGGGCGGCGCTGTTGACGGCGGCATTTGTCCCTGCGGCCAATCACCTGCCGGCGACGTTTGCCGAGGCTGCCAATCACCAGTCGGAGGTTGAGACCGACAGCGTTACATCGGCGTTGACGGGCAGCGCGGGGGTCAATGCCGCCGTTCGCCAAAGCGGAGCCTCGTATGTATCAACAAGGGCGAGATTCACCCTGAAAAGCCATTTGCCGTTGTCTATATCGGGCAACTCTTTCGTTATTGAGGCTATGCCATAGTTCGCTCTGCCTTCGACCAGCACAAGCGAATACTTTGCAAAGTCGATCTCCGTCGGAGCGCTCTCCTGCGTCTTAAAACAGCTGTAAAAGTCATCCAACGAGCGAATGACATACATGTCGCCTCTGCCTCTGCCTCTGCCTCCACTAATCCACGGCCATGCGTCGTTCACGGCATAGTCCGTTATGACAACATTTTTGGCCACATCCGTTGTTCCGTCTGCTTTCGTCAAATTATCCGCAAGGGCATTCTCGACATTCTCATTGGCGCTGCAACTCAAAAGCAGGCACGCCAGCGCCGCCTGCGCTATTGTTTTTGTATTTACCATTCCTTATCGGAACGCTACAAAAACCGTGCCTGATGCAAGGCAAAGTCAGATGGGCCGTCGACGGCGACAATGTCAGGCAATACACGCTCTACGTCTTGGGTATGAAAGCCAAACTCACGAGCAGTAGCAGGATGAACTTTTTCGTAGCAGTAATTTTTATCCGTTAATTTTTTGCAAAGATATATTTTTTATTTCCAAAATTTTTGCGTTTTTTACCTAAGGGCGTATTTGTTTTTGCTGTCGATGCCATATGCCCGTGCAAACGCCATATCGGGCGCCGAGATAAAATATTGATTGTAATGCTGTTAATCTGCATCGTCAAATGGCTGTCACTGCGAGGAAGCGAGGTGGCGATGGCCCGAAGCAATGACGGCTGTGGCATTCAATGAATGAATAAGGATTGCAACAACGCGATGATGTCGAACAAAAAAAGCCTCCCCGAAACGGGAGGCTGTGTTGTCGAACGCGCCCCGCGCCTTTGGGCGGCGAGGGCCGGACATTTACTTTGCGGCGTTCTTCTTATCGTAATGTTTCTGATAGCGGCTCATAAACTTATCTACGCGACCTGCCGTATCGACCAACTTCATCTTTCCTGTGTAGAACGGGTGAGAAGTGTTCGAAATCTCCATCTTGTACGCGGGATAGGTTTGGCCGTCTACTTCGATGGTCTCTTTTGTCTGTACGGCCGACCTGCACAGAAACACGTGGTCGTTCGACATGTCTTTGAACGCCACCAAACGATAATTCTCCGGATGAATTCCCTTTTTCATACCTTGTCTCGTTTTTGTTTCAGACGGCAAATATAACTATTATTTTCGGATAACCAACCCTCCGCGCCAAACATTTTTTATATTGACCGGCTTTATTGATCATTAAGCCGCATTTCCCAGGCTCACAGACGGGGTGTGTGAGGCCGATTATGTCGCGAAACCTTAGGCTAACGACAGCCCTCCTTCTATGTTACTTCGGTTTTTCAGTCTTGCGAGACCCGAATCCGGTTATGCCAACTTGAACGAAGTTTTCCATGTTGCCCCAAGCGCAGTCGAAGGGCTTACCAATGCACAGAGGCAGATGCTTCGGCTACGCTTCGTTTCACTCGACATGATATAAATTAATTCGCTCTGTTCAGCATGACATTGCTTCGAGCCTCTACTTTGTTCTTGCAATGCTATAGAGTGGATAGGCGGTTCGCTCTCTCATTGATTAAGAAAGCGGAAGGCATAAATGGATATGCAACGCAAAAACATTACTTGCAGGTTTGTTTACTTGAAAAATATTCATCGCAATATCAATATTTTGTGCCAGACATGTTGCTTTTGCATAAAATCAACTTCCCACGACTATTTCTATGGTTTTATGCAAGCATTTGCCGTTTTTCAACCCCAGTGTTTGCATAAAACATAAAAATACTTCGAGGAAAAGCAACGCCGACAGAGAACTAAAGCAGCATCTAATCCGACAGATAGAAATAGCGTTGACAGGACCTATCTGGTTTTATATTAAAAATTTAACATATTTATTAAGCAATTATTCCTTTTTATTTTCTACATTTGCAGGTTAACATGCCGCAAGATTATGAAACACAGAAGGAGGATTGTTGTAATAGTGATCGCATTGCTGGTCGTTGCGGGCGCGGCGGTGGTGTATAATCTGTTCGTGGTCAAGCATATGCCCGACGAGAAAGATATTGCCGGAAGCCGTCCGCCGCAGGAGGCCAAAGGCGGCAAAGGGGGTGGGCGCGCGGTGCCGGTCGAGATCTTCATCGCCGATTACGAGCGTATCGACGACGGCATTAACGTCTCCGGCACGCTGCTGCCCAATGAGACGGTTGACATAGCCAGCGAAACATCGGGTAAGATCGACAGGATATTTTTTCAGGAGGGCAGTCGGGTGAAGGGGGGCGCGGTGCTGGTCAAGGTCAACGACGACGACCTGCAAGCGCAGTTCAAACGTGCTCAGTTTCAGGCCACGATGCTCAAAGAGAAGCTCGACCGCAGCCGCATCCTGCTCGAAAAGGACGCTATCAGCCGCGAGGCTTTCGACCAGGTCGAGACCGATTACAACGTGCTGATGGCCGACATCCAGCTGCTAAAAGTGCGCATAGACAAGACCGAAATCAAGGCCCCGTTCGACGGGGTGATCGGTTTCCGGCAGGTGGCGCAGGGCAGCTACCTCCAACCGGGAACGCTGGTGGCGAGGCTGGTGGACGAGTCGATACTCAAACTCGAATTTTCGTTCCCCGAACACTATTACGGCGTGATGACTGTCGGTACCGACGTCGCCTTCTCCATCCAAGACGAGACGGGCTTTTACTCCCCTGACATTCACCGTGCCCGCATCTATGCCATCGACCCGCAAACCGACCGGCTTCACCAGATCGTCGCGCGCGCCCTCTACGACAATACCTCGTATCGCCTGCTGCCCGGAATGATGACCAAGATCACCATCGGTCGCAAATCGGGAAACTACATTCAGATACCCACCGAGGCCATTGTGCCGTTGCAGGAGGGGATGAAGGTGTGGGTCGTGCGCGACGGGAAGGCGGTGTCGCAGCCCGTCGAGACCGGACTGCGCAAGGAATCCCGAATATCCGTCGTCAAAGGGCTCGTCGAGGGCGACTCGGTCATCATAACAGGCCTGCTCCAACTCAAAGAGGGGGCAACAGTGCAAATCAATTGAGAATTTGTAACGTTATAAGTTATGGCAGCGATAAGATTTATAGACCTTTTCTGCGGTATCGGCGGCTTTCGGGTGGCGATGGACGAAGTGTGTAATGATAATGGGGTAAAGCCCGAATGCGTATTCTCGTCAGACATAGACCGATACTGCCAGGATAGTTATGAGGTTAACTTTGGCCATCGTCCGCATGGAGATATAACCATGATCGACCCCGACTCGATCCCCGACCACGACGTATTGTTTGCCGGATTTCCTTGTCAGCCGTTCAGCATCATCGGTCAAATGAAAGGATTTGAAGACACGCGAGGCACTTTATTCTTTTATATTGCCAATATTCTGAAATGTAAACAGCCAAAGGCGTTTATATTGGAAAACGTTAAGCAGTTGACCGGGCATAATGGAGGACAGACCCTGAAAGTTATTATTAAAACGCTACTGGATTTGGGTTACAATGTCAGGTACAGCGTTTTAAATGCACTTGACTATGGCTTGCCTCAAAAGAGAGAGCGTATTATCATCGTCGGGCATAAAGAGAAAGTGCCGTTTAATTTTCCTACGCCGATCAGACCGCTTAAGCCCCTTCACAGCATATTGGAGGAAACGGTAGATAAGCGATACTACGCCTCGGATTATATACGCCAAAAAAGACATGACGCGCATAAGTCGGCATATAAACTTTCGATATGGCACGAAAACAGGTCAGGCAATAATTATAAATTAGCAGCCTGAATTATGGGAAATAAATTGTCCTGTCGAGATAAGGCAATTCTTGTCGGGCTTTATTTGTCAAGGTTCGATGACGAGGGTTTAACCGAATTGGGTTTTGATGGTATTATTCAGGCTTTTAATGTATTAGATTATTCTGTCGGCGTTAAGCCCGCTTCGATTAAAAATTATCGCGATGAATTTGACCCTTATTTTCCAAATCCTCGAAAAGGTTGGCACAACCGGACTTTGAGAGACTATTGCAAGAAATTCCTTGATGATTTTTCTGCTGTGAATTTTGACGATTTTACCGAACTGATAAAAAGTTTTCTCATACCAAATTATGAAATTGAAAAAATAGAGAGGAAAGATAAATCCGAAAGCGTTGCAAAGCGGTTGATTACGGGAAAATCGGCAGAAGAATATTTTAAGATCAACTATCCAACCATCAACCAATTCAATGGTTATGAATTGCACGACACAACCAGCTTGGCTTGCGGGTTTGATTTCAGGTTATCGCAAAGTGCTGATTTCTATTGTGTCGAAGTAAAAGGGCTAAATTCAAACACAGGAAATATTTTGATGACAGAAAAAGAGTTCTTTGTGGCGAATAAATTAAAACGGCAATATTGCCGTTTTGTTGTAATGAATTTCGCAGAGAAACCTTATCACGAGTATTTTTTTGACCCGCTCGGCAGCAGGTTGGATTTCAGGAAAGTGGAACGTACCGTTAAACAAATAAGTTATACAACGTTGTTATGACAGGAATAGAAGAATATATAAACGATAAATGGGAATGCTGTTTATGTGGCAGGGAAAAGCCTTTTGAACTCTTGCCAACAGGATATTTGGGAAATTATCACCCCTTGTGCGAAAGATGTGCCGATGGCGTATTAACAGATAAAGATAATAAACATCATTATCGGTTAATGTATCACGAAAACACAGGCGATATTGCCTTTTGTTGAGCAACGCAATGGCTAATGTTCTCACAGGGGAACAGCCATTGAAGCGAGCGCAAAATAATTACAGTTTTTCAAAGAGAACAAAGTATCAGCATGGCGCAGGAACTATAAATTGTATGGCAAGCCCGATTCTACGTTCCCACGAAAGCGTGTTGTGATATTTCTCGACGGGCGTCTCCGGCACGGGCATGACTGTAGAAATACAAGGCCCAAAGACAATGCCAATTATTGACAAAAGAAACGCGAGCGTAATATGAAGCGCGACAAAACAGTAACAGAATAAAGACAGGGCGGTTATTAGTGCGAATTGAAAAACATGCAATTGTTGAAGAGACGGCTACATGATTTGGCGACTTAAAATAATAATAAACTTTACATGAGCTTAGCTTCGACGTCGATCAACCGCCCGGTGCTGGCCACGGTGATGAACATCGTGATTGTCATCATTGGGGCCATCGGCTTTACGTTCCTCGGCGTGAGGGACTACCCGAGCGTAGACCCGCCGGTGATCACCGTGCGCACAACTTTCGCAGGGGCCAACGCCGACGTTATCGAGACGCAGATCACCGAGGTGCTCGAATCGTACATTAACGGCATCCCCGGCATCCGCACCATTTCGAGCACCAGCTCCGACGGGTCGAGCTATATTACGGTCGAGTTCAAGCTGGAGGTGCCGCTCGAAACGGCGGCCAACGACGTGCGCAACAAGGTGGCCGAGGCGCAACGTCGACTGCCGCCCGACGTCGACGCCCCGGTGGTGACCAAAGCCGACGCCAACTCGCAGCCCATATACGGCGTGACGCTTGAGAGCGAAAAACGCAACATCATCGACCTGAGCGAATTTGCCGAGGTCAACTTCAAGGAGCGGTTGCAGACGGTGGTCGGGGTGTCGAGCGTTGATGTGCGGGGATCGCGCCGCATGTCGATCCGCATGAAGATGGAGCCGATGCTGCTGGCCGCCTACCGCCTCACGCCGATGGATGTGCGCGATGCGGTGACGCGCGAAAATGTGGAATTGCCCTCGGGACGCATCGAGGGCTCCAGCACCGAGCTCACCATCCGCACGATGGGCCGCCTGCGCACGGTTGAAGATTTCAACAATCTTATAATCAGCAAGGACGGCGAGCGGATAGTGCGTTTCCGCGATGTGGGCCGCACGATCGTCGACGCCGAGAACACCCGCTCGATCCTCAAACGCAACGGCGTGACGATGGTCTCGTGCATGCTCATCCCGCAGCCCGGGGCCAACTACATAAACATTGTCGACGAGGCCAAAAAAGCTATCGAACAGATCAAAAAGGATCTGCCCGAGGACATCGTCATCCGCACCGGCTTCGACAACACCAAGTTCATACGCCAGTCCATCGGCGAAGTGGGCCGGACGATCGTTGAGGCGTTCTGCCTGGTGGTGCTGATCATCTTCCTGTTCCTGCGCAGCTGGCGCACGACGCTCATACCGGTGCTCGCCATTCCGATCTCGCTTGTCGGCACGTTCTTCATAATGTACCTGATGGGCTTCTCGATCAACATTTTGACGCTGCTGGCCGTGGTGCTCTCGATCGGACTTGTGGTGGACGACGCCATCGTTGTGATGGAGAACATCTACCAGAAGGTCGAGGCGGGCATGTCGCCTAAGGAAGCGGGCGTCAAGGGGGCCGAGGAGATATTCTTCGCCGTGCTGGCGACGACCATCGCGCTGGTGGCGGTGTTCTTCCCCATTGTGTTTCTCTCGGGCGTTTCGGGGCGGCTGTTCCGCGAGTTCAGCCTTGTGATAGCAGGGGCGGTGGTGATCTCGGCCTTCGTGGCGCTGTCGTTCACCCCGATGCTCTCGACCAAGTTCCTCTCGCAGCGCACGACGCAGGGGCGGTTCTATACATTCACAGAGCCTTTCTTCGTATGGCTCAACAACATATATCGTCGCGGCCTGGCGGCGTTCCTGCGACGGAGGTTCATTGCCGTGGCTGTGCTGGCGGTCTCGATGGGGGCGATAGTGTGGCTGTGGGGGGCGATACCGTCCGAGATGGCCCCGCTGGAGGATCGCTCGATGATCAACGTCTCCTCCACCGCGCCCGAGGGGGCCTCCTACGAATATATGCTCTCCTACGCCGACACGGTCGCCTCGGTGGTCAACCTCGCCGTACCGGAGCAGGACGGCGGACTGCTGGAGATGGTGGGATTGCGCGGAACGCCCAACAACGCCTATTTCAACATCATACTGCAAGACCCCGACCGGCGCGCCCGAAGTCAGATGGAGATCGCCGACGACCTCACCGCGCGCCTCGGCAAGCTCACAGGGGCCAAGACTATCGTAACGCAGCAGGCCACCATCGGCAGCGGCGGAGGGGGCGGGCTGCCGATACGCTATGTGATCCAGGCCCAGAACCTCGACGCCATGAAGCGTATCCTGCCGCGGTTCATGGAGGAGGTTGGGCAGAGCAGGGCGTTCTCGGTGTCGGACGTCGACCTGCGATTCAACAAGCCCGAACTGACGGTGGCCATCGACCGCGACCGCGCCTCGCTGCTGGGCGTGTCGGTGCAGAACATTGCCCAGACCCTGCAACTGGCCATGAGCGAGCAGCGTATTGGCTACTACGTGCGCAACGGCAAGCAATATCAGATAATGACCATGTTTGACCGGCCCAACCGCAGCAAGCCCAACGACCTGACCAACATATATGTGCGCAACGAGAACGGCGAACTGTTGCAGCTCGACAACTTCGTCACAATCACCGAGAACAGCACCCCGCCCAAGCTCTACCGCTTCAATCGTTTCGTCTCGGCTACCGTCTCGGCAGGGCTGGCCAAAGGGACGAGCCTCGGGCAGGGGCTTGCCGAGATGGACAGGATAGCACGGGCGACGCTCGACGACACGTTCGGCACCGAGCTGGCGGGCGACTCGCGCGACTTCGTGGAGAGCTCCTCTTCGCTGATCTTTGCCTTCGCGCTGGCGTTGATATTGATCTACCTGGTGCTTTCGGCGCAGTTCGAGAGTTTCCGCGACCCGCTGACCATCATGCTCACCGTGCCGCTGGCCCTGCTCGGCGCGCTGGCAACGATGCGGATGTTCGGCCAGACGATGAACATTTTTTCGCAGATAGGCATTATCATGCTCATAGGACTGGTCTCCAAGAACGGTATCCTGATCGTGGAGTTCGCCAACCAGCGCAAAAAGGAGGGGGCGACGCTTCGTGAGGCCATCGAGGAGGCCTCTCTGACCCGGTTGAGGCCCATATTGATGACCAGCCTCGCCACGATCCTCGGCATCCTGCCGATGGCCTACGCGATGGGTTCCGGGGCTGCAAGCCGCGTGGCGATGGGTATAGCCGTGGTTGGCGGCATGATCTGCGCCACGTTCCTCACGCTGTTCATCATTCCGGCCATATATACTTATCTTTCGAGTGATAATTCTTCGGAGCACAGCGGAGAATAATCACCGAGCGGAGCAGGCACGTCTCGCGAAGCGAGGCGCCGAATAGCGGAGGGAGGTAATTAACAATTATGCGGAGAATAATCACCGAGCGGAGCAGGCACGTCTCGCGAAGCGAGGCGGCGGATAGCGCAGGGAGGTTGGGAGTAGGTTCGGTTTTCGGCCCGCAGTCGGCGGAGGATGTGACGGGAGCCAGAGGCGACAGAGCAGCCCTCCGCGTGGCGCGGCTGCGGGCTGCCGACCTTGCTCCGCAAGGCCGAGCAAAACAACAAGTGAACTACGACGGGAGGTGACAAAATAGTGAGAACTATTTGAAGCGCAGTGCAGGGAGGTTGGGAGTAGGTTCGGTTTTCGGCCCGCAGACGGCGGAGGTTGCGACAGGAGCCCGAGGCGACAGAGCAGCCCTCCGCGAGGCGCGGCTGCGGGCTGCCGACCTTGCTCCGCAAGGCCGAACAAGTAACAAGCGGACTGCGCAGTGAGGTAACAGACTGACGACAAACGAAAAATGACAAGAATTAAATATATACTACTGTCGGCGGCCCTGCTTTGGGGGGCGGCGGCACATGCGCAGGACAGCCTCGCCGTCAGGCGTATGACCCTCGCCGACTGTCTGCGGCAGGGGGTCGAGGCCAACTACAACGTCAAGCTGGCCCGCACCGCGCGGCAGATAGCCGAGAACAACGTCACCAACGCGCAGTTCCTGCCCGAGGTGTCGCTGGGCGCGCGTCAGAGTCAGGACAGGGTGGGGACGGCAGACCACCTGCCGCAGTCGGTCGACCGCAGCCGCTACGTCACCAACCTTGTCGCTGCCGACGCCACGCTCAGCTGGCGGCTGTTCGACGGCATGGGCATGTTCGCTACCCACCAGACACAGAAAGAGTTGCTCTCGCAGGGCGAACTCAACCTGCGCAACAGCATGGAGCGGCTCGTGGCCGACATATCGCAACAGTATTACTTCCTGATAACCCAGCTCGACCGCCTGAAAGCCAACCGCCGCTACCTCGAAATCTCGAATATCCGTTACAATCAGGCCCTTGAAAAGTACGCTATCGGCTCCATTTCGGGGCTCGAAATGAAGCAGGCCAAGATCGACCTCAACGCCGACAGCTCGACATACGTTCAGCAGCAGTTGCTTACCGACAACGCTTTCGTGACGCTCAACTCGCTGATGAACATCGACCTCGACGCCCAGATAGCCCTGTGCGACACCATCGTCCCCAATGAGGCCCTCTCGCTGGCCGACCTCGAAAGGCTGGCGGAGGAGAACAACTCGCAGATACTTGCGGCCCGCAGCGGAGGCCGCCTCTCCGAACTCGACCTGCGCGTGGCTCGTTCGGGACGCTATCCGACGCTCGACTTCAACTCGGGCTACCGCCTCAACCGCTCCTCGAACAGTTCGGCGCCGCCCTCATACACCAACCTGAACGGCTTTTCGTGGGGTTTCACCGCCTCCATGAAGATTTTCGGCGGCATGGAGACCGGCCGCAAGATCCGCAACGCCCGTCTTGGCGTCGAGCGCAGCGAGTTGCTCTACGACCAGACGCGGCAGCAGGTTATGGCCGACATCCGCACGCAGTTCAACACCTATCGCAAGAACATGGCCATGATCAGCTTCGTCAGCGAGTCGGCCGACGTGGCGATGCTCAACCTCGAAGCGGCGGTGGAGATGTACCGCCTCGGCTCGATGTCTGGGGTGGAGTTCCGCGAGATCCAGCGCAGCTACATGCAGGCCGAGGAGCGCAAACTTGACGCGATACTCCAAACCAAAGCAACGGAGATAGACCTGCTGTACCTTAGCGGCGAGATATTTAACGGGCTATGACCATCAACCAGGCAGGTTGTATGCCTCCCCGAGTTGCGCCATGGCCTGTTCGACGACGCGGCGCGAGGTGGCGAGGTTGATGCGGGCGAAACCCTCGCCTCCGGTACCGAAATATGTGCCAGGGTTCAGGCCGAGGCGCGCGCGATCGACCAGAAACTCCCTCAACCCCCGCTCGTCTAATCCCAACGCCCTCATGTCGAGCCACATCATGTAGGTGCCCTCGCTCTTGCGCGCCACTATCCGCGGCGTATGGCGCGCGATGAAGGCCTCGACATAATCCATGTTGCCTTCGAGGTACTCCAACAGTTGTTCGAGCCACTGTTCGCCGTGGTTGTAGGCCGCTTCGAGCGCGGCGGCGCCGAACGGATTGCCGGTGCCGATGTGCATCGAGTCGAACTCGGCGCAGAACCGGCGGCGCAACGCCTCGTCCGTGATTATCGCCAGCGAGGTGGACAGCCCTGCGATATTGAATGTCTTGCTCGGTGCGACGAGGGTGACGGTGCGGCGCGCCACCTCGTCGTCGATCGTTGCGATGGGGATGTGGCGGTGAGGGCGCATCACGAGGTCGGAATGGATCTCGTCGCTGATGATCGTAACGTTGTGTTTCACACACAGTTCGCCGATACGCGCCAGCTCCTCGCGGGCCAGCACGCGCCCCGTGGGGTTGTGCGGGTTGCAGAGGATCAGCGCGCGGGCCCCGGCAAGTTTGCGGTCGAGGTCGTCGAAATCGAAGACATATCGCAGCGGTCCCGCCTCGACCATCGGGCTCTCGACAAGTGTGCGGCCGTTTGTGCGGGTCACGCGGGCGAACGGGGCGTAGACCGGCGGATTGATCACTACCCTGTCGCCGGGTTCGGTGACGGCGCGCATGGCGCAGACGATGCCCGAGACGACCCCGGGCGTAAAGTCGATCTGGCTGCGGTCGACATGCCAGCCGTGGCGCCGCGCCATCCAGTTGCAGGCAGCCTCCCAAAAGCTGTCGGGCCGCGGTTCGTAGCCGTAAACGGGGTGGGCGGCGCGGCGCATGATGGCCTCCGTGATGGCGGGGAGCGCCTCGAAATCCATGTCGGCCACCCACATAGGGATGACGTCGCCGCGTCCGAAAACCTCCGTCCGACTGTCGTATTTCTCGCAGCCCGAACCCTCGCGCACGGGTATGGTATCGAAATCGTATTTCATTACAGGAAAATTTCGGCAAAAATACGAAATTTTGGAATACCTTTGCCCAAAAATCAGACAATGAGCAGAAATGACGCCAAAAGCCCCATCGGGCAATTCATGAAAGATAAACGAACGGACAAGGCCGCCCCAAAAGCCGCCGCCAAAACAGTTGCGTCGCGGACAGGAGCCGCTCGCAAGGCCGCTACGACCGGCAGGGCGGGCAAACCTGCCGGGCCAGGCAGAACGGGCCGTCCGGACAGACAGGACAGACAGGACGGGCAGGGCAGACCTGTCGGGTCGGGCAAACCGGCGGCTTTTGGGGCGGCCAAAAGCGTTGCCAAAAATGTGGCTAAAAACGCGACTAAAAGCGCGCCCAAACCGGCCAGAAAATCGTTCAACCCCAACTTTACGACCGACAACAAACCCACATGGAACAGGGAGAAAGATAAGGACAGGGGCCCGGAACGGTTTAAGCCCAGGTCGGCCACGACGGAGGCTAAACCGAAATTCAAGTCCCGCTCGGCAGAGGACAAGGCAGGGTTCAAGTCCCGTCCCGCGGCGGCCAAATATGCCGTCAAATCCGCCGCTGCGAAGCCAAGATCTGCCGGACAGACGCTTCGGTTGGCGGCCAGGTCGACAACCGGAGCGGCAATGTCCAAGCCGGCTGCTGCGACGGTGAGGCTCAACAAGTTCGTAGCCGCGTCTGGGGTCTGTTCGCGCCGCGAGGCCGACGAGTTTATCGTCGCAGGGGTGGTGACGGTCAACGGAGTGGTAGTGACCGAGTTGGGCTCGAGGGTTGCGCCTGGCGATGTGGTGCGTTTCAACGACGAACCTCTGAGCGGCGAGCGCAAGGTTTACATACTGATGAACAAACCCAAAGGTTTTGTGACGACGGTCGAAGACCCGCACGCTGACCGCACGGTCGTCGACATCGTCCGTGGCAAGTGCCCCGAGCGGGTCTATCCCGTCGGGCGGCTCGACAAAAACAGCGTCGGGGTGCTGCTCCTCACCAACGACGGCGAACTCACGCGCCAGCTCACCCATCCGTCGTACAACAAGAAGAAGATATATCAGGCGACGCTCGACCATCCCCTGACGCGCGCCGACATGGATAGCATCGCTGCGGGCGTCGAGCTCGAAGACGGCCCGATTGTTGTCGACGCCGTCTCGTGGGTCGACTCCGGGCGCAGGGAGGTGGGCGTCGAGATACACTCCGGACGCAACCGTATTGTCCGCCGTATCTTCGAACACTTTGGGTACAAGATAGTTAAGCTCGACCGCGTTTACTTTGCCGGGCTGACCAAAGAGGGCCTCCGTCGCGGCCAGTGGAAGTTCCTCACCCCGCAGGAGATAGCAATGTTGAAGTCGGGCAGGTATGAGTAGGCGCAGCAGTGCGCTATTACACCAGCCCTGAGAAGCCCATAAATGCCATTGCGAGGATGCCGGCGGTGATGATGGCGATAGGGAGGCCGCGCATGGCGGGTGGTACATCTTCGAGTTCGAGGCTCTCGCGGATACCGGCAAAGATCGTCAGCGCGAGGGCGAAACCGATGGCCGTCGCAGTGGAATAGACTACCGATTGCAGCAGCTCCAACTCTTTCTGCACCAGCAGCAACGCCACGCCCAGCACGGCGCAGTTGGTCGTGATGAGCGGCAGGAAAATCCCAAGCGCCTGATACAGCGGCGGGCTGACCTTCTTCAAAACCAGCTCGACCATCTGTACCAGCATCGCTATGACCAGAATGAAGACGATGGTCTGCATATACTCAATGTGCAGAGGCACAAGCACGTAGTACTGAATCAGATAGGCCGCCACCGCCGCCAGCGCCATCACGAACGTCACCGCCGCACCCATGCCAAGCGAGGTCTCCACCCTGTTCGACACGCCGAGGAACGGACAGATGCCGAAGAACTGCGCCAACACTATGTTATTGACGAAGATAGAGCCGATTATAATCAGAACATACTCCATGATCAGCGGATTTTAGCCGTGAATTTGTTGAACAGCGCCAGCAGGTAGCCGAGCGCGAAAAAGGCTCCGGGGGCGAGAACGAAGATCAGAATGCCGCCGCCGGGGAAGATCTGCACGCCGAACGCCGAACCTGCGCCCAACACCTCGCGGACAAGCCCTAACAACGTGAGCGACAATGTAAATCCCACCCCGATACCCAGTCCGTCGAGGGCCGAGGCCCCCACGCCGTTCTTCGAAGCGAAAGCCTCCGCCCGTCCTAAAATGATGCAGTTGACCACGATAAGCGGCAGGAAAACCCCAAGCGCCTTGTAGAGCGACGGCACGTAGGCCTCCATGCAGAGCTGCACCACCGTGACGAACGAGGCGATGATGACGATGTAGGCCGGAATACGCACCTTGTCGGGTATCTGCCTCTTGACCAGCGAGATAACCATATTCGAAAGGGTCAGCACGAACAGCGTCGCCAGCCCCATGCCCATGCCCGTAACGGCCGAGGTGGTCGTCCCGAGCGTCGGGCACATGCCCAGCAGCAGCACGAAAGTAGGGTTCTCCTTGATGATCCCCCTGGTGAAGAGCCGCAGATTGTTATTCATTACTTACCTGTTTTAGAGCCAGATAGGCGCGGTTGACCGCGTCGGCGTAGGCGCGCGAGGAGATGGTCGAGGCGGTGATGGCGTCCACGTCGCCGCCGTCCTTGCGCACGGAGAGGTGGAACGTGGCGGGATTTTTGCCGCGGAACTGCACCGAGAAGTCCGACTTGCCCCGCTCGATCTTGTCGCCCAACCCCTGTGTTTCCTTGTGGCCGAGTACCTCAATATCAACTATTTCGCCGTCGGGCTTGAACCCGACCATCAGCACGACCTCGCCGCCGAAGCCCTTCCTGGAGAGCGTCTCGACGGCATAACCGCAGACCGTGTCGCCGCTCGTGGCGGTGTAGACCTTCGCCTCTGCGCCGTCGACCACGACCGTCCGCACATTTTCTGCCGGACGGTTGTCGAACGGCGGAAGCACCTGACGCAGCGATGTTTGACTGTTCTCGGCCTTCGCTGCGGCTATCGGCCCCGAGGTCACCCTGTAAACCACCCCCACTGCCGCCGCCGACACGAAAGTGATGGCTAACAGCGAGAATATCATATTTTTAAGCGAACTTTTCATGACTTATGCAAAGCGACTTATGCGAAGCGACGCGGTTTGACATATTTATTTATCAGCGGCACAAATGCGTTCATTATCAGGATCGCGAACGACATTCCCTCGGGGTAGGCGCTCCACAGGCGCAACGTCATGGTCAGCAGTCCGATACCCACGCCGAAAACGACCATCCCGCGGCGGTTCATTGGCGAGGTGGAGTAGTCCGTTGCCATGAAAAACGCCCCAAGCATCGCCCCGCCGGTGAGCAGGTGGAACAGCGGGCTCATGTAGCTCGACGGGTCGGCCAGCCACAGCACGCCGCTCAGCAAAGCCATCGAACCCAACACCGTCGCCGGAATGTGCCACGAGATAACACGCCTGATCATCAGGTATATGCCCCCAAGTATCAGCGCAAGCGCGGAGATCTCGCCGAACGACCCGGACTTGAACCCGAACAGCAGGTCGGCGTAGCTCAGCTGCGAGGCTAACTCGCTGATCGACAGCCCGCTTTTAAGCCCTCCCTTTATGAATCCCAGCGGCGTAGCTCCCGTAACTGCGTCTGTCACAGCAGGAAAGGTGGTCATCGCCCCCGTGAACGACAGCAGCAGGAACACGCGCCCTACCAGCGCAGGGTTGAACGGGTTGCGTCCGAGGCCGCCGAACGACATTTTGCCTACGCCGATGGCCACCAGGGCCCCTGTCGCGACCATCCACAGCGGCAGGGTCGACGGCAGGTTGAACGCCAGCAGCGTCCCGGTCACCACAGCCGACAGGTTGCCGACGGTCAGCGGCCCGCGCAGCAGAAAGCGTTGCAGCAGCCACTCCGCCGCCACGCACGACGCGATAGATACAGCGGTGACAACCAGTACGTTCCACCCGTAAACCCAGAACGATACCGCCAGCGCGGGCGCGAGCGCGACGAGCACGTCGAGCATCAGCCGCAGCGTATTCTCGCCGCCATAAACGTGCGGCGAGGGGGATATAACGAGTTTTTTCTCCATTCCTTTCAAAAACTTGCTTTGGCGACAGTCGTCGACGCCCCGACAGCCCCGAGAGCGTCGACCGCCGCGAATGACAGGGTAACTTTATTTTGCATCGCGTTCGCGTTTGAGCTGTGCGACAGTGCGTTTGCCGGTGCGGATGAAATCGAGCAGCGGCAGCGAGGCGGGGCAGGTGTAGGCGCACGAACCGCATTCGATGCAGTCGAGGATGGCGCGCGGTTCGGCGTCGGCGGCACGACCCAGCCGCACCAGCTTGATCAGCAGGTATGGCTCCAGCCCCATCGGGCAGACGCTCACGCACTTGGCGCATTTTATGCAGGAGGTTTCGGGCCGTCGCCGCGCCTCGCTGCCGCTCAATGCGAGAATGCCGGTAGTGCCCTTTGTTACAGGCGATTGCATGTTGCCGGTGGCGTAACCCATCATCGGCCCGCCGGAGATGATCTTGATCTGATCGTCGCGCAATCCGCCGCAGTGGTCTATAAGTTTTTCGAACGGCGTGCCGATGCGCACCGCGAAGTTGCCGCCGCGTGCCACGCCGCTGCCCGTGACGGTCAACCGCCTTTCGATGAGCGGCTTACGCTTCTGCACAGCCTCGTACACAGCCACCGCCGTGCCGACGTTCTGCACCACGGCCCCGACGGCTATCGGCAGCCCGCCCGACGGAACGCGACGGCCCGTAACTGCCTCTATCAGTTGCTTTTCGCCCCCCTGAGGGTAGCGCGTGCGCAGCTCCGCGACCTCCACCCTGCCTGCCGCCGCCAGCCGCAAAGCCTCAATAGCGTCGGGTTTGTTGGCCTCGACGGCGATGACCGTCCGTTCGACCCCCAGTGCGCGGGAGGCGATCGTGGCCCCGACGACGATCTCACGGCTTCGTTCGACCATCAGGCGGTGGTCGCAAGTTATGTATGGCTCGCACTCGGCCCCGTTGATTATCAGCGTGTCAGCTTTCGTGTTCGGCGGCGGCGAGAGCTTGACATGGGTCGGAAAGGTCGCCCCGCCCATCCCCACGACGCCCGCCTCGGCCACCCTCGCGACGATCTCCTCCGGCGCAAGGTCGCACTCGTGGACAATCTCCTCGCTGCGGTCGACAGTGTCGAGCCACGTGTCGCCCTCCACCTCTATCATCACCGCCGGTGTGCGCATCCCGCGAATGTCCGTCACGTCGCCCACCGCCGTCACCCGGCCGCTGACCGACGAGTGAACGCCAGCCGACACAAAACCGCCGCTGCGACCGATGAGCTGTCCCACGACCACCGTCTGGCCGACCTCGACGCAGGCGACGGACGGCGCGCCGATGTGCTGGGACAGGGGAATGACCGCCACCTCCGGCAGCGGAAAAGTTTCACACGGCAGGTTGCGTGTCGATTTGTTTTCGGGCGGATGGACGCCGCCTTTGCGGAATTTTTTAGCCATCTTTTGTCTGTTTCAACGCCGGAAATCCTGTCTCCACGATAGCTCCGGTGGGGCACTCGGCCACGCATTTGCGGCAGAGCCTGCATTTGTTGCTGTCGATATACGCAAGGTTGTCGGCCAGCGCGATCGCTTCGAAAGCGCAGGCTTTCACGCACTTGCCGCAGCCGATGCAGGCCGCCGCGCAACTTTTGCGCGCCACGCCGCCCTTGTCCTTATTACGGCAAGACACGTAGACCCTCCTGTCACGGAAACCCTTGTTACGCAGCTCTATAAGCAGTTTCGGGCAGGCTTTGGCGCAGGCCCCGCAGGCGGTGCACCTCGTCTGGTCGACCTCGGGCAGGCCGGTTAATGCGTTCATGCTCAGCGCGTCGAAGTTGCACGCCGCCGCGCAGTCGCCGCCGCCCAGGCAGCCGAAAATGCAACCCGTCTGACCGCCGTAGAGCATTGCGCTCATCGCGCAGCTCGCCGCGCCGTCGTAAAGATTTGTATGCGGGCGTTTTGCGCACGATCCGCCGCAGCGTACCACGGCCGTCTGAGGCGCCTTTTCTACCGGGGCCCTGCCCAGATAGTCGGCCACATCCTTCATCGTCGCCGCGCCGCCAACGGGACAGAACAGCCCCGCAAGATCCTCGCTCGCAACGAGTTTCTCAGCAAAATTGCGACATCCGGCAGATCCGCACCCGCCGCAGTTGGCCCCCGGCAATTTGGCCGCCACCACGTCGATGCGCTCGTCCTCCTCCACGCGGAACCGCTGCGCCACGACATACAGCAATGCCGCCGCGATCACTCCCACTGCGCAAAGTATCAGCACGGTATAGAGCAAAGTCGAATCTAAAAGCATTTTCTTACCTTAAATATTATGACCCGTTCGAGTCGACGACGAAAAACATAAAGCCCGATATAATAGAGCGCCACCGCGGCCAGAGCCGTTCCTCCGGCAACCAAATCGCTATGTTCCAACTCTTTAAGCCCCAGCAGCGCGACCAGCATCACGAAAAACGGCGCCACGTAGGCCCAGATCACCGCACGCACGCTCATGGCCTGCGTCATGCTCACCACCACCTGTTCGCCAGGCGCAAAGGCCTCGGCAACCTCCGACCACGCCCTGACAGTACGCTCCTGCGTCTCGCCCATGCCGCAGATCACGCTCGCCTTACACACGTCACATGCCCCCTCGACCGTCATCCGAACCTCCACCGCATGATCGGCCGCGCTGACAACCACGCCCTTATGCTCAACGACGCCTCGCATCAGAAACCGTATTTACTGGCCAGCGGCATTACGCGCCCGCGGCCAAAGGGACGGGCGGAGAGTTGGAGCGTGGGGCAGAACTGGTAACGTTTGTGCTCGTTGCGCAGGATCATCGAGTAAACTTTCTGGACGGTTTCGGCGTCGAACCCGGCGTTGATGATCTCCTCGCGGCTCTGGCCCTGGTCGACCATGCGCGAAATTATGGCGTCGAGCACGTCGTAGGGGGGCAGCAGGTCGCCGTCCTTCTGCTGAGGACGCAGCTCGGCCGAGGGCTCTTTGAGGATGATGTTCTCCGGAATGATCTCGCGCCGGCGGTTGATAAACCGGGCCAGGTCGTAGACTTCGATCTTGTAGAGGTCGCCGATGATGCTTAACGTTCCGGTGGCGTCGCCGTAGAGCGTGCCGAGGCCGAGAGCGCACTCGCTTTTGTTGGAGGTGTTGAGCAGCACGTAGTTATACTTGTTTGAGAGCGACATGATCAACATGCAGCGGATGCGCGCCTGAATGTTCTCCTCCGTGCGGTCGAACTCCGTGCCGCCGATGACGGGTTTCATGGTGTCGACGGCGCTCGTATATATCTCGGTTATAGGCACAACGCTGTACTCGACGCGCATGCCGTCGGCCATCTGCACGGCGTCCTCCACCGAGTGGTCGCTCGAAAACTGCGATGGCATCATCAGCACCTTGATGTTCTCCGGCCCGATAGCCTCGGCAGCCATCGCAAGCACTACGGCCGAGTCGATGCCGCCCGAAAGCCCAAGACAGGCCTTGCGGAAGCCGTTCTTGACAAAAAAATCCTTCAATCCCAGCTTGATGGCGCGGTAGACATTATAGGTTTTGTCCTGGAAAGGCAGAGGGATCGGTTTGTTCCTGGCTGTGAGGTCGACCACAGCAAAATCCTCTTCGAAGCTCTTTAACAGCGCGATAGCCTCGCCGCGAGAGTTGAACACGGCCGACGAGCCGTCGTAGATCACGTCGCTCTGGCCGCCGATCTGGTTGACGAAAGCCAGCGGTTTGCCGTTGGTGAAGGCCGTCGAGCGCAGCCGTTCGTAACGCTGTTCGATAACGCCGCGGCAGTATGCATTTGCGTCGAGGTTCACAATCAGGTCGGCCTGTTCGCCTACGCTGAGGCCGGAGGTAAGGTCTTCGCCCACTACGACGGCTACCTTGCTGTTGTTCACCGTGATATAGTCGCATCCTCGGGATGGCGACAGGTGCCACGACTCCTCGCGTTTGGAGATGTTCTGCTTGCCGACGTAGCGTTTGACGGCGCAGTTCTGGAGGACGGCCGCCACGCTCACCGTCTGTCGTCCGTCCTGCATGGGCAGGCCGACGATCGCCGTAAGTTCGTCGCAGTGCGAGGCAATCTCGGTGAGCGCATCCTCGCAAAGGTTCAGGAAGTCGACCTTGTTGAGCAGGTCGAACGCAGGGGTGCCGCTGATGGCCTGTTCGGCAAAGATCACAAGATCAGCCCCATGCGTCTTGGCACGGATGATGCGGTCGATGATGGCCGCCTTGTTCTCCTCGAAATCTCCGATCGTATAGTTGAGCTGTGCGAGCGCTATTTTCATACCGTCTGGATTTTTGGTTGGAGTCGCCGTTTTTATATATTTCGGCAAAGATAGGGATTTTAAGTCGGAGAAAAAAATATTGCAGGGTCGGCTTTGAAAAATATTGTTCAGGTTTTGCGAATTGAAAATATATCTTTATCTTTGCACCGCCTTAAACAGCCGAAGGGGAGTGTTCCGGTTTTTGAGGAATGGTATGGTGCCATAGCTCAGTTGGTAGAGCAACGGACTGAAAATCCGTGTGTCCCTAGTTCGATTCTTGGTGGCACCACAAGTAAGAAAAGCAAATTTACGTAAAACCCTGAATTTCAGTAGAATTCAGGGTTTTTTCTTTCCCCCTGCGAAGCAAAAAAGGGCGGTTTTGAGCAACTAAAAAAGTGAAATAGGTGGGATTTTTAAATCCCGCCGCTCAAGTCCCACCTAAACGATTATTTTGCACTGAAACACAGCATTTTGCGCAGCAATACTGTCGGTTCGATTTCATAATTTTACAAACAAAAAATTACGATTATGAAACGAAATTCATTCAGTGTGTTTTTCTTTATCAAGAAAACCAAACTTCTCAGTAATGGAGAAGCTCCGATTCGATTGAGAATCAAAGTAAACGGTATTGCCGTAGAGTCCCAAATCAAACGCAGTGTCCCACCCAATCAGTGGGATCAAGTCACCGAATCATCCAAAGGGCGCGACAGAAAGGCGTCGGAACTCAATGAGTACATCCGAATGTTAAAGCTGAAAGCGTTGACTATACATCGCGACTTGGAGATGAGTGGGAAATTCTTTACTGCCCGCCTCATCATGAATACGCTCTATGGCGCGGAAGATAACAAGAGAACGCTGCTAAGTGTATTCCGAAAGCATAACGATGATTGCCGGAAACTGATCGGCATCGACTATGTAAAAATCACAATCACCCGGTTCGACAACTGCTGCAAATATCTCGGTGTGCTGATTCAACAAAAGTTTGGAAAGGAAGATATTTATCTCAACGAGATTGACAGCGAATTTGTACGTGACTTTGAGATGTTTCTGAAAGTCGAGCGTGGCTGCCAGCAGAACACTGTTATCCGCTACATGAAATGCTTCAAGAAGATTGTCAACCTCGCCATTGCCAAAGAGTGGATGAATCATAACCCATTTGCAGGTATTAAATTTCAGGCAAAAGAGGTTATTAAAGAGGTGCTGACCAAAGAAGAGATAGAGCGGATTATGGTCAAGCAATTCGATATGCCGCATCTTGAATACGTCCGTGATGTTTTTATCTTCTGTGTTTTCAGCGGATTGGCTTACATTGATGTGAATAATCTTCGGGCAGAACACATTACCAAAGACAACAACGGCGACATTTGGATACGAAAGGCTCGTGAGAAGACTGATAATATGTGCAACATCCCACTATTGAAAATCCCGCAGGCAATTCTTGAGAAATATAAAGACCATCCTATTCGTCAAAAAACGGGTGCGCTACTGCCCGTGACGAGCAATCAAAAGATGAATAGTTATTTGAAAGAAATTGCCACAAGGTGTGATATTAAGAAGAACCTTACAACTCACACAGCCCGCCATACAGCGGCTTCGGTGGTATTTTTAGCCAATGGCGTTTCGATGGAAAATGTTGCTAAAATGCTTGGGCACGCTGATATCCGGATGACTCAACACTACGCTAAGGTAATGGATTCGAGCATCAAACGAGATATGGCGGGAGTTGATACTTGTTTTGCTGATATGGCTATTATGTAATAAAAGTCAAGGCGGTTTAATTCCCTCGAATTCGAGGGAATTAAAAGAATACCAATATTTTCTATTAAATTTGTATAATAAATTCCAAACCCCTCGAATTCGACGGGTTTAGAAAAAATAAGGTAAGAATATGGCAAAAATAACAGTAAAAGGCACAGATATTGTATTTTATAAAAAAGTAGAGGAAGATTATATTTCGCTGACAGATATTGCCAAAATCCGAGATGCCGCAAATCCTTCACAAATAATCAGCTTGTGGCTAAGGACTTATAGCACAATTGAGTATCTCGGTTTGTGGGAAATGTTGAATAATCCGGGTTTTAAACCCCACATTTATGAGGGGTTTAAAAGTGAATCTGCCAAGCCGCACTTTTGGATGTCTTCTCAGAAATGGACTACAGAAACAAATGCAATATGAATAACGTCAAAATCAGGTCGCTACGGAGGTGGAACGTATGCTCATTCGGATATCGCATTCAAATTTGCGGCATGGATTTCAGCAGAATTTGAACTGTATCTTGAAGCCGATGTATTGAACGTCTCTCTTTTTGGGATAACTGCCAAGCAGTGGCGTGATTCTAACCCTGATTTGAAAGGCAATATCCGGAATTACGCTACTATCAACGAATTGATATGCCTCTCCAATATGGAAAATATCAACGCTGTTTTTATCAATGAAGGAATGGTTCAAAAGGAAAGACTACTGAAATTGAATCAGATAGCGATCCAGCAGATGCGTGTATTACAGGAAGTTGAAAATCGTAAATTTTTAAAATAATCGGGAAATTTATTGAATGCCGAGCCGGTCATTTCCGTTTTCAGGGCAAAGTTTGTTGCGGGTTCTTAACGGCAGAGCAAGGTCAAGCCCTGCGGGTTTTCAAAATAATCTCCACACCTTCGCTACACTTCGGGTAGTATTATTTCGAAAAATCTTGCACCGCCTAAACCCTCCACGACACAAGCCCCTGCAACGAAAACGACCGACCCGACAAAGGACGCATAACATCAACAAAAACGAGCGTGCCAATTAAATTTGGCACGCTCGTTTTTGTTTTGCGTCAATGGCGACTCAACTCCCTCTCCTCTAAATCCGCATAATTATTCGAAAGATTTGTAATAGTTGGTTTCGAGTAACTTTTGCACGTCGGATTCCTGGTACAATATTTTACCACCCAAGTGGATGTAAGGGATTTTACCTTCCGTTCGATAATCTTGAAGTGTCCGGCGGCTTAGTTTAAGACGCTCAGAAACTTCCCTGTCGGTCAAAAATCGCTCACCATTTAGATGCGGTTTGTGGTTGGCGACTAATCTTTCGATGCCATCGAGCATTCGCTCTATGGACTTGAAAAAGCCAACAATTCTGGTGCTGTCCTTTGTAATAATTTGATTGCTCATGACTTCTTATTTTTAAGTTTGATTATTATTTGCTCCACATCCTCGGGTTTGTAATACATCTTATGATTGATTTGCGTGTAAGCCAGCGTACCGTTATCCCGATAGGTTTGCAAGGTGCGCTTTGAGATGTTGAGTATCTGACATACATCCTGATTGTCGAGCCAGCGGTGCAGGCTTTTGTCCCGGATTTCGCACAGGGTTTCCACTTTCTGGGTAAAGGCTTCGAAACGTGACATCATCGCTTCGAATGTTTGGGCTTCAATGTTTATTACTTCCATGTCTTTATAATTTTAAAGATTAATAATTCCGTTCAGAGTCCAAATGTATATACAAAAAATCAGCTAAATAGCAAAGAATCAGATGGTGGCAGCATTTGGCGCGGGTTGGCGTCGATAAGAGACGCCAAATTTGCTTAAAAAATAGAACAGCCCTCGAAAATTAATCCAAAGGCTATCTAACTTCACGCTATTCATTACTCACGAATAAACTTTCGGAACTCCTCGTTCTTGATAGAATCGTAAGGAGCACGTCCCTCCAATTGGTCAAAGGCTATCAGTATGTGCTCTTGCGCACGGGGAATTTTTGCCATGATATCCTGAAACAGGTTGGTATCGCAAATCTCGAACGATTTTTTTACCGCAACTTCTTTTGTTTCATGGCTAACTTGTTTTCCCATTCCCAGATGAACTATTTTTACGATATCATCATAATCAATTCCGGTGCTATACTGATCCATTCGGCGCGCCCTCGAAATGGCTGCAACGAGATTTTTGTGCGCCAACTCCTCAAGCAGCTCTTTGCTGACTAATGAACGGGCAATGCTGACACGAACCGCCTGAGTGCGATTTTTCATATAAAGTCCGGCAGCACTAAATGCTTTTATCACTCGCCCCCAAGTTGCATCGTATATTCTTTCCGCCACTCTCCAGTGCATGTCGCCAAATGCCTTGCGTAAGGGTTCGCTCAGGAGCATTCCCGCCCAAAACCACAGGCTTATCAGTACGTATATCTTTATAAATGTGTTCATTATTCAGTTGGATTAATGTTGTTAGTTTGATAAATGGTATCAATGTCATCCTTGAATGTCTCCAAGTGGTTGAGAATTATGTTTTCAACATAGCTACTGATGGTCGCTTTCGATTCGTCCATTAGGTGGACGATTCGCATTAATCGCCGATGAGTTGTAGCTGTGATGTAGAGAGGTTTGCGATGTGTAAAGTCTACACGGGTAAAAAACACACTTTGGTAGTCGCCCTGAGATTTGCGTTTTCGCTTCTCGGCAGGTTTGGCAGCGGGTTCAACTATTTTTATCTCCGTTTGCTCACTTGGTGCGGATTTTTCCATCGGCACACCTTCATGCACCATCGAGCGGAATTTATCGAAGTTATTTTCTGCTGCCATTACGATTGAGGTGTTAAGTGAATAATTTCCGAAATCTCATCGACCAGCAAATCCAAATTGCTCCCTTTGAGTAACGTTATATCAGCAGGAAAGATAGTTGAGAGGAACACCGCATCGCTACCCTCGATAGATTGTTCCTTGTCGTAGCGGACGGATTGCGGAATACTGGTTTTCAATAATCGGAGTCCGAATTGACGGATCATACCTTCATAATGTTCCAGCCACGCTTTTTTGATACGTCCGTCGACACGATTCCAAAACAGGTGGATTGCTTTCAGGTTTAAGTCTGAATGTTCCGCCAACAGTTCGTTGGCGGGAATGATAAATGAGAGTGTACTCTCCATCGACATTCGCGAGGGAGCCATCGGCACAAAAATATAATCCATTGCCATAAAGGTCGCAATC
Organism: Rikenellaceae bacterium; assembly: GCA_031256675.1. Classification (GTDB taxonomy): domain Bacteria; phylum Bacteroidota; class Bacteroidia; order Bacteroidales; family Rikenellaceae; genus JAIRQC01. Next base: position 35,806 of record JAIRQC010000082.1, read on the forward strand.
ACACCATCATTGTTGATGGTACCGGGCAGGTCAAAAAATACTACATCGTAGTCGGTTGGCTCACTTGCCAAAAATTCATGGGCTTTGGCAATCCCTTCTTCGGGCTTAGCACAGACAATCGGATAGGTCTGCTTGCCCAGCGATTCAAATAGTGCAATGGCTTTGGACTGATAGTGCAGGTTGGTTTCCAACTGGCGAATTTCCCGCTTGCGCATCTCGTAAACACTGCATTGCGGATAGTCGCAATCCATCACGGCGACATTCAATCCTTTCAGATAGTGCAGATAACTCGCCATGAGCACGGTAAATGTACTTTTGCCAACACCACCCTTTTGAGTAGAGAAGGCGATAAACAACGGTTCTTTTTTCATACTGTTTTCAATTTTTATAATTATACATTCTGTTATTTATCAGGTTTTAAAGCCTGTATTCAAGTTTTCTTGTTTACAAATTACCAACTTCTCACGTTTTATAATTACCAATTTTTTAAAACCAAAAAGTTTGATTTTGGAAAATTATCGACTTTGCAACTCTGAAATTTCTCTAATTCTACAATTTTCAAACTATCTATTTATCAGAATCTAAAACTTGCAAAATGGAGGCTTTTCAAAACACCAACGGCAAATATATAACATATTGTTTGTCAGTTAATAGTGTTAGATTTTTATGCTTTGAACCGCTTTGTTTTGCATAGAGAATCAAAGGAGAAAGGGATAAAATGAGATGATTTTGGAGAACGGATGCATTTTTAATTGCCGGCAGTTTACTCAAATTCTTCAGCTGGAGAATCACAGCAGTTCTCACCGGTAATTTTAAACCTGAAATGGCAATATACAGCAGACCTAAGCATACGAATCCAACACCTATATATTATTGATATTCAACGAATATTATTATTTAACTTGGCGTTTCATTCTAAAAAATAAGAAAGATGAAACACCATTTCAAAAGTCGGGAACCGACCATAAATATTCATCGAAGTTTTAGAGCAAGACGTCAGTTTGTTGCCACAAACTGTTTCTTGCTGCTCGAAACTCGCAGGGATTGGATGTGCAATCACTCCGTTCTCGACACCATTTTTTAATCA
>JAIRQC010000116.1 GCA_031256675.1 Rikenellaceae bacterium
ACAGGGCGGGCTATGTAAACACCGGCGTCTGGGCCAAAAAGGCCATCAAGGAGGCCAAACTATTCGGCGAAACCATTGTGCTGGCCTCTTCGGAGGACAAAAACTTCTCCTATATTCCCAAAGGCTACGCCGTTCCGTCCGACCTTGACTATCTGCACATAACCACCAACAACACCATTTTCGGCACCGAATATCACACCGACCTCGACTCGCCCGTGCCTCTCATTGCCGACATGAGCTCCGACATTCTGAGCCGCCCGGTCGACGTATCGAAATATGCCGTGATCTACGGCGGCGCGCAGAAAAACATTGGCCCTGCGGGGGTTACCTTTGTGATAGTCCGCGAGGACATGCTCGAACGGCGCACCCGCGCCCTGCCCTCGATGGTCGACTACAAGCTCCATATCGAGAACGGCTCGATGTACAACACCCCGCCGGTGTTCGCCATATATGTTGTGCGCGAGACGCTGCGCTGGCTTAAATCCATCGGCGGCGTCGAGACGGTGCAGAAGCGCAACCGCGACAAGGCCGCTCTGCTCTACGGCGAGATCGACCGCAACCCGCTCTTCACCGGCGCCGCAGCCGTCGAGGACCGCTCGCTGATGAACATATGCTTCGTCATGGCCCCCGGATACGAGGCCCTGGCCGACAGCTTCCTTGATTTTGCCAAGTCCAAAGGCATGATCGGCATAAAGGGGCACCGTCTGGTGGGGGGCTTCCGCGCCTCGTGCTACAATGCCCTGCCGATCGAAAGCGTTCAGGCCCTGGTGGATTGCATGAAGGAGTTCGAAGCGCGGCAGTGATGGGCGTGCTGGTCACATATAATCCGAAGAAACAGGAGAAAACAGTAAATTTTCTTACATTGACAGGTATGAAAGTATTGATAGCCACGGAGAAACCCTTTGCCAAGACGGCCGTGGAGAGCATGACGAAGATCATCGCCGGCGCGGGGCTTGAGGCGGCTTTGCTCGAGAAATATACGGACAGGGCGCAGTTGCTCTCTGCCGTGGCCGATGCGGACGGGCTGATAATTCGCAGCGACAAGGTGACACAGGAGGTTGTGGAGGCTGCGTCGCGGTTGAAGATCGTCGTCAGGGCCGGAGCGGGTTACGACAATGTCGACCTGGCGGCCTGCACGGCGCGCGATATTGTGGTGATGAACACTCCGGGCCAGAACTCCAACGCCGTGGCCGAGCTGGCTATCGGCATGATGATCTACATGGCCCGCAACAGGTTCACCCCCGGCACGGGCAGCGAGGTCAGCGGCAAGAAGCTCGGCATCCATGCCTACGGCAACGTCGGCTCGATCGTGGCGCGTTACGGCAAGGCGCTGGGCATGAAGGTCTACGCCTACGATCCGTTTGTGGCCGACAAGTCCGTCTTCGCCCGCGACGGCGTGGTGGAGGCGGCCTCGGCGGACGAGCTCTATGCCGGGTGCGACTATATTTCGCTGCATATTCCCGCCACGGAGCAGACGCGCAGGTCGATAGGTTACGAGTTGCTGTCGAAGATGCCGCGCGGGGCGACGCTGATCAACACCGCCCGCAAGGAGGTTGTCGACGAGCAGGGGCTGGTGCAGATGCTCACTGAGCGCACCGATTTCAAGTATGCCACCGACGTTGCCGCCGACATTCAGGGACTGCTCGACGAGAAATTCGGCGCGAGGGTCTTCGCCTCCGAAAAGAAGATGGGGGCTGAGACCGCCGAGGCCAACATCAACGCCGGCTTGGCCGCCGCAAGCCAGACGGTCGATTTTTTACTCAACGGCAACCGTAAATTTCAGGTGAACAAATGATTGCGTTTTCTGCGCTTTTAGTGTGCCCGTCCCGTTACACGGGGAGCCATGCGACTGTCGGATGCACAAAGATCACTGGTCGGACGCACAAAGATCATTTGAAGGCCCGCATAAAAATTAAACCGTTATGAAGAAATTATTTTTATTCCTTGTCGCCATGCCGCTCGCCCTGTCGCTTTCGGCCCGGAAATTCGAGGGACTGGCCATTACTCCGCCAATGGGCTGGAACAGCTGGAACACTTTCGGGGTGAAGATCGACGAGCAGCTGGTCATGGAGATAGCCGACGCTTTCGTCTCCCTCGGCCTGAAAGAGGCCGGATATGAGTACCTTGTTCTCGACGACGGCTGGATGGACATGCAGCGCGACGCCGAGGGCAATCTGACGCCCCATCCGGTGAAATTCCCTCACGGGATCAAGGCTGTGGCCGATTACGTCCACTCGAAGGGGCTGAAATTCGGACTGTACAACTGTGCGGGCAGCAAGACCTGCGCCGGCTATCCGGGCAGCCGTGGCCACGAATATCAGGATGCGATGAAGTATGCCCAGTGGGGGGCCGACTTCCTGAAATACGACTGGTGTTATGCTGAGAAACTCAACAGCGAGGGGGCTTACATCACCATGCGCGACGCCTTGTACGCCACCGAACGCCCCTTCCTGTTCAGCCTGTGCGAATGGGGAAGCACCAAACCGTGGACGTGGGCCGAGAATGTAGGCCACATGTGGCGCACGACGGGCGACATCGGCCCCAGATTCGGCCCTTACGAAAAGAAGCCCGACAGGTTCAACCCTGACTGTGTGCTGGATATACTGGACAAGAATGTTCCAACGAGGTGAGACGGCATGCCGGCCCCGGCCACTGGAACGATATGGACATGCTCGAAGTGGGCAACAGGGGCTGGACTTTTACGAAAACCAGTCGCACTTTGCGCTGTGGGCAATGTTCAATTCGCCGCTGATGCTGGGCAACGACGTCCGCAAAATGTCGAAAGAGACCCTCGGCATCATCACCGACCGTGATATTATCGCCCTGAACCAGGACAAACCGGGCGTGCCGGGCTTCCTTTCGTGTTCAGGGCGATATAGAGCTATTTGCCAAGCCTCTGGATGGTGGACAGTGGGCGTTCCTGTTCCTGAACCGCTCGGAGCAGCCTGTCGAACTGCTTTCGACTGGAACCTCACCTCGGTAAAGGACGAGGTTTTTGGTCACGAAATCACTTTCGACAAGAAGAATGTCCGGAAAATTCGCGACTTGTACGCCAAGAAGGAGCTCGGCACGACGCAAACACCCCTGAAAGCAAAGCTGGAAAAACATCAGTCACTGGTGGTCAGGGTATATTAGGCTGGGATTTAACGGGCGCGGCGCAGTAATTGCATGTGATTCCGGACGGTGGTCGAGGTTGTCGGCCTATCCGAGACAGGGACACACAATCCGTGCGTCAAACGCGCCTACAAATATTAACAGAGAAAAATGGTCAAGATAAAAGCGTTTCGGGGCATACGGCCTCCGAAAGAGTTTGCGGCGGAGGTGTCGTCGCCCCCCTACGATGTGCTCAACTCCGAGGAGGCCAAAAGCGAGGCCGGCGAGCGGTCGCTGCTGCATATCATCAAGCCGGAGATTGATTTCGACCCCATTGCCGACGAACATTCGCAGCAGGTTTATGACCGGGCGGTGGAGAATTTCCGCCTGTGGCGCGAGCGCGGCTGGCTGCGACAGGATGAGAAGGAGTGCTATTACATTTACGCACAGACGATGGCGGGGCGCACGCAGTACGGGCTGGCCGTCTGCTGTCACTTTCAGGATTACCTCGACGGGCGCATCAAAAAGCACGAACTCACCCGCCCCGACAAGGAGGAGGATCGCATGGTTCATGTCCGCAACCAGAGCGCCAACCTCGAACCGGTCTTCTTTGCCTACCCCGCCCACGAGCGGCTGGACGAGATCGTGACCTCGGTGGCCGCCGAGGCGCCGGAGTATGATTTCACGGTGGCCAAAGACGGTTTCAGACACAGGCTGTGGGTGATCTCCGACGATAAACTTATAGATGAGATAACGGCCATATTTGCCTCCATACCTGCGCTTTATATTGCCGACGGACATCACCGTACAGCCGCCGCCGCACGTGTGGGCGAGGAGCGGATGAAAAAT
>JAIRQC010000021.1 GCA_031256675.1 Rikenellaceae bacterium
CTGCATTTTGGATGGATATTTGATAACTAAATGATGTTTTTGCCTCTTTGGAAGTATCTCCGAATGGACATTTTATTCCGATACATCGGACCATATCCGTAATCGTTCTTACAAAAAAAAGTTAAATAGCAGTTTAACGACCGTATTTTGCCTATCGACAGGGCTTATTTTGGCATTTAGTGTCGATTCGACCTGTTAGAGCATGCAAAATCCGCCTCACAATTAATATGAACAAACGAAAAACCATGAGAGCATGTCGCTGTATTACAACATATTATCACCAAACATCCCAAATCCGCCTCGCAACAACATGAATAAACCAAAGACCACGCATTGCACCACAACGCATTGTCCCTCTATCTCCAGAATCGGCAGAAACACAGAAATATGAAACTATATTTATCCTTCAACCGTATCCATACCCCATGAACAAACCAGAAACGACGCACCGCATCTCAAAGCAAACATCCCGAACCGACAGAAACACAGAAACCGCTTTTTTGCAAGGGAAAGATGAAAGAGTATGATTTTTTGGTAATAGGCAGTGGTATAGGCGGTTTGAGCTTTGCTTTGCAGGTTGCGGACAGTGGTAGCGTTGCGGTTGTGACGAAGAGCGGGCTCGACGAGTGTAACACGCGCTATGCTCAGGGGGGTATGGCATGTGTGACGTATGCGCCGGATACTTTCGAGAAACATGTTCGGGACACGCTGGTGTGCGGGGCGGGCATATGCAATGAAAAAGCTGTGAGGCATGTCGTTACGAAGGCCCCTGAGAATATCGCGAAACTTATCGACTGGGGGACGCGCTTCGACACGACGCCGGAGGGACTTTACGATCTCTACCGCGAGGGGGGACATAGCGAGAACCGGATCCTGCACCATCACGACCTTACCGGTGCGGAGGTGGAGCGCGCTCTGGTGGAGAGGGCGAGGCGGCACCCGAATATTACAGTCCATGAGAACTGTTTTGCCGTCGACCTGCTGACGCAGCACCATCTGGGCAGGCTGGTGCGCAAGTCTACCCCGGATATTACCTGTTTCGGGGCCTATGTGCTCGATCTGACGACGGGCATGGTGCACACTTTCCTTGCGCGGGCGACGCTGCTCGCAACGGGCGGCGTGGGTAACATTTACCATACGACAACCAACCCGCGCGTGGCGACCGGCGACGGTATCGCTATGGTACACAGGGCGAAAGGGGTGGTCGAAAACATGGAGTTCATCCAGTTTCACCCCACGGCGCTGTTCAACCCGGGCGAACGTCCGTCATTCCTGATTTCGGAGGCGATGCGCGGTTTCGGCGGCATCCTGCGGCTGCAAAACGGCGAGGAGTTCATGCACAAATATCACACGCTGGGCTCGCTGGCCCCGCGCGACGTTGTGGCCCGCAGCATCGACCACGAGCTCAAAATGCGCGGCGAGGAGTTCGTCTACCTCGACATTACCCACCGCGACCGCGAGTCCATCCTCGCCCATTTCCCCAACATTTACGAAAAGTGCCTCACCATCGGCATCGACATTACCCGACAGATGATCCCTGTCTGTCCGGCGGCCCACTACTGCTGTGGCGGGGTGCGCGTCGACCTCGACGGACGAACATCCATCCGCAACCTCTATGCCGTCGGCGAGATCTCATCGACCGGTCTTCACGGGGCTAATCGCTTGGCGTCCAATTCTTTGATCGAGGCCATCGTCTATGCCTCGCAGGCCGCCGCCCATGCCATTGCGCTGTTGCCTTCGACAGAGTTCTGCCGTGCGATCCCCGAATGGGACTGCGAGGGCACATCGCATCCCGAAGAGATGGTGCTTATAACGCATAATTATCGTGATCTTCAGCAGATTATGAGTAACTATGTCGGTATTGTCCGTTCCAACCTCCGTCTCGACCGCGCCCGCACCCGTCTCGGCATAATCTTCAAGGAGACCGAAGAGCTCTATCTCCGCTCCACGCTCAACCAGCCCCTGTGCGAACTTCGCAACATGATCGCCGTGGCATATCTTATAATAAAACAGGCCCGCGAACTTCGCCAAAGCGTCGGTGCCCACTACTCTATCGACTATCCGATACCAAATATATCAGAGTATTAGGATCTGTCAGTCCCTTACCTCGATGGCGACGGGTTTTCCGGCCAAGCTGGTGAATGCGATGGCCGTAGCGCCGCCGGGGGTTACGTTCAGACGGCGGGCGATCTCGGCGGCGGAGATCGGGAAGTCGCGCACAAGGATGTCGAGCCGACGGACGCCGCGCTGCCGCAGGGTGCGGGCGAGGGCCCTGGGGGAGAACAGAGCGATGGAGAGGATCTCGACAGAGCGGCCCAGCGGAGCGTCCAACGGCATGACGGAGAGCGCGTAACCGTTATCCGACTCGATGTGCGCGCCGAGAGGGCGGAAATAGTCGATGGCCGTGCGCGATTTTTGCAATGCAACGTCTGGGATCGTAAGATAATGCGCGTCGGAGAGGTCGAAAGCCGCCGCAGATGGCCTCTCGCGCATGGCGTCGCAGCCGAAACGCCCGCAGCCGATCGCCTCGGCCTCGATGCGGGGCCGAGGGATGTGGTCGCCGATCTCGACGAGCAGCTCCTTGCACTCGCCGCCGAGCGACACGACGCGGCAAAGCGTATGGTCGCCGAACAGCCGCCGCGCCATGTCCACGTCGAACAGCGGCGAGCATTTTATGGCCGCCACTCGCGCCGCCCGTTGCAATAACGGCGCCAGTTCGACGACGTTGGGCGCACAGTCTTCGAGACCGTAAAGCCTTCTCCCGCTCGCATTGCGCCGATCTGGATCGACGAAGACAAGGTCGGCCCGCCCCTGAAAACCGGCGAGGAAATCCTCCGCCGCGCCGCACGTCACCTCGATATTTTCCGCGCCCAGCAGTGCAAAGTTGTGCCGCGCGACCTCGCATAGCAGCGGGTCGCGCTCCACGGCCACCACCCTCGCAAAGCGGCGCGCAAGCCACAGCGCATCGACCCCCAACCCGCAGGTCAGGTCGATGCAAAGCTCTCCCTCATAGCCTCTTGCGCGCGCCGCCGCCTCGCTGCTCGACTGTTCGTAAGCCCGTGGCGGCAACACGCACCCCGCACTGCTGTACGACGGCAATTTCTGCGCCGCCCGCGCCAGATATTTCACCTGTGTCGCCGTCGTCGCCGCCATCGGCAGGCCCCGCGTCAAGGCGACCCGCGCCGGATCGCTCCCGACATGCTCCGCCACGGTCGCCCTGCCCCGCTCCGAGGCCAGAAACAAAAACTCATCTTCGGTCATCGTCCCAAATGTATGTACAACCCGACGGCGCACAGGAGGCCTGCGGCGGGCGCAACGGTCGGCGCGGCCTGTTCGAGCGCCCCGACCGCAGGTAAGGTAAGGCCGCCCGGATGTCAGGCCATAAACTCCTCTATTTCAGCTATTGTGGCGGGCAGCCGCTTGCCGATAAGGCGGCAGCCGTCCGATGTTATGGCGATGTTGTCCTCGATGCGTATGCCGCCGAAATCGGCGTAACGTTCCAGCGCGGCGAAATCAATAAATTCCGCGCACCTCCCCTCGGCACGCCATTTGGCAATGTAGGCCGGAATGAAGTATATGCCCGGTTCGACGGTCATCGTCATCCCCTCGCCCAGCCGCCGCCCCATGCGCAGCGAAGCGAGGCCCTGCTGCGTACTGCGCTGTGTTTCACGGTCGTATCCCACATATTTTTCGCCGATGTTCTCCATGTCGTGCACGTCGAGCCCCATCATGTGGCCCAGGCCGTGGGGCATGAACAGCGCGTGCGCTCCCGCCGCCACCGCCTCCTGCGTGTCGCCACGCATAAGTCCCAGGGCTTTAAGTCCGTCGACGATGGCGTGCATCGCTGCCAGATGCACGTCGCGATAGAGCCTGCCCGGCGCGGCCAGCTTTTGACCTAAATTATTGGCGTCCAGCACAATCTGATATATCTCGCGCTGCATTGCGGAAAACCGTCCGCCCACGGGCAGCGTGCGGGTGTAGTCGCTGCAATAGTTCATCGCGTTCTCCGCCCCTGCGTCGACCAGCAGCAGACGGCCCTCGGCAAGTTGCTGGTAATGAGAGTGATTGTGCAGCGTCTCCCCATTTTGCGACACAATCGACGCGAACGACGTTCCCGCCCCCATTTTCATGGCTATACCTTCGATCTCCCCCGCGATCTCCGCCTCCGTGCCGCCCGGACGGCACATCCGCATGGCCGCCGCGTGCATCGCATAGCCGATCCGCGCCGCATCTTCCAGCTGTTCAAGTTCTTCGGCACTCTTCACCGACCGCAGTTCCACCACGGCCAGCGCCAGCTCCACCGACTCCCCGCCTTTCAGCCCGTCAAGCCTGACATTCAACAGTTCGGCCAGTTGAATGGCCGTCTTGGCGCGATATGGGGGCAGGAAATGTACCCTGCGTCCTTTGCGGGCGGCGTCGGCTACGGTCGCGGCCAACTCTTTCAGCGGCTGCGCCCTGTTCACTCCCGCCCGCGCGGCCAGCTCGGCGACAGACGGTTGCGGCCCGGTCCAGATAATATCGTCCATCGACAGGTCGTCGCCGAAGATCGTCTCCGTCCCTTGGTCGAGGTCGATAACCCCGCACAGGCCCGGCAGGTTCAGCCCGAAAAGGTATAAGAACGTGCTGTCCTGCCTGAAATGGTAACAGTTGGAGGGATAATTCATCGGCGATTCGACATTGCCCGGCAGCACAACTATCCCCTTTTCTGTGGCCATCAGCCGCCGCAGGCCCTCCCTGCGTGCGATGTAACTCTCTTTGCTAAACATGGTTATGCGGTTTTGAAATGATTTGTAACGAGATTTGCCTTTGCCTTTCCGAGTATCTCGGCCAGCTGGTCGGGGTCGGCTTTTTTGATTGCGGAGAGGGTTTTGAACCTGCCGAAGAGCTTGGCTATGGATTGCGGGCCGAGGCCTGGAATTGCTTCGAGCTCGCTGTGTATGAATGCATTGGAGCGTTTTTGACGGTGGAACGTTATGCCGAACCGGTGGGCTTCGTCGCGCAGGTGCATGATGACTTTGAGTGGTTCGGAGCCGCGTTCGAGGTAGTAGGGCATGGGGTCGTCGGGATAGTAGACCTCCTCGATGCGCTTGGCGAGCGAGACGAGGGCGACGCGGTCGGCTATGCCGAGCTCCTGCAAGGTCTCGTGGGCATAGCGGAGCTGCCCCTTGCCGCCGTCGATGACTATCAGGTTGGGCAGCGAGGCCCCTTCGGCGAGCATCCGGCTGTAACGGCGGTGGATTATCTCGCGCATGGTGGCGAAATCGTCGGCGCCGACGACGGTCTTGACGTTGAAGTGGCGATATTCGCGGCGGGCGGGCTTGCCGTCGCGAAACACGACGCAGGCAGCCACCGGATTGGTACCCTGCAAGTTGGAGTTGTCGAAGCACTCTATGTGGCGCGGCTGTTCGGCCATGCGCAACGCCTTGCGCATGGCCTCCATGATGCGTTCGGTGTGACGCTGAGGGTCTTTGATTTCGATGTTTTTGAGTTTTTCGAGGCGGTAGAGTTTGGCCCCGCGCTGCGAAAATTCGAGCAGTTTGAGCTTGTCGCCCCGCTGCGGCACGGTGAATGTCGTCTTCGGGAACATCTCATGGTGAGGCAGAAACGGCACTACCGCCTCCTGCGCCAGCTTGCCCGAGATGCCCGACGAGATGTGGGCGACGGCCTGCGTAAGTATCTCCTGCGGCTCCTGCTCGACGCCCAGCGACAACTCGACGGTGAAGGTGTTGACCACCGCCCCGCCCACGACATGAACGTAGTTGCAATATGCAACATCCTGGTCAACGAGCAGCGAAAACACGTCGAGCTCGGTGATGGTGCTGCTGACTATCACCGACTTGCTCTGATAATTCTCCAGGCTTCGCAGGCGCGCGCGAAATCCCCCTGCCGCCTCGAAACGCAACTCGTCCGACGCGCGGCGCATCTCGCTCTCGAGATAGTCGCGCGTCGAGCGCATGTCGCCCTTCAAGATCTGCGCCGCCATGCGTACCGTCGCCTCATACTCCGCCGCCGTCTGCCGTCCCCTGCACGGCCCCAGGCAGTTGCCGATATGATATTGCAGGCAGAGGTCGAATTTTCCCCGCCGGATAGCCTCTTCGGTCAGCCGCAGCGAGCAGGTGCGCAGCGGGTAGATGTGGTGTATGAGTTCCAGCAACGTTTTCTGCATCAGCCCCGAAGCATACGGCCCGAAGTATCTCGACCCGTCCCGCACCAGCCGTCTGGTCGACTCGACACGCGGAAAAGGTTCGTTGCGCACCACGATCCACGGATAGCTCTTGTCGTCCTTCAACAGAATATTGTAGCGGGGCATGAACTTCTTTATCAGGTTGTTCTCCAGCAAAAGCGCATCCACCTCGTTACCCACCACAATATGCTCTATCCGCGCGATCTGCCGCACCAGCAGCTTCACTTTGGAGGTGTGCGACGAACTCTCCACAAAGTACGACGTAACCCTTTTCCTCAGGCTTTTGGCCTTGCCGACATAGATGACCGTCCCCGCCGCGTTCAGGTACTTGTAGACCCCCGGCAACAACGGCAGCATCGCCGCCGCCCGCTTTAACTCCTCTATCGACATTTTTCTGAAAAGGCCAAAGGAACAGATCGCTTAAAATGGTATGGACAGGCTGTATCCGTAATACATTCCGGCTGCGGTACGGTATGCGGAGAGGCCGAGGGTGAGGTTGACGTTGGGTGGCAGGCGCAGCGGGACGAAGTCGACGTAGAGGTCGCCGCCGAAGCTGTGGTCGCTGCCGGCAGAGAGGTTGGCGAGGCGGTATTCGGAGTAACAGCCGCCCAAGTTGAGGCGCAGCCGCTTGACGTAGATCACCGAACGCCAGCCGCCGTCGGGATAGCAGAGCGGCAGCTGGTAATCCGCACCCAGCGCCACATACTGTTCATAAGGCAGGCCGACGCGGGTGTTATGGGGTTTCAGGTAGGGGTTGACGGCGGCGACGAAGCGGCGTGTGAACTGGTGAAAACCGTAACCGCGCAGCCGCAGGCTGTGGTGCAGTGCGACGCCGGGCAGGTAGAGGCGGCCAAAGAGCGAGACGACCTCCCCAAAGTCCCTGTTGACGGGCGAGGCGAGCAGGCTCGCGTTGACCGTGTAGCCCAGGCGCGGCAGGAAGTCCCTGTAAGCCATACGGGTATTGTCGGTGTACTGCAACGACGCGCCCAGGGTAACGCGCCCCTCGTAATAACCGTTCAGGGCGACATTGGGATAGAGGCTGTTGCTGTAGCCCAGCTCAACGAGCGGGGTGAACGTGCGGCTGTGATAGCCCGACGAGAGGATCAGTGGCAGGTAGGCGTTCAGATTGAGGCCGAGATAGTGTTTCAGCGGGGGGGCGGGGATGCCGCGGTAGGGGCTAAGCGACTGGTTGCCGCCGCCGTAGAGGGCCGAAAAACCGATGCGCACCGGCAGCCCCGAGTTGGTCAGCACGGCGCGGTACATCGACCCGGAGGGGGTGTAGGCATATTGCAGGGTGGCGTTCGTGTTGCCAAGCGTGTTCTGCGACATAAGCGTCACACCGGCGTAAATGGTCGGCAGATAGCCGCTAAGCACGTTGTCGGGTTCGAAATAGAGCGGCGCCCAGCTGTGGAAGCGGAACGAGTGCAGCAGGGAGCGGTATTTCTTCACCGGGGCTTCGGGTTCGGACGAGACGCGCACGTCGTCGACGTTGAAAACGTTCCACTTGCGGCGCAGCGGGTTGATGCGGTCGCTCGGCACGGGCGAGGGGTCGACCTCTTCGAGCTGCGCGCGCTCGATGTTCTGAACGGCAAGACGATATCCCTCGCGGGTGTATGTGGTCATGACGATGTTCTTGCCGTCGATGCTCATCGGCGAGAACGACCCGTAGGTCGAGTTCGATATGCGGTACTCGCGTTCGGAATCGAGCTCGAAGCAGTGGGCTTCGTCGCGCCCCGAGGCAATGGAGTTGAAATAAAGCCTGCCGCGCGAGGCCCGCAGGTTGGCGATGGTGATATGGGCAGGGTCGGTAACCTGTGCGAACCCGGCGCGGTTAGCAATGAAACGGCTGTTTTTACTCCTGCCGGCGCGACCTCCTCCCCAGGCCCCGATCCACATTCCGCCGGCGCTCAGGCCGATAAAGAAAAAACTCTTCGAATCATGGTCGTATGTGAAACCGTGTACCGAGACCGAATCGGGCAGCGTCAGGCGGTTTGCGTTGTGCGTCAGGGTGTAACGTCCGTCGTAACCATACTCCACCATCGCCACGCCGTCGGCCAGCGCCACGGGGTACAGCGCCTGTTGCCGGTTGCGAATAACGCCCTTGCGGCCCGAGTTGACCTCGGCCCAGCACAGCTGGGAATTAACGGTTTGCGACCGCAGCGCGCTGCTGCGGTACTCCGTCCACCACAGCATGCCGCCACGGTAGCTCGGCACGCTGCTCGGGATGCCGGTGTGGCACACGACTCGCTCGACGCCGCTGCGACGGTCGACCTCCACGATGCGGTAAGAGCGGTCGAAGTCGCTCTTGAAGGCTATAATGCGGTTATTGTCAATCGGTATCGGATGGGCGTAGGTGGTGAAGCTTGTCGTGGGAGTGTCTATGGCCCGCGAGCTGTTCTCCTCGTGCGGCAGCAGGGCCCAGTGGTTTTGCAGGTCGGAAAATGTGGAATTGAAGAGCTCGCGAACGTTGGTATTGTAGTACTTGCGCAGGGCTATGTTCTTGGTGAACAGCAGCGGGGCGTTGCGCGTGCCGTATGCGATCACCTTGTCCCAGATATTTTCGCCGTAGTGGTTGTCCGCCCACGAGACCATTTGATAGCCAATGTGATAGTGATCGGGGATATTGTGTTTGTACGACCCGCAGAACCACTTGTCCATTGCGAAGCGGCCGAAGGCCTTCTCGTCGGCCCACATGCGGTAATCTATCGTGAACGAGGGTTGCCGTCCGCGCCCGAAGGTCGACAGCTGCGTCTCGCACAGCACGGCGTCGCCCTCGGTATACCACAGCGGCATGAGTATGAGCGCCGCCAGCGGAAGCTGTTCGCCCAGCACGTAGCTGCCCGCTTTGATCCAGCCGCGGTTCTGGTTGCTATACTGCACGTTATGGCGATACTCATGCGTGGCAAGCTGTTTGAGCCACGGCTCGGAATATGGCGTAGCGTCGGGCACGGCGACAAATTCCATCCGTTTCGGGGCCCACATCGCAATGCCGTTCGACATGAAGTTGCGCGTGTGGAGCACGAGCGGGCTGCGCATCGCCCCGTAGCGGTAGCCGTAGCCCACATAGCGGCGCACCGTGTCCATATATTTCAGCGTCCGCGCCGCCAGCCCCTCGCTGCCCGCCGGAAAGATCACATCGACCTCGGCATTGCCCATCTGTCGCCAGCGCAGCCCGGTCGGCTCCTCGCCCGTGGAGTAGTACTGTCCATTCACGCTTATGGCTGCCGTTGCGGCGAGCAGCGTCGGGACTATTTTCAGCAGTAACCTCATCCTCCCGCCTTTTTGGCCCTGTAACCCTCTTTTACAAGTATTTCCACCACGCAATCACGAAAATCGCCCTGAATAATGATCTCCCCCTCTTTGGCCGCGCCCCCCACGCCGCAACGGCTTTTCAACATCCGCGCCAGCTCTTTCAGCTCCTCCTCCGGCCCGACGAAGCCCTTTACGAGGGTGGCCTGTTTCCCGCCGCGGTGTTTCCTGTCGAGCCACACCCGCAACTCCTGCTGCGACGGCGGCAAGCTCTCCCGCGCCTCTTCCTCTACGCTCCGGTACTCGAAATCAGGATCGGTCGAATAGACCATCCCCAACCGTTGCTTCCAGTCGTTATTGCTCATATTTCATCAGTTACCTCACTGCTCACTATTTTGTCACCTCCCCGCTCTGTCGTCTCTGGCCCCGGTCGCATCCTCCGGCGCCTGCGGGTTACCGACCTTGCGTCGCAAGGCCGTTTTTAACTAAAACTTTGCTACCGACCGGAGACCGGACTGCTCCGGTCGGCGACTATTTCCCGCATAAATTATTAATTACCACCATGTTCTGTCGCCTCTGGCCCCTGCCGCACTCTCCGCCGTCTGCGGGCCGAAAATCACAACTCACTTACATATCTCGCTATGTCGTCACGGAGCTTTTTATAGAGGAAGCACTCCTTGAAATTTTCGTTGTCGAGGAGGATTTCGCGCACGTTGCGCAGTTCGTTGTTGTAGTTGCTCACCTCGTTGCGCAGCGCCTGTCCGAGACGGGCCGAGACGTTGATCTTGGTGGTCGTCATCAGCTTCAGCTGGTCGCACACGGCGTTGAGTACCACCATCACGACGTTGTCCAGCAGCGTGTGGCCCTGCATGTAGAGGTAGATATTTTCGGGCGTCGCACCGCGCGAACGCAGCAGCTTTTCGAACTCCGGAATGCGCTCGACGACCTCGGGGTAGTCGCCTTCGAGCGATTCGATGCGGCGCGAGACCTGCCGTTCGAGCCACTCGATGGTACTGCGGCCGTTGTCGTTCACCTCCAGATAGTTGAGCTTGACGCTGCTGCGGAAGTCGATCAACGGGAAGCGGTTCTCCGTCAGCGCCAGCGCCGAGTGGGCATACCAGAGGAAGAGCGGATATATGGTGCGCGAGTAGTCGGCCATGAACCGTTCGAAATCAAAGATGCGCACGTCGTTCTTGGTCGCCTTGACGCAGACGTAGTGGAGCGACGGGGCGTAACAGAGGTAGTTCTCGGAAGCGTAAGCGTATGTCTGAAAGATATTTGCCGAGGTGTTGATGATGTGCGACTGGCGGCTGGCCCCGTCGAACAGGTAGTCGAAATCGCTGTCCATGCAGAAAATCTCGTCGGGGCGCGGCCCGTTCTCGATCATCTTCATCAGCGCCTGTTTGCCTTTGGCAAGGTCGCTCCGCTGCGGCACGTCGATCTCGAAGCGGAGCCGTTCGGTCTCGAACTCGTCGAAGATACCGCGCCAGAACGACACGTCGCCGTAGCCCTCGACATAGGCCCTGAACAGTCGCGCCGACGGGGCCAGCGGCAGTCGCTCGGCCAGCGGCGTCGGTCGCCACTGCGACTTGTTGCGCTCTCGTCTGTTGCGCTGTTTGCCCATAATTCGGACAAATTTATAAAATTCATGTTCAAGTAGCAAATATTTGTCAATATGCGCCCGCGGTACAGCTGATTCCTCAAAATAAAGTGGTTTCCACAGCCTCGCACAGCCCGTCGTCCAATAAAAAAAGGGGAGTTTCACAAGCCCCCCTTCTCTTGAACCAACTGTTCCGTCCCTCTTACTCCGACCCTGTTATTCTGCGACAGGGGTTACGCTGACGTAAGATTTGCCGCTCGAACGTTTGCGGAAACTGACCGTGCCGTTCGTCAGTGCGAACAGGGTGTGGTCCTTGCCGATGCCGACGTTTTCGCCCGGATTGTGAACCGTTCCGCGCTGGCGGACTATGATATTGCCCGCTTTGGCAAACTGACCACCGAAGAGCTTTACGCCCAGACGTTTGCTCTCCGACTCGCGACCGTTCTTCGAGCTGCCGACTCCTTTTTTGTGTGCCATCTCTCTCTGGTTTTAAGCGGTAATAATGTCGTCTATCAGAATCTGGGTCAGGCACTGGCGATGGCCGTTCTTGACCCTGTAACCCTTGCGGCGCCGTTTCTTGAAGACGATTACCTTGTCGTCTTTCAGATGGCGCACGATGGTTGCGCTTACCGAGGCCCCTTTCACAACAGGTGTGCCTACCTTAACCTGACCGTCGTCGTCCGTGAGCAGGATTTTGTCGAAACTCAGCGAGGAACCTTCATCCCCCGCAAGACGGTGAACATAGAGTTTCCGACCCTTTTCAACCTTAAACTGTTGACCTGCAATTTCTGCAATAACGTACATCGTATAGTATTAAAATGGGGGACAAAGATAGCGTTTTTTAATTACAATGCAAAACCGACACAAAATTATTTTTATATTTTTATGGTTTATGCAAGCATTTGGGCGAAAAAAGTTTCGGCCCGTGGAAATCGGTTCCACGTGAAAACATTGTTTTGCCTGTTTTAGCCTGTGGCATATAAGGCTTGTCGTGCTTGATGACGGCAAACATCCTTGCGACTAACTTTGACCGCAAAACATTGATAACAAGCATTTTATTCTTGCCGTCAGAGACTTTGCGGTCGTAATATTCGCGCAGTTCGCCGTCCTTTTTGGTAAGGACGGAAACGGCTGCCATGTGAAGCAGCCGTTTCATCTCCTTATTAGCCCGATGGGAAACTTTGTTTCTGCTCTGGATTGTGTCGCCGGAGGTGTAGCGGAACGGGGCGATACCGGCGTGGCAGTTAAAGCTTCTCGGATT
>JAIRQC010000050.1 GCA_031256675.1 Rikenellaceae bacterium
CACCTTCAACTACTTTCTCCTTGATGTTCAGGATAAAGGTGCCTGTCGGCTTTAATACCCTGAGAAGTTCTTTCGATATTGGGATAAACCATTCGACATATTTATCCGGACTGATTCCACCATATGTACCCTTGCGTTGATCGGCATAAGGAGGAGATGTAACGATAAGGTCTATCGTATTGTCCGGGATAGCTTTTAGACGAATTTTGCAATCTCCCTGATATATTTCTGTCAGTATTTTCATTTTATTGATTTTTGGATGCAAATCTACAAAAATATTTAGTCTAATCCTCCATTTATTGTCCGTTCGTCGAGGCCGAATTTTTCGGCGTCGTGGTGCTTGCCGGCCGGTTCGACGTGCACCACGATGTCGTAGACGTTCTCCATCGACTGCCTGATGCTCTTTTCGACCGCGTCGGAGATCGTATGCGCCTCGTTCAGAGTTATGTTGCCGTCGGCTTCGACGTCGAGAACGATCATGTACATGTTGCCGATCTGGCGCGAACGGACGCGGTGCGGGTTGCTCGCCCCAGGCACGCGCGCCACCGCCTCGAATATCTTGTCGTAGACCGACATGTCGCGCACGCCGTCCATCAGTTCGATGTTCGAATCGAGAAATATCGTAACAGCCGACTTCAATATGAACGCACTCACTACCAGGCCCGTAACCGAATCGAGGATCGGCATTTTCAACACGAACGTAAAGCCTAACCCTGCCAGCACTGCCGCCGAGATCATCACGTCGCCCCGCATGTTGACCGCGTTGGCCTTGAGCATCGAACTGCCGGCCCGCTTGCCCTGCCGGTACTGATAGAGCGCCAGCGCGAGTTTTCCGGCAATCGAAAACACTGTAACGTAGATCGTTATCATTCCCGGAAGTTCCCTCGGTTCCGGCGACGCTATGCAGCGGACGGAGGAGACGAGCATCTGGACGCCGGCGTAGAATATCACCAGCGAGAGGATTTTGGTTGCGATGCTCTCGGCTTTTTCGTAACCGTAGGCATATTTGCGGTCTGGCGGGCGGTTGATGATGCGTGCCGTGAAGAGCATCACGATGGAGATCGCCACGTCGGTGGCCGAGTCGACCCCGTCGCCCAGCACCGCCAGCGACCCCGCCCACAGGCCGACAACTATCTTGACAACAGACAGCAGCGCGTTGCCGATGGCGCTGATCCACGAAGTGTGCAGAATGATTTGTTCGCGGGAATGGGACATAAATTACTGAATTACTGATCTTGCCCTGTGGAAATTGCAATGCCGCTTTTGTTATGAGACAGATACTTCGACTGCGTTTCACTCCGCTCGACATGACATAGCTGCTGACTGCGCCCGGAGCGACATAACCGTCAGCCGCGTCACAGATCTTCCGGCAGCCCCGTTTCGAGCAGCCGGAGCAGATATTGCCCGTACTGGTTTTTCTCCATCGGGCGGGCCGCCTCGCGCAACGCGCCGTCGTCGATCCAGCCGTGCCGCCACGCGATCTCTTCGAGACAGGCTATTTTGAGCCCCTGTCGCTTCTCCAACACCTCGACGAATGTCGACGCTTCGGCCAGCGAGTCGTGAGTGCCGGTGTCGAGCCATGCAAAACCGCGCCCGAGCAGCTCGACCTGCAACTGCCCGCGAGAGAGGTACTCCTGGTTCACAGATGTTATTTCCAGTTCGCCGCGCGCCGAGGGCTTGATGTTACTGGCAATCCCGACCACGCTGTTCGGGTAGAAATATAGCCCCACGACGGCGTAATTTGAGCGCGGGCGCGCCGGTTTCTCCTCGATCGACAGCGCCCGCCCCTTGTTGTCGAACTCCGCCACGCCGTAACGCTCAGGGTCGCTCACACGGTAGCCGAAGACGGTGGCCAGTCCATGCTGTTCGACGTTGCTGCGGGCGGCGGCGAGCGTGCGGGAGAAGTTCTGGCCGTAGAAGATGTTGTCGCCGAGGATCATGCAGACGCTGTCGTCGGCTATAAAATCCGCGCCTATGATAAACGCCTGCGCCAGACCGTCGGGCGAGGGCTGCACGGCATACTCGAAGCGCACCCCGCACCCCGACCCGTCGCCCAGCAGCCGCCTGAACATCGGCAGGTCGTCGGGGGTTGAGATGATGAGTATGTCGCGGATCCCTGCCAGCATCAGCACGGAGATCGGATAGTAGATCATCGGTTTGTCGTACACGGGCAGCATCTGCTTCGACGCCCCTTTGGTTATCGGGTAGAGCCTCGTGCCGCTGCCTCCGGCCAGAACGATTCCTTTCATTTTTTAAGGGCCTTTCCAGGTTTGTGAAAGACAAAGATAGCGATTTTGCGACAATATACACTATCTTTGACGCCGAAAATGAAACGCATATTTTTCATAACCCTCCTTGCCGTGGCCGGAAATGCGGCTGCTCCCGCCGCCCTGCCCGCGCAGAGCTACGGCAAACTCAACGCGCTGTATGCCTCCCTCGGGCTTATAAATCCGCAGGTGGAATTTACCCTGAGCCCCCGCATGTCGTTCCAGACAGAGTTCATCTACTCGCCGTGGCGTTACGTGCGCGAAAAGGGGGTCGACAAGCCGATGCAGTTCGGCATATTCCTCAACGAGGCGCGCTGGTTTTTCCGCGGGGCGGGCGACGGCTGGTATGGCTGCGCCAACTTCGGGATGCACGCCTTCAAAATCTCCAAGCCCGTGCTGTGTGACGGATATATTTTCGCCAACAGGTACGGCAAGGGGTGGGGGATGCAGTTCGGCTTCGGCTTCGGCTACGAACGACGCTTCGGCCCCTCGCGGCGGTGGATTGTCGACGCTTTCCTGTCCGTGGCCTGGATGGGCAGCAGTTACAACGGTTACAGCCTCGACGACAACATCGACCTCTATCCGCACGGCCACGACCCCTGGCCCGCGCCCCCCGATCCCTATAACGGCTCCGGCGAGTGGCTGCCCAACAAGATAGGGGCGTCGATCGGGTACCTGTTGTTCCCCGGACGATAGAGCGTCGATTTTTTGTGCGTTAAATGGTTATCTCTCGCGTGCGGAAAGGCAGGTCGCGGTGCGAGACGGCGATGATGGTAAGGCACGGGTTGTCTGCGGCCAGAGATTCGAGCGCATCGGCTATCGACTGCTCGGTGGCCCTGTCGACAGCCGAGGTGGCTTCGTCGAGGATGAGCGTTTCGGCCCCCTTGTACAGGGCGCGGGCGATGCCTACCCGCTGACGTTCGCCGCCGGATAGCCGGCATCCGTTCTCGCCGAGCGGCGTGTCGATCCCGCCGGAAAGCGAGGCGACTTTGGCTGCAAGCCGCACCTGTTCGATCACTCGCCCTATTTTGTCCCTGTCGATCAGCTCCGGCGCAACGCCCGGCGCAATATTCTCGGCCAGAGTGCCTTCCAGCAAATAGACCTCCTGAGGAACGTAGCCCAGTCCGGCGCGCCACGAAGCTCCGGTTGCGTCGGTGAGCGGAACGCCGTCAATCAGCACGCGCCCTGCGCCCGGAGGGAAAAACCCGAGCAGAATATTGAGCAGCGTACTCTTGCCCGCGCCCGATACCCCCTTGATAGCCAGACGGTCGCCTTTATGGATGACAAACGACAGGTCGCTTATGACTTTTCGCGCGCCATTGCCGCTGTCGCCGTAGGAAAACGACAGGTTGTCGATGACGATCTCGCGCTCGAATGTTATTGGTTCCCGGGGGCTTTCGGGTTCGGCGTTCTGTTCTGCGGCCTCGTCTGTAACGTTGAGCGTATGGCTGTTTTGACGGATGCTGCTCCAGTCGCCCATCATCTGCCTCAGGGTGGGGAGCATACGGACGGCGGCAACGCCGAACAGAGTGAGCGTGGCGAGCAGGTTCTCGGGTCGGACGACCAGCAGCAGCGCAATGCAGAGCGTGACTCCCACCTCCATCATTCCGATCGGAAGCCGTCCCAGGGCCTCTATTTTCAGACGGTTGCGGGCGATGCTGTTTTGGTTGTCGCGAAACCGCCCTTGCACGGCGGCCAACGCCCCTGCGATCTGCACCTCGGCGTAGGCGCGCAGCGACTGCATCACCCCGCGCATCTGTTCGCGCCGCGCGCGGAAGTCCTCCCGCCCGCAACGCTCGAGCCGCCTGCGCATCGCCACGAAGTAGATCCACACGACGGGGGTCAGGCAGGCTATGAGCAGCAGCGTGGCTTTGAGCGATATAACAAGGAACAGCGCGATCGTCGCCGACATGACTATCGCCCCGCCCAACAGCGAAAGCATCGGACGCAGCAGTCCCCAGACGTAATTGTGGCACTGTGTGGTGATGTTCATCGTCAGGTCGGCGGTGTGGCGCTCGCGGATAAAGAGCAGCCCGCGCCGGTAATAGAGGGTGAACAATCTGTCGGACAGATTGTTACAGAGCTGCGTAAGGTATTTCGTGCGATTGTGTGCCAGCCATGCCGTGACGAGGTTCTTTACGGTCAGCAGTCCCGCCGCGCCGAAGCCCAGCGTCAATGTAAAGGCGTGCATGTCCGTCACGCCAAGCATGTTGGCTACACGCAGCATCTCCGGCGCTTCGGGCCTGGCGATAAGCAGCAGCAGCGGGAACAGCGTGGCCACGCCCGCCAGATCGAGCAGCGCGCCGGCCACGATCGAGACGACCACCCACAGGCTGCGGCGACGGAAACCGTCCGGCAATGAGCGAAATATGCGGACTGCGATCATCTCC
Organism: Rikenellaceae bacterium; assembly: GCA_031256675.1. Lineage (GTDB taxonomy): Bacteria > Bacteroidota > Bacteroidia > Bacteroidales > Rikenellaceae > JAIRQC01. The sequence continues at coordinate 4,658 of JAIRQC010000050.1, forward strand.
TTCCGAAAATACGATAGCGAACGGTCTGCGAGACCTGTTTGACAAAACTGTGCGCGAAACTCCGGTTGTTGTATACCAGCCGCCGTCGCCAGTCGTTGTCTATGAAAAGCCTCAGTTTGTCGACCGCGCTCTCCCACCACCCTTTGTGTTGCAGGTCGTGCATGATCTTGCCGTCGTAACCGGCGATGGCCGACATTACCCTGTTTTCCAGCTCCCTGTCGCGCTGGACGGGGCCTGCGGCTTCGGAGGGGAGCCCCATCCGGTCGATACATATTCCCGTCATGGCGTCGGCAAAACGCAGCAGACCGCACTCGGCAATGTTGGCCCGCAGCAACGTCAGGTCGACCTCGCCCGAGGCCAGCAGCAACGCCCAGTCGCACAGGTGGCGCATGTGAGCGGCCCCATGCGAAAAGTGTTCGGCGGTATGGACGACTATATGCAGCGCATTAAAATCGGGATTGGGAACATCTGCCGGAGCCGCCCGACGCACTCCACGTCCCTCCAGCAGCCCGACAAGCAGGTTGTCGACATGGCGGCGCATCGCGCGGCCCGGCACGGAGTTGACAAAACTTCGGTGGTTCTCGAAATATACATCGCAGTATTCGAAGCAGTCGTGTTTGTGTTCAAGCGCGTCGTCGTGCACTTCGATCCCCAGCGCGCGCACAGCCCGGTTGAAGTCGTCCGCGCGGCCCGTGTAGATGTCCACGTCGCACGACTCGCGCAGTTCGGGCCGTGGGTAGAGCGAGGCCAGCCCCGCCCCTTTAAGCACCGTTATCCCGATACCCTGCACGCCCGGCAACCCGACGAGGGACTGTGTGGCATGCGCGATGCGCTCGTTGTCACGAATAACCTTGTCGGCATGTACGGCCCACTGCAACAGCAGGTCGCGCGGCGGGCGTACCTCAGCCGGAAGCCGTTCTGCCGCGTCGAATACGACAGCCGTAACGAAGTGCCTGACAGTGAAGCGATAAACCTCCCGCCACTCCTGCCCCGAAAGGCCGCGCAACTCCGTGACAAGGTCGTCCGCAGCCTGCTGCGCCAAGCCTAACGCCTGGCGCAGCAGGCCGATGGCTATCCGCTCCGTCCGGCGCATCATTCGACGATTATTCCGCACGAGCGCAGTTTTTCGATCCATGCCGCGGCGTCCGCTTCGGCCCGTTCACGCTCTATGCCGTACTCCTCGACGAGCAGCGAAGCCACCCCGGCCGCGTCGAAATCGCGCCCGGCGAGCCTCTCGAAAAGCCATACCGACGTGGCGTTGAGCGACACGACGTGCGTCATGTCTACCGTGGTCTGTCCCTGCATGATGATGATGCTTTCGCCTGCCACCGTGCGGATTTTATGCCTGCCGTCTATTTTCATATCGGCAAAGATAATCAATTTTCAGCAAAATGCGCCGCACGGGCCGCAAGGCCGCCCACAGCCGCCAGTGCCATTGCCATGACGCTGACCGGCAGAGTACTGTCCGTCCGTTCCGCCGCCGTACGGAGCGCATTACAGCCATAACGTCGGACGTTAAGATTGTCTCCGTGCGCAAATTGCCGTCGCCCATACACTCGCACCGCCCGTCGGCGCGCAGGCGCACGATGCGGTGAACCATATACTGGCCGCGGTAGTTATAAAGTACGACAGCCCCGCGCACAATCTGCTCCGGCGTGCATGGGGCGAGCTCGATCACGTCGCGCCCGTCATGCAGGAATGGCCTCATGCTGTTGCCCCCGCATCGGAGCAGCACGCTGCGTCCCGCGCCGATCTCGTCGATCGCCGCCTCGAACAGCGCGTTGTTGGGCATGGTTTTCATTGCCGGTGAAATATTTCGTCGCAGACCAGTCGGGCGGCGGAGGGCTCCGGCAGACATTCGAGGCGGTAGAGCGGGACGGTCTCGATCACATCCGAGATCAGTCGGCAGGCATGGTCGGTGAATTGCGGATCGTACCCGAAAGCTGGCGGGACGGAGGGGTACAGCGCACCGAAAGCCTCGACGGGCGACAGGCGGTACAGGCGGTTGCGCGGGGCCTGCGACAGCCGCACTACGGCAGCTATCGGCACCAGTACATCGTTGTAACACGGGGTCTTACCGCTCCACGGCGAACCGTGGGCAAAACAGCCCTCCGGTCCGGCGGCGATGAACGGGCTGTCGTCGTTGAGCAGCCACGAACCCTCCACGTTGTTCAGCCACAGTCGGGTGTGCGTGCTCTTGCCAACGCCGGACTCGCCGAGGAACAGTACGGCCCTCTGGCGATAAACGATTGTCGACGAGTGTACCGCAGTGATCCGCAGAGGCGCAAGGGCCATGTTGAACGCCATCCACAGCCCGAAGTGGAACATGGCCGGATCGGCTATGGGCCCTGCGACTATTCGGCCGTCGTCGAGAGGCTTGCGAAAGATGAACTCCGTGCCTGTACCTGCGCCGGAGCTCCTGAACATGCGGAACTGGTGGCCGCCGTCGTAACGTTCGAGTACCGACCGCACCCCCTCCACCTCGATCCCGTAGAGCGTCTCGGCGGGCAGCGGCGCAATGTCGCAACCAGTGAACATGGTCATGACGGGATCGCAGGCAGGATTTGCCTCGGGGTTTTCGGCGCAACTCTCAAAATCTTCACCGCGACCATCGAGATTTTCACCGCGGGCGTCGTCCTCCTCCACAACAAACCTGTCGAACCTGCCGATCCGGCCGAGAATGGCCCGGACGTCGGGGCCGACGACGGCGAAATATTTTCCTGCGACCCTGTACAGCATAAGTCCGTGTATTATTTGCGAGGGCTTGCCCTGACGTCTCCCGTCAATGGCAAAAAAAGTGGCTGCGCTGCAAATTTATCAATTATCTTTTGTTTGGGCCGAACCGGAGCAAAATATTTTCTTAACTTTGTTCCCCATAAACCCACTCCATGAGCCGACTTCAACTGTTGATAGCTGTTTTGCCGCTGGTGTTCATGCTGCACGACTTTGAGGAGATCATTTTCCTCGGCCCGTGGCAGCGGCGCGGCCTGCCCAAACTCCGAGGGCGTTTCCCGCGGCTGTCGTGGCTGCTGGCGCGTTTCGAGCGGATGTCGACCACGGCCTTTGCGCTGGCCGTGGCCGAACAGTTCGTGATTTACAGCGCCGTGACCGTGCTGGCCATTTGGTGGAACTGGTATTTTTGCTGGCTGGCGCTCTTCGCGGCCTTCTCGCTGCACCTTGTGGCGCACGTGGCGCAGTGGCTTGTCGTGCGGCGGTATATTCCGGCGATCGTCACCACGCTGCTCGCGCTGCCCTACTGCGCGTTCATGACCGTCAAACTCGTGAGCATCGGTGCCTTCACACAGCGCGAGTGGGTTGAATGGGGGGCGATCGGGGTTGGGTTTTCCCTGGTCAACCTGTTGCTGGCACACCTGATTACAGGTCGAGTATTCGTTTCAACTCGCGATAGCCGCTGACGCTGGCGCGGAGTTTTTTGCCTCCGGTCAGGACGATCATCAGCTCCTGCTTGTCGTAACGCTCCACGCGCGATATGGCGCGCACGTTGACGATGTAGCAGCGATGGATGCGCACGAACTGCCCGACAGGCAGGCGGTTCTCGAAATACTTCATAGTCTGCTCTTTAAGGAAGTGGCCGGCTTCGGTGTAGATCATCACGTAGTCGCCCTCGGACTTGATGTAGCGGATGTCGTCGACCAGCGTGATCTCGATCTTCTGCCCGACTTTGGTCGCGATGCGCTCCAACGTTTCGACCGGTTCGGCAGAGGTCCCGGCAGGCTGCGCTGCCGCCTTTTCGATCACAGGTTCGGCGTCCTCCTGCTCGGCCTGCGCGATGGCGGCCAGATAGCCCTGCGCCACGATGATGTAGGTCAACGTCCCGACCAGCGCGAGCAGCGGCGCGGCGGGGAGCAGCAGGTCGACCGCCGCATCGGGCAGTGCCTGGCTCAGCAGCAAGCAGCTCGCCACCCCCCAGCAGGCGAGGAACAGCGCCCCCACGGCGAGGTTGCACAGCACCCACGCCGTGCGGTTGGTATTGATGCGGCGGGCGTAGAGCAGCACGTTCCACTGCAACATGGCCAGGGCGCAGAACACGCCGCTGAGGATGGCCCCGACGGTCAGCGTATCGCCGAACGGGAGCGTCGTCCCGAGGGCCAGCGCGACGGCAATGGCCACGGCGAGCGCGCCCCACACCAGGACATAGAGCGTGACCGAAGCGCCGTTTTTAAGATATGGGTGAAACATTTTACGCTTAGTTTAGCAGATCGCCGCCGCTGAAAATGAGGTTGCAGATGATGACGAGGGTCTTCGAACGGTCGATCTGTTCGATGGTTTCGGGCGAGTTGTCGCGCTTGTCGGCCATGCCCCCCGCGACGGGGTTGGTGTGCAACTCGACGTTCCACTCGCGCGGCAGGTAGATCTGCACCCCGCCGAAAACCACGTTCAGTTCGAGGAAAGTCTTCTCCTCCTTGAGCCTGGTCTTGCGCAGGTCGAGCATCACGTTGCCGAAGACCGAGTTGACCTCGCCGCCATTGAAAAACTCTTCGAGCACCGTGTGCCGGCCGCTGCCGAAGACGCTGTTGATGTCCAGATCGCCCGTTGCGCCGCGCCGCGCCCACTGGCCGTGGCGATCCCACTGGCCATGACTGTCGCCGCAGTCGTGGTGACTGTGCCGTAACTCATGGCGGCGACGGTGAAGCTGGCGGAAATATTCGATGTCTGCCGAGTTGTAGCTCGGGCGCAGCAGCCAGTGCAGCAGGAAGAACAGCCCCGCGGCGACCAGCAGCACGGGCCAGAAGGTGGCAGTGAAGTCCGCCGCGGGGGCCCAGCCGAAAATGGTCATACCGTTGGCCCCGATCTTCGGTATCATAAGGAAGAGGCCGGCGACGATCAGGAACAGCGAGCCGAAATTGATTCGGGGGCCGATGTTGAAGCGGCGTTTACGGACGAGCCCTATGAGCCCGATGAGGATCAACGCCGCCTGCCACGACAGCAGCAGCGGTTTGTAGGCGGCGAACGTCGCGCCCAGATTGAAGGCCAGCGCCACCAGGCCGGCGACGATCAGCAGGAGCGCCCAGACGGCCCCGCGCGAAGATCGACGGTAAGATTCACGTTTTTTCATTGCAGACAGGTTTATCGGTTAAGTTTTGACAAAGGTAACACCGTCCGTGCCGAAAAAGCAACATCAAAACGACGAGCGTGTCGATTTTCCCGATGAACGGCGATTTTTCGGGCGACGAAAAGCGTCGCGTTTCGAAAATAACAGTTATATTTGTTGAGCCATAAGTCATAAAAATTATGAAACCATTCGGATTTTTATTGTCGGCCATGCTGATCGCTTCGCTGACCGTGGCAGCCTCGTCGAAGCCCGCCGAACCGCAGCAGGCCCCCCCGACGGAGAAGAAGGAGCTGCCCGAAAAGAAAAGGAACCCCAACCCGAGGCTGGAGCGTCACCCCAAACCGCCGCGCGGCGAGCGCGAACGGTCGGACGACAAGCCCGAGTCGGGCCGCGACAACGAGCGGCAGCACGACCACGAGCGCGACCACGGAGATCGCGAATAGGGTTTTCGAGTGGGGTTTGCAAGTGGGGCTTTCGAGCGGGGTTCGCGAGCAAGGTTCGCGCCCCGCCACCGGCAACCCCCGCAACTCCGGCCGTATTCACCGGCGACCGATCGTTATGCGGTTTTTGCACGGTTTTTGCACGGAGAGGGGATAAGGTTTTGAGGCTGCATCAAAAGGTAATCTCAACGTTATCAGGGGGGGCGGGTTTGCGCCGCGGGAAACCCGTCGCGGTGCGAAGCAGTCCGGCGAGGCGAAACTCCGTAGCCCCTCGAGATGGCGGAAAACAAGGCTTTTGACGCTGCCTCAGGCTGTCACCCTGTCTAAATCCATAACGTTATGAAGATTGTGATTTGTGCAGGCGGGCCCTACATCGTAACGGGCAATGTGCCTCTGTACAGCAAGACAATCGTTCAGGAGAACGGGCTCAGCCGGTTGAAGTATCTCGGGGCCATCCCCGCGGGCGAGGAGTATCACCTGTGCCGCTGCGGCAGTTCGGGGAACAAACCGTTTTGCAACGGCTCCCACATCGAGAAGAAATTCACCGGCACAGAGACCGCCGACCGCACCCCCTACGCCGAACGCGCCACGCTGCAACACGGCCAGGAGGTCGACCTGCTCGACGACGACCGTTGCGCCTTCGCCCGCTTTTGCCACCGTCCCCACGGCAGCGTCTGGGAGCTGGTGGACTACTCGGCCGACCCGCAACTCCGCAGGGAAGCTATCGAGGGGGCGTCGGAGTGTCCCACGGGACGTCTGACGGCCCTGTCCGACGGCGAGCCGATAGAGGCCGACCTGGCGCCCTCCATAAGCATAGTGCAGGACCCGCAACGCAGGGTCAGCGCAGCGATATACGTAACGGGGGGGGTACCGGTGTTCGGCGCCGACGGCACGCCTTACGAGGTGCGCAACCGCATGGCGCTGTGCCGTTGTGGCTACTCGCACAACAAACCGTTCTGCGACGCCGTTCACGTCACCGCCCGGTTCCGCGACGGCCACGAGAACGAGAAGTAGGAACACCTCGAAAAGCGGCACGCAACGTCATTGCAAAAGGGCGATTTGCCAGGCGGGAACCGCCCGCTTTTTTTGCTGTCGCGTTATTTCGTCCTTTTTCGCGGTCGCAGGCCATATAGCGTTATTCCGTTTTTTTCACTGCTGAGGGCCATATAGCGTTATTGCCATTGTTGCCGTATCTTTTTAGCTGCGGGCCCACACAACGTCATTTTCGCTGTCGACTGCCCTATAGCCGCCCGTTTCCGTTATTATGAGGGCGCGTAGCGTCACTGCGGATGTCTTTTGCGTTATTGCGCGACCACATAATGTTATTACTGTCGCCCGTTTCCGTCATGGCAAAAGCAGATAACGTTACTGCCGCTACTTTTTTGTTATCGACGGACTATATAACATCATTGCTGTCGCCCGTTTCCGTCATAGTAAAGGCAGATAACGTTACTGCGAATATCTTTTTCCGCTATCACGAGACCATATAACGTCATTGCGAGCGTGGCGAACAAAAACCGCCGTAACCCCCCCCCGCTTGGGTAGCCCCCCCCCCACACAAAAAACCCCCCCCCCCGACGCGGGGGGGCCCGGGACGGGAAAA
>JAIRQC010000068.1 GCA_031256675.1 Rikenellaceae bacterium
CAAAAAATCACGGACAAAAATCCGCCCCCCCGGCCAACCTCAAACCGCTATCTGAAAAAACTTTGCATACGCTCGAAGAGGTTGCGCCCCGTCGATATGCCGTCCTTCTCCTTGAACGAGGGGCTTTCGGCGAGCTTTTCCACAAGCTTGCGCTCCTCGGACGACAACCGCGCAGGTACGTCAATGTCTATCACCGCCAGGATGTCGCCGCGCATCGAACTGTTGAGGCGCGGCAGGCCTTTGCCTTTGAGCCGCAGTATTTTGCCGGCCTGCGTGCCCTGCTCTATCTTGATGCGCGCCTTGCCGTCGATCGTCGGCACCTCCACAGAACCGCCCAGCAGCGCCGTCGGCACGCCGACCGTCATATGGCACACCAGGTCGCTGCCGTCGCGGGTGAAATTCGCGTCCTGCTCCTCCTCGATCACCACCAGCAGGTCGCCGTTCACCCCGCCGCGCCTTGCCGCATTGCCCTTGCCGCTCACCGAGAGCTGCATACCCTCGCCCACGCCCGGCGGGATACGGATGTCGACCACCTCCTCGCCGCGCACCGCCCCCTCGCCGCGACATTTCGAGCAGGGTTTGGTTATGGTCTTGCCCTCGCCGCGACAGGTGTGACAGGGCTGCGTGGTCTGCGCCGCGCCGAAGATCGTGTTCATCGTCTGGGTCGTGTAACCTGATCCCTTGCAGGTCGGGCAGGCGACGATCGAGTTCTTATCCTCCGCCCCCGAGCCGCCGCACTTGTCGCAGGCGGTCAACTTCGCTATTTTGAGCTTCTTGGACGTCCCCTCCGAAATATCTTTCAACGTCAGACGCACCTTGACCCGCAGGTCCGAGCCGCGATTGACCGCCTGCCCGCCCCCGAAACCGGTGAAACTGCTGAAATGGCCGCCGAAAATATCGCCGAAGTTGCGGAAAATATCCTCCATCGAGAAGCCGCCCTCGCCGCTGAAACCGCCGAAGCCGCCAGCTCCGGCGCCGCTCATACCCTCGTGGCCGAACTGGTCGTAGCGCGCCCTCTTGTCGGGGTTGCTCAGCACGTCGTAAGCCTCGGCCGCCTCCTTGAACTTCTCCTCGGCCTCCTTGTCTCCGGGGTTCTTGTCCGGATGGAACTTGATGGCCGCCTGACGGTAAGCCTTTTTTATCTCATCCTCGCCCGCGCCTTTCGATAGCCCCAATACTTCGTAATAATCTCTTTTAGCTGCCATTATCCTGATTTATTCTCCGACTACGACCTTTGCGTGGCGGATGACCTTGTCTTTGAGTTTGTAACCCTTTTGGGCCGTGTCTATTATTTTGCCTCTCTGTTCCGGGGCGCAGGGGACGATGGCGACGGCTTCGTGGAGGTCGGTGTCGAGATCGCAGCCTGTGGATTCGATCTCGACGACCCCTTTGGCCCGCAGCGTGTCGCGGAGCTTCTGGGCGATGAGGACAACCCCCTCCCTGACCGCTTCGACCTCACGGGCGGCGGCGACGGCCTGCAATGCACGGTCGACGTCGTCGAGCAGAGGGAGCATCGCTTTGAGCGTATCTTCGCCGCCGGCTGCGACGAGCTCCATTTTTTCGCGCAGCGTGCGCTTGCGGTAGTTGTCGAACTCTGCCGACAGGCGGAGATATTTGTCGCGCCAGTCGTCGGAGGCCTCTGCCACCTCTGCCGAATTGTCATCTCCGGCGGCGCACTCTTCCGCCATATTGTCACACGTGTCGCCCTCCGCCGCAGGGCCGCAACCCTCTCCGGAGACGGCCTCTGTCTCGTTAATCTGCTGATCTACATGCTTCTGGTATGAAAATTCCTGCCTTGCCATATCTCTTTCGGTTTTTAGCCTTATATATGGCGGCAAAATTTGTTCCATACTTTAATGCGATATGCAGATTGCAAGATGCGATTTTTGGCTGAAAAACAATTACCTTAGCCGCCAAAATATTGAAAAATGATGCGATTTCTCCTCTTATTAGCCTCCGCATCGGCCACAACCGTCGCCGTCAGGGCACAAACGGCTGATACAACGCAACAGGCCGACACTGTAATGAAAACCGGAACGGTCGAGGAGGTCAGGATCACTGCGCGCAACATAGTCCGCAAGGCCGACCGCTTTGTGGTCAACGTCGAGAACAACCCGACGGCCATCGGCAAGAACGGTTTGGAGATGGTGGCCGTCTCGCCCGGGGTATGGGTCGGAGAGGATTACCTGTCGATCAACGGACGGCGCGGCACGCGGCTGATGATCGACGACCGCATGGTAGAGGGCGATTTCGATGAGCTCAAACGCCGGCTTCAAGCCATCAGGGCGGAGGACATACGCCGCATAGAGGTGATCCCGATGAGCGGGGCCGACCACGACGCCAACACCTCGGCGGGCATTATAGCCATCTACCTGCGCCGCCAGCGCGACGACGGCTTCGAGGGTAACGTCTCGACGAGATACAGTAACAGTGGCCGTTACGGTTACAGTCTCTCCCCGTCGGCGGGCCTGAACTACCGCCGCGGGCCGCTCAGCCTCTACTCCTCGGTCAACGGATGGCATGGCAGGGGCCTGTATACGGTGGACGGGGTTGCGGAATACGTTGCCAGCGGGGTGCGCAACTTCTCCGATTCGCAAAGCGACCATGACTATCGCGACGGCAACGCGCGCCTCGGGGCGATATACGACCTGGCCGCCTCGCACAGCATCGGCATGGAGGGCTATTTGAAAACCCACAACGACGACAGTCGGGTGAGCAGCCGCTCGGACAACCGAACCCCTGTCGGCGCCGACACGCATTTCACGGACAACCGCAGCAGCTACCGCAGTCACGCGCGCTATCCGGGCGGCAGCATGACGGCCAACTACATCTGGCAGCTCGACACGCTCGGCTCGGTGTTCAAGGTGATCGGCTCGTGGAATTCGCACAGCAGCACGAGCGACGTCCGTTCGCACAACAAATATCTTCGGGGAATGCTCTCCAATCCCGCCGCCGCCATGAGCGGCGACTCGCTCTATGCCAATACGTCGGGCGTCGACTACAATATGTTCAACGTCACGGCCGACCTCGACTACAAATTCGACGATAAAAACTCCTTCAAGGCGGGGACCAAGTTCTACAACAGCCGCATGTTCTCCGACCAGTTCTACGAGGGGCTCGACAGCCGCGTCGATCCCGCCGAGTGGCGGCCCGTCGGCCGTCTCAACTTCAGCAACGACTACGTCGAACGTATCGCCGCCGCATACGCCATCCTCACCACAACGCTGTGGGAGAAGATCGACGTAGTGTCGGGACTGCGCGGCGAGCAGACATTCTTCCGCCCCCGCACAGTGTAGAACGGGATCACTACGGGCACGGAGAAGGGCTATTTCAGTCTCTTCCCCAACCTCAACCTGTCGATGGCGGTGAACAAAAGGGGCGACAACCTGCTCGTCGCCGCCTATTCACGCACCATCAGCCGTCCGGACTTCTGGCAGTTGAACCCCTTCCGCCTGCAAATCTCCGAGTACGCATTCATGGAGGGCAACCCCGACCTGAGACCGGCCTACTCCAACAATGTTTCGCTGACGTTCGTCTACAAAAGCGCCACCTCCGTCTCGCTCGGGTACGACGTTACCTCCGGCCAGACGGGGCAGATCACCTCGATAGACGCCGACAACCCCAACGTGACCATCGTCCGTACCGAGAACATGAACAACACCGTAACAGGCCACCTGTCGTTCGTTACGCCCGTAAAGATAGCCAAATGGTGGACGCTGACGACAAACCTGACCGGCATATACCGTAAGCTCGAATACAACGGCGTTTCGCTGCGGAAGCCCATGCTCTACGTCAACATCTCGTCAAACGTAACCCTGCCGTGGAAGCTCATCTTCGAGACGCAGGGCTGGTGGACGAGCGGCCAGATTTACGGCAACATGTCCATCGCCTCGATGGGTGTACTCAACGTTTCGCTCAAAAGAACATTCCTCTCGGGCAGCCTGACCGCCTCGCTCGGCGCGAACAACATCCTCGACACCGGCCTCAACAGGGTTACAACCTCCGGCGAAGGCTTTGTTACCCGCATAAACAACCGTTACTCGCGTCCGGAGGCATGCGCCTCGCTGCGTTACAACTTCAAGGCGGGCAAAAACGTTCCCATAAAGCGCGTAGAGCAGGACAACGACCAGAACGAACGGATACAAAACCAGTGATAACCCTTCGGAGCTTCGCACTACAAAGAATCACCGACCGGAGCCCGCTCGTTGTTCGCGAGGCGACGCAGTCACCGTGCGGCGGCGAGCGACCAGTGCAGGGAGGTAACATACTAATGACAAGTGAGTAGCGAGAGATGGCCAATAATTTATCACAACTCGTTTCTCACTCGTCACTGCCCGCCGGCTGCGGGCTGCCGACCTTGCTCCGCAAGTCCGTTTTTAACTAAAATTTAACCGCACACCGGCAACATGGCTCTCCGGTTGGCGATTATTATCCACATAATTGTTAATTACCTCCTTGCACTGGTTATTTATTGCTTCGTTCGGCCTCGCAGAGGCCGGCAGCCCGCAGCCGCGCCTCGCGGAGGGCTGCTCTGTCGCCTCGGGCTCCTGTCACATCCTCCGCCGTCTGCGGGCCGAAAATCGTTTCTCACGTTCCAGCTACCTCCCTTCGCTGGTCGCTTGCCGCCTCGCGGTGACTGCGCCACCTTGCGGGCGACCGGGCTGCTCCGTCCGGTGATAATTCTTCGAAGCGAAGAATTATCACTACTCTCTAAAACGTTATTGTTGCCCTCATGCCGGGCGCGAACGAAAGCGAGCACGGGGCCAGTCTGACGTCGGGTGAAAGCGAAAAACCGCCTCAACGCGACAATCCGTATTTGCGGTTGAAGCGCGAGGCATAGATCGTGGCGTCGATGATGGAGGCGATATGGCAGCCGAGCGCAAGCGCCAGACCGCCTGTTGCAAGTAGTGTTCCCCTTATCTGGTAATCCCTGTAATTCCGGATGCTGTCGCGCCTGTCGCCAACCAAGTGGATAATGCCGAGCATAAAAACCCCGTATCCGACAGACGTGCCGACAAAAAAACCGAGGCCTTTCAGGTACTGCCCGTTGATAACCTGTCCAAGCCCGGGGATCACCGCCGAAGCGAGACAGGCTACGACAGGCTCTTTGCGCCGGACGTAATGATATTCCATGTAAGGCGCATCGGATTGAGACACAATCACTTTTTCCTCAGCGACGGGCGCAGGGGCCTGCTGCGCGACCGTGGGCTGCTCCTGCGCTGCAACAGCCGCGCAGAGCAACGCCAGAATGAATGAAAAACACATGCGTTTCATGCTCTCCAAGTATTTTATGTCAAAGATAGCCATATTTTTCTTAAATTTGCAGCCTGCACCGAAAAATCTATGGCAACAGAACGGAACATGCGCGGCGCGGAGAGCGACCTCGAATTTGAGAACCGCATCCGGCCCCAGGCCCTCGAAGCATTCAGCGGGCAGGAGAAGACGGTCGACAACCTGAAAATATTTATTCAGGCCGCCCTCATGCGCGACGAGCCGCTCGACCACCTGCTGCTGCACGGTCCTCCGGGCCTGGGCAAGACCACCCTCGCCCATATCGTCAGCAACGAGATGGGCTCCAAGCTCCGCATGACCTCCGGCCCTGTGCTCGACAAGCCGGGCGACCTGGCGGGGCTGCTCACCGGCCTCGAAGCGGGCGACGTGCTGTTCATCGACGAGATCCACCGCCTGAGCCCCATCGTCGAAGAGTACCTCTACTCGGCAATGGAGGACTACCGCATCGACATCGTGCTCGACAAGGGGCCCAGCGCGCGCTCCATACAGATCAACCTCAACCCCTTCACCCTCATCGGGGCCACCACCCGCAGCGGCCTGCTCACCTCCCCGTTAAGGGCGCGCTTCGGCATCCAGTGCCACCTCGAGTACTACGACAGCGCAACCCTGTCGCTGATCGTCAAGCGTTCCGCCGCAATTCTCGACATCGGCGTCGACGACAACGCAGCCGCCGAGATAGCCATGCGCAGCCGCGGCACGCCACGTATCTGCAACGCGCTGCTGCGCCGTGTGCGCGACTTCGCGATGGTCAAGGGCGAGGGACGCATCGACCTGCCCATAACCCGCACGGCCCTCTCCGCCCTCAACATCGACGCCCGCGGTCTCGACAAGATGGACAACAGGATACTCAATACGATAATCGGCAAGTTCAACGGCGGCCCGGTAGGGTTGGGCACCGTCGCGACAGCCGTCGGCGAGGAGGCCGGCACGATCGAGGAGGTCTACGAACCGTTCCTGATCAAGGAGGGCTTCATCAAACGTACCCCCCGCGGTCGCGAAGCCACGGCGTTGGCCTATTCCCACCTCGGCATAACGCCGCCGGAGACGGCCGGGACGCTGTTTTAGGGTACAGGGATATTCGGCCCCGCAGAGGCCGGCAAGTCTGCAGCCGCGCCATGCGCAGGGCTGCTTTCGCGCGGCGGAAGAGAGCCTCACCGCAAAAAGAGAGGCGCGCCCGGGGCGAACATATACAGTTGCTGGATACAAAACTATTAATTATGAGCAATATCGAACTTGGCGAGCAGGAGATCATCCGCAGGGCTTCGCTGCAACAGTTGAGGGAGCTGGGCGTCGAGCCCTACCCTGCAGAAAGGTATGACGTTACGGCTACGGCGGCACAGATCGCCTCCGAATATGACGCGGCAAGGGGAAATTTCGGCGATGTGTCGCTGGCCGGACGGATCATGGGTCGGAGAATCATGGGCAGCGCGTCGTTCTTCGAGTTGCAGGACCATACGGGACGGATCCAGGTCTACATCAAGCGCGACGATGTGTGCCCGCCGGAGGATACGACATTCTATAACACCGTGTTCAAGAAGCTGCTGGACATCGGCGACTTCGTAGGTGTGCGGGGCTTTGCATTTATCACCCAGACGGGGGAGCTGTC